>NZ_JAQIVI010000645.1 GCF_028618695.1 Natrinema soli | reverse complement strand
GACCGTCGCCGAACTGGCCGACGACCCGCGACTCGAGCACGTCGACGTGACCGTCGACGCGCGGCGGTTCCCCCGCCTCTGAGCCGGCCGCGGTCGCCCGACCGTTTATGCCGGCCACCGTGGTAGGTCGTGCTATGGCGTGGCACGTTACGCTCGAGGGAGCGTCGTACGACGCGGCGCGCGAGTCGTTTTCGTGGGACGTTCCGTCCGGGTTCAACGCGGCGACCGACCTGGTCGGAAAGCACCCGGACGGCGATCGACCGGCGCTCTTTCAGGCCGCTCCGGACGGCAGCGCTGAAACCTACACGTTCGACGATCTCGATCGGCGGTCGAACGCCGTCGCCAACGCGCTCGAGTCGATGGGCGTCGATCGGGGCGACCGGGTCGGGGTCGTCGTCCCGCAGAAGCCGGCGAACGTTCTGATGCACTTGGCGTGCTGGAAACGCGGCGCGGTGTCGCTCCCACTATCGGTTCTGTTCGGCGACGACGCGCTGGGCTACCGATTGCGCGACAGCGAGGCGCGGGTCGCCGTCGTCGACGCCGCCCAGTGGGAGACGATCC
>NZ_JAQIVI010000644.1 GCF_028618695.1 Natrinema soli | reverse complement strand
CTGTCCGGGCTCGCGCTCGGACTGCTGGTCGCAGCGCCGCAGTTGACCGGCTCGCTCCTTCGCGTCCCCTTCGGCGCGTGGGTCGAGGACGTCGGGGCGGCGAAGCCGTTCCTGGTTTTGCTCGGCGGTGCCGTCGTGGGGATGGCCGGCCTGTCGACGATTCTCGTGACCCTCGGGACCGACGGTCTGACGATGGCTCACTATCCGCTCGTCTTCCTGTTCGGCGCGCTTTCGGGCTGCGGGATCGCGACGTTCTCCGTCGGGGCCGCCCAGACGTCGTACTGGTCGCCGGAGGACCGACAGGGGACGATGCTCGCGGTGTACGCGGGCCTGGGCAACAGTTCGCCGGGAATTTTCACCCTCCTCGTCCCCGTCGCGCTCGCCGCGCTCGGCCTGACAGGTGCGTACCTCGCGTGGTTCGGCTTCCTCGTCTGCGGGACGTTCGTCTACGGCCTCATCGCCGTCGACCCCCCGTTCTTCCAGCTCCGGAAGCGAGGGCTCGAGGCCGACGCGGCGAAACGGGCGGCCGAAACGGGGGGTCAGGAGCTGTTCCCGAGCGGGGACGCGATGGCGTCGATCCGTGAGGCGGCCGGCATTCCGCGAACGTGGGTGCTCGTCGCGCTCTTCTTCGCGTCGTTCGGCGGCTTCCTCGCGCTGACGACCTGGTTTCCGTCCTACTGGACGGCCGTTCACGACCTCGACCTGCAGGCGTCCGGAGCCCTCACCGCGATCGCATTCACGCTGCTCGCGGCGCTCGTTCGCGTTCCGGGCGGCGTCATCAGCGACCGAATCGGCGGCGAACGCACCGCGATCGCGAGTTTCGTCGTCGTCGGCGTCGCCGCGGCCGTCCTGATGGC
>NZ_JAQIVI010000643.1 GCF_028618695.1 Natrinema soli | reverse complement strand
CGGCCGCGATCATGCCCCCCATCGGCGTCGTCGGCGTCGGCGTTGCCTGGGGCGAACCGGCGGCCGTCCTCGGCTCGCTCGTCGTCGTGGCGGTCAACGTCATCGCGATCAACGTCGGCGCGATCGCGACCCTCTGGACCGTCGGCTTTCACCCCTCCGACCGCTCGCGCATCAGGACGACCAGGGGGGCCATCCTCCGCCGGATCCTCCTGTTGACCGCGTTGCTGCTGGTCGCTATTCGACTCCTCGAGGCCCTCTCGAACGGTCTCTGAGCCGTCCCGATACTCCCCTCGTTTCCACATGACTGACACTCCTTCACGATCCGCGTCCGACGACGGCGACCCGACACCCGTCGAGACCACCGGCGTCGACGACGGATCGAAATCCGCTGCGGACACCAGCACCGACACCCCGACAGACGCCGATCCGAAGCCCGACGAGAACGACGGTACCGGCGATCGCTCGACTCGTGGCGATCGCGGCGACGACGATGACCGGAACGACGGCGACGACCGCGGCAGCAGCGATGACCGGAACGGCGGCGGCGAGTCGTCGCTCGGCCTCTCCCTCGTCAGTTACGCGCTTCGACTGACGGTCGCCGCGCTCACGGTCGGCGCTCGACTCCTGT
>NZ_JAQIVI010000642.1 GCF_028618695.1 Natrinema soli | reverse complement strand
AAGAGCACACGGACCGGCGCAGAGAGGTCGCGCGCGCCGTCGAACCCGATCGTCGCGACGATCAGGGCGACGGTGCCGGCCAGCACGACGGGGAACGCGAGCAGCGTCTCGGCGGACCAGTAGATGAGACTCTCGTTCGCGATGAAGGCGTAGGGGATGACGAATCCGGGCGCACCGAGCCGGAGCGCCTGTTTGGCCGACTGGAGGAAGCTCGCGCCCGCGATCCGCGCCCCGATCGCGACCGAGATCGCGACCGGCGGCGTGATCGCCGACAACATCGCGAAGTAGAACACGAACATATGCGTCGCGATGTCAGGGGTTCCCAGTTCGGTGATCGGTTTCGCAACCAGGATGGCCACGAGGATGTATGCCGCGGGCGTCGGCATCCCGAGCCCGAACAGGATGCTGGCGATCATCGCGAGGAACAGGACGACGAACAGTCCGCCGCCGAACCCGAGCAAGCTCACGTCGCCGAGGCTGACGATCGACGTCGCGACGCGGGCCGTCAGCCCCGTTCCCTCGAGCAGTTCGACGATCACGCCCATGGCCGCGAGGACGCCGACCAGCGGTGCCATGTCGGTCCCGCCCTGTTTGAACCCGTCGAAGGTTTGCTTGATCGTCGCGACGAGGTTCCCAAGCAGATCGTCGCCCTGTATCTCCCGCCCGAGGATCTCGGCCGTCACCTCGTCGGAACCGACGCCGACGACGCCGACGACGAAGTTCCGGACGAACATCACGCCGATGATCGCGAAGATCGTATTCATGCCCGCCGACAGCGGCGTGTACCGCAGGTAGACGAGCGTGTACAGGAGGACGCCCATCGGGATCGCGAAGTGAAGCCCGTTGAGGAGGAGTCGCCACCTGAACGACGAGAGGTCGCTCGAGATCCAGCCGAACTTGAGGATGGTGAAGTGGACGGCCAGACAGACGCTGAAGTAGAACAATGCCGCCGGAATAACTCCAGCCTGGACGATGTCTAGGTACGGGACCTGAATGATGTCGGCCATCAGGAACGCCGCGACGCCCATCACGGGCGGCAGCATCTGGCCGCCCGCGGAGGCGACCGCCTCGATCGAGGCGGCGACGTCGCTGTCGACGCCTTGATCCTTGATCATCGGGATCGTAAAGCTCCCGGTCGTCGCGGTGTTGGCCGCCGCGCTCCCGGTGATCGAGCCCATAATCATGCTCGAGATGACGGCGATCTGGACGACGCCGGTTCGGAGGCTCCGTCCGAGTTCCTTCCCGATATCGCGGACGAACTCCATCAGCCCGAACGCCTTCGCGATCCCGGCGAACATGATGAAGATTGCGACCCACGTCGAGCCGATCCCCATCATGGTGCTATGGTAGACGCCGCTAATGCCGATCGCGCCGTTCTCGGCGATCTGCTCCCAGCTCTGACCCGAGTGCTGGAAGACGCCGAACAGCCGCGGGCCGACCGCGGAGTGGGCATACGCGATCGCTGCGACGGCGACGGCTGCGATCGTGGTACCGAATGCTCGACGGGTCGTGTCGACCGCCATCGCGATCAACACCACGCCGACGACGTGATCGGTGGTGGTGTAGCCGAGGATGTACGCATCCTCGTCGAGTCGGATAAAGTTCGTATAGACGTGGTACATCGTGAACAGCGCCGCGAGGGCGAGGGCGAGGGCGATGTACGGGTCGACCCGCTCCCAGACGCGTCGCGCTCGCTCGAGCGCACCGTCGACGCTCTCGCCGGCCGTCGAGGATGTCGCTGCATCGATACCAACGTCGGGGCTTTCGTCGGCGAACTGCTGGTAGGCGTAGTCGAGGTAGTACAGCGCGATCCCCATTCCGAAAAAGAGGATCATGTATTGCTTGTCGCGGACTACCCAGCGCGGTTCGTCGACGAGGCCGGTGAGGGGCCATCCGCCCACGAGGGACACGGCGTACAAGACGGTGTACCCCGTCAGGGCGAACCCAAATACGTACACGAGGAACCCGAGGACTATCTCGGTGAGGCCGCGGTCGGAATATGCTTCGGACATCGGTTCTGTTAGTTACCGCCCTCGGCGATGAAGAACCACGGCAGATCGTAGAAGTGGACGATCTGTGCCATTTCGAAGCCGAGTTCGCTGTAGTTGCCGGCACCTTCTTGGACCTGCCGTGCCGACCAGTTCTGGATGTAGACCATCTCGGCATCCTCCTGGTCGAGCGCACCGAGGTTCGCCTCGGTTCCCTGGCTGGTCTGGGCCTCGACGAACAGGTCGTCGGTCCCCTCGTTGACGGCACTGGTCATCCCCTGGTTCGCGGAGTAGGCCGTGGTCGTCGACGTCGACGTCCGCATCCGAACGTCGGTGTCGCCGGTCGCGCCGCCGCTCGAACTGCCACCGGCGCGCTCGAACTCGTCGCTCCAGACGCCGATCTCCTCGTAGAAGTCCGCCGCGGCGTCGTGGAAGGGGACGCCGTCGTACATGTTCTTCACCCAGAACTCGTCTTCCTCGTGGGTCGCCAGCAGGCCGGCGTAGTCCGCCAGTTCATCCTTCTGCTCGTACAGCGTCTCGAGGAACGTGTAGACCGTGTCGTACTCGAGGTCGGCCCGGGAGACGAAGTTGTACGCGAAGGTCGGCGCGGGAACCTCGTCGGGGGCGTCGACGTTGTCGATCTGCCCCGTCTCGGCCGGCTGGATCAGCAGTCGGTCGTCGTCGTTCCAGGCCTGCTCGGTCTCGTCGGTCACGTCGAGGACGCGGAGGTTGTCGACGGTACTCGCGGTCTGCTGGAGCCAGCTAGGCGTGATCGAGAAGTTCATCAGCGTCCCGACGCCGGCGTCGAGCTGGTTCTCGTTGATCGCGTTGCCCTGCTCGCCGTAGTCGTTGCTGACACGGTCGTATCCGTCGGTAGCGTGATCGAGCGCTCGTTCGAGCGCTGGAGCCGTCCCGGAGCCGCTCGGCGTCGGTGACACCGACGTGTTCTCGTTGATGTCCGACAGGGTCTCGAGGTTCTGGTCGCTGCCGCCGCTCGTCTCGCCGCCGATACAACCGGCGATCGCCGCGAGGGAACCGACGCCTGCTGTCGCGAGAATCGATCGTCGAGTGGTACGTCTGTCCGTGGATTTGTCCCTCTTCGCCATGCCAAACGTCTTCATAGTTACCTGTTATAACCCTTCCGCAATCCGCCGAAATTGCGTTTTATTATATAAATACCCAACATGAACGGCCGTCCGCTTCCACCTCGGCGGCCACCCATGTGACACCCCGTATCGCAATACCTATTGTGCCATTCCCATAGGTCTAGGTATGCTGGATTTCGTGCAGCTCGAGGAGGATCTCGACCAGGAAGAGCGGATGATCCGGGACACGGCCCGGGAGTTCGTCGACGAGCACGTCAAACCCGACATCGGCGAGCACTTCGAGAACGGCACCTTCCCGAAGGAACTCATCCCGAAGATGGGCGAACTCGGCTTCTACGCGCCGAACCTCGAGGGCTACGGCTCGCCGAACGTCTCGGAGACGGCGTACGGGCTCCTGATGCAGGAACTCGAGGCCGGCGACTCGGGGCTGCGCTCGATGGCGTCGGTCCAGGGCGCGCTGGTCATGTACCCCATCCGCGCCTACGGGAGCGAGGAGCAGAAAGAGGAGTGGCTGCCCGCGATGGGGCGAGGCGAGGCGATCGGCTGCTTCGGCCTCACCGAGCCGGAACACGGTTCGAATCCGTCGGCGATGGAAACCCGCGCGGAGGCGGACGGTGACGGCTACGTGCTGAACGGCTCGAAGACGTGGATCACGAACTCGCCGATCGCCGACGTCGCCATCGTCTGGGCGCGTGACAAGTCGGCCGAGGACGACCCCGTGCGCGGATTTCTGGTCGAGACCGACCGCGACGGCGTCACGACGAACAAGATCACCGAGAAGCTCTCGCTGCGCGCGTCGATCACGGGCGAGATCGGTCTGAACGGCGTCCACGTCCCCGAGGAGAACGTTCTTCCCGGCGTCTCGGGCATGAAGGGGCCGCTGTCCTGTCTCACGCAGGCCCGCTACGGCATCGCCTGGGGCGCAGTCGGCGCGGCGCGGGACTGCTTCGAGGAGGCCCGTCAGTACGCCAAAGACCGCGACCAGTTTGGCGGTCCGATCGGCCGGTTCCAGCTCCAACAGCGCAAGCTCGCGGAGATGGGCACCCAGATCACGCTGGCCCAGCTGCTGGCCCACCGCCTCGCCGAACTCAAAGAGCGCGGCGAGATGCGACCCCAGCACGTCTCGATGGCCAAGCGGAACAACGTGCGCACGGCCCGCGATCAGGCCCGGATCGCCCGCGAGATGCTCGGCGGCAACGGCATCACCACCGACTACTCGCCGATGCGCCACATGGCCAACATGGAGACGGTCTACACCTACGAGGGTACCCACGACATCCACACGCTCGTCCTCGGCGAGGAGTTCACCGGTATCCCCGCCTACCAGTAGCGACGCGAGTCGACGATTCGCACCACGCTTTTTCTCCGACTCGAGTTCGACTCGCTGCTCGTGGCCCTGCCGACTCGACCGCTACTCCACTCGACCGCTACTCCGGAGCGTGCCGACTCGGGTTCGGATTCAGGGACGGCCGTCCCGCCCGCCAACACTCCCGTCCCAGTATCCGGAACATTGATTGCGGCGTGCGAACAGCATCGGATATGAACACGGATCGGGACGAAACCGGGACCGTCGGCGTCTCGACGACGCGAAAGACGTTCGAACTCCTCGAGGCGCTC
Source organism: Natrinema soli (assembly GCF_028618695.1). Next base: position 5,175 of record NZ_JAQIVI010000642.1, on the reverse strand, counting down.
AAAGCCGAGGAAGGGGTCACGATCGCGGATCTCACGCAGCGAACCGACCTCCCCAAGAGTACCGTCTACCGCCACCTGCAGACGCTCACCGACCTGGGCTACGTGATCGAGCGCGACGGGAAGTATTACGTCGGCTTCCGGTTCGTCGAACTCGGCGAGCAGGCTCGTTCCCGGAGAGTGGGTTACACGGCCGCCAAACGAGCGGTGTTCGAACTCGGTCAGGAGACCGACGAACGAGCGGTATTCATCGTCGAAGAGGACGACGAAGCCGTCTACGTCCACCGCTACGGCAGCCTCTCGAACACGATGATCGGCCACCGGCGACCGCTCCACTCGATGGCCTCGGGGAAGGTCATTCTCGCAGAGTGGGACGACGCTGCAGTCGCCCGCTACGTCGAGGAGGTAGGACTCGAGGCGATCACGTCGAACACGATCACCGATCCCGACGCGCTGTTCGACGAACTCGAGCGGATCCGTGACCGGGAATACGCGGTGAACAATCAGGAACACATGGCCGGACTCCGCGGTGTTTCCGTCCCCGTCTACACGCCCGACGACGAGTTCCTCGGGTCGCTAGCCGTTTTCGGACCGACCAGCCGATTCACGGACGACTACGTTCACGATGACCTCCCGGCCCGGCTTCGGGACAAGGCGGGCGAGATCAGGATCACGCTCGCGTACGGCTGACAGCCGTCACGATCGGCTGACCGACGACTCGACCGGCAAACCCGACTCTTCATCAGCGTCGGTATTCCACTCGACGAAACGCCGATCGGACGGAGCGAAAACGGAGATCGTCCAGCAGCAGCTATGCATCGTCTCTCCCGGTTCCCGGAATGGAATATCCGATACGCAAACGGTCCGTCCCGCACTCCGAAACGATGACCGTTCGCCACCGAAACGACTTTCCTCGTCTTTCGGAACAGTCCATTCGATGAACGATCAGCCGACGGGTCCCGGACCGGATCCGAAAGTCCTGCGTCTCATTCGGAAGTACGGCCTCGAGGGTGTCGGCGACGAACTCGAGGCACGGTGGACCCATCCCGAGAACCGAACGAGTCTGCGAGCGCTCGCCGATTCGTTCAACAAACGAATCCTCCGGGCCGCGCTCGACGACGCCGACGTCGAGACGATCACCGACGATGTCAGCCGCCTGTACGCCCTTCTCGATGGAGCCGAGGGGAGTCGCGGCGAGCAAACCGCGGCCAGACGGCGACTCGAGCGAGTAGGGGTCGACGTCGAGACGGTGCGAGCGGAGTTCGTCTCCTACGGCGCGATCCGGTCGTATCTCACGGGTCACCGGGACGCGTCGCTTCCGGAGACCGACGAGGACGCTCGAGCGGCGGAGTCCCGTACGATCGAGGGGCTTCGACAGCGGACGGTCGCCGTGACCGAAAGCAAACTCGATCGACTGCGGGATACCGACCATCTGCAACTCGGCTCATACCGCGTTCTCGCCGACCTGCAGGTCCTCTGTGAGGAGTGCGGCCGACAGTACGACGTCGCCACGCTGCTCGAAACTGGCGCCTGCGAGTGCGGCGATCAGTAGCGCGTCCCCGCGAACTGGTGATCGCTCGGAACCCATAACAATCGTACCTCTGTTATGGATTCCGCTGCGTTTCCCGTTTCGTTCCGGTATCGCTCGAGTCGGTTCCGAATCCGTTCCGGGTATCTATCATATATCGATATATTATGGTTATAGGATACAGTAACCGGCCCACTCGTATACTCCAGATCTTTGAGATGCCCTCTACCCGCTTATTCGGCTCTAATAACCGAGTATTCTCACATTCCATGTGAAGCAATCGCTCGAGCGCCGGCCCCGTTCTTGAACTTCAGATAAGTGGAGAAAATGCGGGTTTCTGCACGTATAAGCCAGGTTTGGTGACAGATCGAAACAGAACGACTCAAGTATACTATTCCATACTGTTTCATCGAAGTAGTGAAATATCTATAATTCCACGAACGGCGCACATCGTCGGCGGACGGATTCGGTTGACCGGACGAGCGAGTCAATCCGATTCGACCGAGGGTTTATCAGACAATCCGCGGCCAACAGGGGTATGTCGGACCAACCCCGACGATCACGACGGACAGTCCTTCGAATGCTCGCTGCGCTCACTACGGGAACGATCGCCGCAGTGACGTCTGCCGGTGCGAGTCCCGGCGAAACGCCTGATCGACCGGACCACCCATCGAATCTCCGAAGACTGCGATCGCCGTTCCGCGGTTCGTCCTCGGCCGATGTCGCGATCGGCGACGTCCTCGACGGAACCGATCTCTACATCGGCGTCGTCGACCGAATCGTCGACGGAGAACACGTCGTCCTCCTGCTCGAGGACGGCGAGGCTGTCGTCGATCAACTCGTGCTATCGGTCGATCGGTTCGATGAGATCGCCCCGGACGACATTCTGCTGAGCGCTGCCACCGACGGCGAATTACACGCCTACCGACGCGTTCCGTCGAAACCGAACGGCTGTCCCGACCCCGATTTCGAACGACTGTCGTCGGACGCCTGAGACGGACTCCTGTCAGTCAGTCCCGGCGCACTCGCGATCCGCCATGCGGGTGCGCCGGGACACAGTGTCAGCAGACCGTCTGAAACGACGCCCCGTGTGACCCGCCCTCCGATTCCAGCGCTACGTCCGGGTCCCCGTCGGCCGTCCGCTTCCAGCGCTGTCTCTTTTCCGCAGCAAGTGAACGAATCACACGACCGGAATCAGCAAGTACAACGCGTAATATTTGGAAAAGCGTTGTCTTCAATACGATGGTGAATACGGGCTCATTCGGGATTGAGCTGAATCGACCGGGTACCGCCAGACTTCGAGCCGCATTTTTTAGCGTGTGGTTCGTCGATCTCGTCGCAACGGTACTGTTCTTCACCGTCCCGTACGCGTACGAGATAAATCCCGTGACGGTCTTTCTTTACGACCTCTTCGGAATCGCCGGCGTCGTTTTCGCCGCCCTCATCTACGCCAGTTTCGTGGTCCTGATCGGCTACGTCCTCTCCACGCCGCTGGACATCGCCTTCGTCGCTACTATCGTCGGAATGTACGCCCTCTTCGCGAGCAACAACGTCGTTCTGCTCGTCTCACGCGAGCCGTTACTGGCCCCCATCGTTCCGTGACCGAGTCGACCGTCGCGACGATCCGCCGATCAGAAGGGTCACGCGAGTCTGTGCCGTCTCGGTGACTCGATCCGTCCAGTAGGCCGCTGGTTCGCGAAGTGGTTCACCGCGAGACGTGGGCCTCGAATGTGAACCGACGGAAGACGTTCCGGCTCGCTCACTTCGTTCGCTTTCCGGGCCTGGGGCTTCCAGGATCATGACTCGAGTTGGTTGTATCGCTGCTGCTCACGGTTCACTCCGTTCGCATTGTTCGCAGCAGAAATGGGCCAACTCGGATTTGAACCGAGAGCCTCCACCTTATCAGAGTGGCGCTCAACCTAATTGAGCTATTGGCCCGCGCCGTCTCCCTCGCACTCGGTAGTTGCCCGGTGGGACGTTTAAGCGTTTCTTTCTCCCTGACCCGTGAGATTCGCTACCGAGCGAGGGGATCGTCGTCTCGTTCGTCCCCGTCGTCCGTGCGGTCGTCGCCGAACTCGATCGTGTACGAGTCCTCGGTGCCGTCGCCGTCGACGGTGTAGGCGTCGTCGCCGAGGTCGTACGTCCCGTCGTCGGTCGATTCGCTCTGTTCTCGAGCCATCCCATCGTCCGGGAAGCCGAACGTCCAGACCCCGCCGCTGGCGAAACCGCCCGTCTTCTTGTCCGCGTACGGAACGATCACGAAGCGCTTGAGGGCGGCGCGGATCGGGATCCGCGTCAGCGGAACGGCGAGCAGGAAACCGATGAGGTCCGTCACCAGTCCGGGAGTCAGCAGGAACGCGCCGGCGGCGATCAGCAACCCGCCGTCAAGCAGTTCGTTCGTCGGCGGCTTCCCCTGCGCCATCGAGCGTTGCATCTTCCGGATCGTTCGCCGTCCTTCGGCCCGAACGAGTAGCATACCGACCAGTCCCGTCAGGACGACGAGTAGCACCATCCCGACCCAGTTGACGAACCCGAACTGGGTGACGATGACCGCGAGCAACACGGCGTCGAGAAACGGGATGAGCAACAGCGCGAGGATCCACCGGAGCATACGCGGATCTAGTCGCCGAACGGTGAAAATCTTTTACTCTCGTTCCAGCGACAGAACCGTCCCCCACGGCCGCTCGAGGTCGCCCGAAACCGCTCGAGACCCGATCCGATACCGGGAGCGAACGAAGGGCTTACGCCGGCGACTCACGTCGATACGGTATGAACGAGACGACGCGCGTCGAGTGGCGCGAGTGGGGACGGGAGGCCTTCGACGAGGCTTCGGCGGAAGACGTTCCCGTCTTGCTCTCGCTGACTGCGACGTGGTGCGATCACTGCCACGAGATGGACGCGGAGACCTACGCGGACCCTCGAATCGCGGCCAACGTCAACGATAGCTTCGTGCCCGTGCGAGTCGACGTGGACCGGCACCCGCGCGTTCGCGATCGATACAACATGGGCGGCTTCCCGTCGACGGTCTTCCTCGCACCGAACGGGGAGGTCCTGACCGGCGCCGGCTATCTCGGCCCCGACGGGATGCGACAGGTCCTCGACAGCGTCCGAACCATGTGGCAGACGAAAGGGAGCGCCGCGGCGCGCATTCCCCGTCCGCTCCGCGAGGACAATCCGCCCGCTGGCGAGTTGACGGCCGATATCGAACAGGGAATGTTCGGCCATCTCACCGACACGTACGACGAGACCGCCGGCGGCTGGGGCCAGCAGCCGAAGTTCCCGTTGCCCGACGCGCTCGAGTTCGCGCTCAAACGCGACCGGGAGATGGCGCTGCGATCCTACGACGCGGTCGGCGCGAACCTGTTCGACGAGTACGAGGGCGGCTTCTACCGCTTTGCGACTGAGCCCGACTGGTCGGGGCTCCAGCGCGAGAAACTGCTCGACTCCAACGGCGCGCTCGTACGGGCGTTCGCCAACGCCTACCTCCTGACCGGCGCGGACGAGTACCGCGACCCCGCCGAGCGGACGATCGACTATCTGACGGCCACGCTGTGGAACGGCGAGGCAGCCGCCTTCGCGAACAGTCAGGCTCCCGGCGAGGACGACGCGTACAGCCTCGACGCGACCGATCGGGCGGCCGCCGCGGAGCC
>NZ_JAQIVI010000641.1 GCF_028618695.1 Natrinema soli | reverse complement strand
CTCGCCGGCGTTCGCTCGCGGGGTGTCCCCGTTCGCGTCACCCGAGGCGCGTTGCGCCTCGCTCTCCTCGATGCTCTCGTAGTCCACCGTCACGCAAAACGGCGTGCCGACCTCGTCCTGACGACGGTAGCGCCGACCGATGTTCCCCGAGTCGTCGTAGGTGACCGACAGCCCCGCCTCGCGCAGGGCTTCGGCGACGTCTTTCGCTTCGGACTCGAGTTCGTCGTCGTTTTGCAGCGGGAAGACGCCGACGAACGTGGGTGCGACTTCCGGCTCGAGCTCGAGGAAGGTGCGCTCCTCGTCGGCGACCTCGTCCTCGCGATAGGCGTGGTGGAGGACGGTGTAAACGGTCCGGTCGACGCCGAAGGAGGGTTCGACGACGTGGGGGGTGACGTGCTCACCCGCTTCGGTCTGCTCCTCGACCGTGAAACCGGTCTTTGCGACGGGAATCTCGCGGGTCTCGCCCTCGAGGTCGATTTCGATCGTATCGCCGTCGAACGCGGACCGGTCGCGCGCGGCGAGGTCCTCGAGTTTCTGGACGACCGCTTGCGCGTCACCGCCGAACTCCGGTCCCAGATAGCTCATGTCGGGATCGACCGTGGCGCGCTCGACGGTCCTGGGTTCGTCGTACTGCCGGAAGATCGTGAATCGGTCGCCGGAGTGTTCGGCGTGCTTCGAGAGGTCGTAGTTGCCCCGGTGGGCGAAACCGGCCATCTCGATCCAGTTGCCATCTATTTCGCTTTCGGCGTCCCAGCAGTCGCTGGCGTAGTGGGCCCGCTCGCCCGCGAGGTGTTGGCGGAACCGAAACCGGTCCATATCGACGCCGACCGATTCGTACCACGGCTTCGCGACGCCGAGGAAGTACGCGACCCACTGGTCGGTGATAATGCCCTCGTCGACGGCGTCGCCGATCGTCGTCTCGAAGGCCTCGCCGTCTTCGGCGTTCTGTTCGCTGGCCGGGTACAGCATGACCTCGACGTCCTCGACGCTCGAGAGATCCGGTTCGTCGGCCTCGGGATCGACGAAGTACTCGAGTTCGGCCTGTGTAAACTCACGCGTGCGGATGATCGAGCGGCGAGGGCTGATCTCGTTGCGGTAGGCGCGGCCGATCTGGGTCACGCCGAAGGGGAGCTGGTTGCGCGCGTACTCTTTGAGGCGGGGAAATTCGACGAAGATTCCCTGTGCCGTCTCGGGACGCAGGTAGCCCGGCTGCGAGTCGCCGGGGCCGATGTTCGTCGCGAACATGAGGTTGAAGGCTTCGACGGCCTGACCCGCCAGCCCCGCGCCGCAGTTCGGACAGACGAGTTCGTACTCGGCGATGACGTCCTCGACTTCGGGAATGGGGAGGCTCTCGGCGTCCTCGTACTCCGTGTTGTCCTCGACGACGTGGTCCGCGCGGTGGCTCTCGCCACACTCGGGACACTCGACGAGCATGTCGTCGAAGCCATCGAGGTGGCCCGACGCCTCGAAGACGGGTTCGGGCATGATCGTCGGCGCGTCGATCTCCATGTTTCCCTCGGCGAGCGCGAAGCGGTCGCGCCAGGCGTCCTCGACGTTGCTCTTCAGGGCCGCGCCCTGCGGACCGAACGTGTAGAAGCCGCCGACGCCGCCGTACGCGCCCGAGGACTGGAAGAAGTAGCCCCGCCGTTTGGCCAGTTCGACCAGTTTCTCGCTCGTCGGTTCCTCGGCGCTTTCGTTTGCGCCGTCCCGGTCACTCATATAGCGCCTCCAGGAGATCGACGTCACAGACGATGCCGGCGAGGTCTTCGCCCGTGACCATCGGAATCTGTTCGATATCGTTGCTGATCATCCGCTGTGCGGCCTCCTGAATCGTCGTCTGGCTCGAGACCATCACGACGTCGTCGCTCATGAACCCTCGGACCGGCCCCGTCGGAATCTCGATGTCCCGCGTGGGGAGATAGCGGCTGCCGACGGCCTTGATCCCCTCCCAGGACCAGTCGTCGTCCTGATCGCCGAAGTTGTCGCCCGTCTCCTCTTCGCCCTCGACGATCCGGGCGACTTCGATGATGTCGACTTCCGTGAGGACGCCGTTCATCCGGCCCTCGTCGTCCAGCGCGATCGTGTAGGGGACGTTCGCGTAGGAGAGTTCCCGCTCGGCGACGGGGAGGGGTGCGCCCTCGTAGGTCGTGTTCACGTTCTCGCTGGCGTGGGACTCGACGGTGCCGTCGGTCTCCTGATCGCCCGTCGCGATCGCGTGAATGACGTCCGTCACCGTGACGATTCCCTCGAACTGTCCGTCGACGACCGGGACGCGGCGCGCGCCCGCCTCGACCATCGTTCGCGCGACGTCCGCGAGGCTCGTCCCGGCGGTCGTCGTCGGCACGTCCTCGTTCATCAGGATGACCAGCTGGTCCTCATCCGGCCGTTCGATCAGCGTCTCACGCGAGATCAGACCCCGGTACTCGAGCCCGTCGTCGGTCTCCTCGACGACCGGCACGGACGAAAACGACTGTTCTTGCAGGTACTCGAGCACGTCGGTTCGGGTACCGGGAAGGTCGACGGTTACCACGTCCTCGCGGGGCGTCATCGCGTCGGCTATGTTCATATCTCCCCGGTACGGCGAAAATAAGTATAAACCCAGTGTTTCAGACCCCGGAACTCGTCCGATTTCCGATCAGTATCTCGAACGGACAGTCAGATTCGATGAGTTTATATATCGGTGGTTGTCACTCACTAACATGGCGACGAACCCCCACGCCATGACGTCCGACGACACCATCGTCGGTTCGATCGATTCGACGGCCGCGAGCGACGAGTACGTTATCGCGGATATCTCCGCGGACGGTGCCTGGCTTTCCATGCAGGCGGACGACGCACCGACGCTTCCGGCCTGGCGATAACTGGGGTGGGAAATGGGATTAGTCGTCGACGAGACCGGTCGCGACCCCCGTCGCGGCCGATAGCGGCATACCGACGGTTGCGACTGGCGTCTGCGCTGCCCACTGTTCGTACGCACTCCGAGTCGGAAACGCAATGACTGCTGGACAGATCGAAGTATAGGCATCCTCGAGCGTCGGTTCGGCGTTCATCGCCGCCGAGCCGTCGGTCGCGACGCCGAAGGAGACGACCGCCGTTGACGGCGTCGCTGTCACGTCGCCGTCGCCGGTCGCTCGAGCCTCGATAACCGACCCGTCCGGGCTCTCGGTGCGAATCTCGACCGGTTCAGACGCCAGCTCGGCGAGTGCGACCGCGTCGTAGAAACACTGGAAGTCGTAGCGGGTGCCGTCCAGTTCGCCCCAGTGGCCCGTCTCCTCGTCGGCGTGACAGAGGTCAGCGGTATCGATCGAGCCGCCCCCGGTTCGCTCTCGAAGCTCTGTGACCCACTCCGCGAGGGTGGTGATCGACGCGTCCCCGAAGAACCGCTCCATCGCCGTCTGGACGTCGACGGGGAGGGGTGTCTCCATCACGGCCGTCTCGCCGAGCCAGCGATCGACCGACGGCTGGTCCTCACTCTTCGTCTCCTTCGATTGGCTATCGACTGTCCCGCAACACGCGCAGGTTTTCTCCGTCATACACCGATACTTCGATTCGCGAAGTACTTGTACTGTCGAGTCCGAAGTAGTGGAGTAACTGCGGTGATCGAAAGCTATGGCCGAGACCGTTGACGACCGACCCGAACCGCCCGATTCGCCCTGTGACATCGACTGTTACTGCCGACTCGACGGGCTGATGGAACTGCTCAGCCGCCGGTACGCGATGCAGCTGATCTGCGTCGTCGGTGCGATCGGGCCGGCGCGATACGGCGAGATCGAGGACGCGTTCGACGACGTGAGCAGTTCGACGCTCTCGAGCCGGCTCGACGAGCTGGTCGATGCCGACTACCTCGACCGGGAGCAGTACGCCGAGATTCCGCCGCGCGTCGAGTACGACCTCACCGACGACGGCGACGAACTCTGCCGGCGACTCCAGCCGCTCCTCGAGTGGGCCGCCGACAGGGAACGGTGAACTCCGCTGGTATCCCGCGTGGCCAGTTGCACATCGGAGAACAGGATCGCTATGTCGAGCATCCGTCGTCGGTGTTCGACTGAGTCGGGTGATCGCTCGCAGCGTCGTCGGTTTCGGAGGGGACACCCGATCGTTTCGGTGCCGGATCCGCACACCGGTATCCGTACCGAGAGATCACTACCGGAGTATCGGGACTACCCCGTCAGAAACCCGCCCGGCGAAACCTGCGTCTCGGGACGGCCGTCCTCGCTCGTCTGGACGCCCGAGAACGACGGCGAGTGTTCGATCGTTCGCTGTACCTTTGCGCCGGCTTTCGTGTGCGTTGCCAGAATGGCGAGTATCTTACTCATACACGAGTTAATAGTTGCGTCAATCCTTTAAGCATTATTGCGATGATCGACCGTGTTGGATGATCGCCGCTCGAGCTATTAGTGAAGGACTCTCACGGTTGCGTTGCGTCTCGAGACTCGTCCCCGAACGCCGATAGAACCGTTCAGAGGCGACTTGAGCGCGTCTCGGCCGTCACCGGTGCAGGTGACAGGCCGCCAGATGCTCCCCGTCGCCGTACTCGGCCTCGAGTTCGTACGCCGGCCGCTCGCGGGCGCAGATGCTCCGCTCGGCGAAGGACTCGAGCAGCAGCTCCGTCGCCGCCTCCCAGTGATCCGTTTCATCGTCGACCCCGTCACCTGCCTCGCGATCGGCCGCGACGAGGTCGATCGCCGCTTCGACGATCGATCCCGCCTCGCCTCGCGGTAGGCTGCCATCGAAGAACTCGGTCCGTATCTCGGCGGCGGGCATCGGTTCGAACGTCCGTCGCTTGACCGCCCGCATGAACGCTCGCGTCCGCTCCCACTCCCCGTCGCCCCAGTCGTACTCGTCGGGCGCGATCAGGCGCGGACAGCGCGTGCGGAACCGGCAGCCAGAAGGCGGATCGACCGGACTCGGTACCTCTCCCTCGAGCACGCCGCGCGCACCGTTCTCCCGCGGATCGGGAACGGGAATCGACTCGAGCAACGCGCGGGTGTAGGGATGTTGGGGGTTCTCGAACAGTTCCTCTTTCTCCGCCAACTCGACGATGTGACCGAGGTACATCACCGCCACGCGGTCGCTGATGTGACGAATTACCGAGAGGTCGTGGGCGATGAAGAGGAAGGTAAGGCCGAACTCCTCTTGAAGTTCTTCCATCGTATTCAATACCTGCGCCTGAATGGAGACATCCAGCGCGGAGACGGGCTCGTCGCAGACGACGAAATCGGGATCGACCGACAGCGCTCGCGCGAGGTTGATGCGCTGACGCTGCCCGCCGGAGAACGCGTGGGGGAACCGGTTGTAGTGACGCGGATCGAGCCCGACCTTCTCGAGGAGGTGCTTCGCCCGCGCTTCTCGCCCTTCGTCGTCCAACATGTCGTGGGCCCCCATCGGCTCTTCGATGATCTGGCCGACCTTCATCCGCGGGTCGAGCGAGGACTGGGGGTCCTGAAAGATCATCTGCATGTCCGAGCGCGTCCGTCGCAACTCTTCGCCGCCGAGGTCAGCCAGGTTCTCCCCCTTGAAGTAGATATCTCCGTCCGTGGGCTCGAGCAGGCGCAGGACCGTCCGCCCGAGCGTGCTCTTGCCGCAGCCGGACTCGCCGACGAGCCCGAGCGTCTCGCCGGGTTGGATTTCGAGGGAGACGTCGTCGACCGCCTTCACGGTCTCCCGGTCGACGCTGATCGGCGGAAACTGACTCGGATCGAACTCCACGCCCGCCAGTAGTCCCGACTCCTGCGCGAAGTACTTCGTGACGCCCTCGAGTTCGAGCAGCGTCTCCTCCCCGTCGTAGCCGCTCTCCTCGTCCAGCCGGATGCCGCTACTCACGACTCTCACCTCCGCTCTCGTCGCTGGCCGGGTTCGGTGCGAGCGATTCCGGCTCGTCGACGTCTCCGGCCGCCGCCGTCCGATCGGTCCCCGCCGCCCCCTCGAGCGGCGGGCTCTCGTCGTAGCCGACGTCGAAGGCGTCGTGTTTCACGCAGGCCGCCCGATGGGGTTCGCCGTCGGCGTCGGCGACTCTCTTCGCGTCGGGATGAACCCGCTTGCACACCGCTCGCGCGTCGGGACAGCGCGGATGGAACCGACAGCCCGACGGCGGGTTGATCGCTTCGGGCATCACCCCCTCGATCGCCTCGAGTTCGTCGACGGTTCGATCGGGCCGGGGAATCGAATCCAGTAGGGCGTTCGTGTAGGGGTGTTTCGTGTCGTAGAACAGCTCGTCGACCGGCGCTTGCTCGACGATTTCGCCGAGGTACATGACGTTCACGCGGTCGCAGATCTCGGCGACGACGCCGAGGTCGTGCGTGACCCAGAGGAAGCTCGTCCCGTACTTCGCCTGGAGGTCGTCGACGAGGTCGATGATCTGTCCCTCGACGGTGACGTCCAGGGCCGTCGTCGGTTCGTCGGCGATGATGAGGCTGGGTTCGCAGGCCAGCGCCATCGCGATGAGTACGCGCTGGCGCATTCCGCCGGAGAACTGGTGAGGGTACTCCTCGTAGCGCTGTTCGGGGTCGGGGATGCCGACTTCCCGGAGCATGTCGATCGCTTCCGCCTTCGCCTCGTCTTCGGAGAGTCCGCGGTTGAGTTCGATGAACTCCCGGAGCTGTCCGCCGACGGTGAAGACGGGATTGAGTGACTCCATCGGGTCCTGGAAGATGACGGCGATCTCGTTCCCCCGGATCCGGGTCCGGATCTCCTCGTTCGAGAGCATCTCGTCGCGCTCTCGACGCTCGCCGTCGGGCCCCTCTTCGAAGCCCACGATGGTCTCGCCCTTGTAGGTGATTTCGCCGCCGACGATCTCGCCTGGGTTTTCGACGAGCCGCAAGAGACTCATCGAGGCGACCGATTTGCCGGCGCCGCTCTCGCCGACGAGGCCGACGATCTCGCCCTCGCGGACCGTAAAGGAGATGCCGTCGACGGCGCGTACTGTACCTGCGTCCGTGAAGAACTGCGTCTCGAGATTCTCGACGCGAAGTAGTGGTTCGGTGCTCATTGTCAGTCGTCGATTCGGGGGTCGAGGGCGTCCTGCAGGCCGTCGCCGAACAGGTTGAAGCCCATGATGGTGATCATGATTGCGATGCCGGGCCAGATCGAGAGCCAGACGTTCGAGTGCATGTAGCCGTGCGAGATATTGAGCATCTGGCCCCAGTCGGGGGTCGGCGGCTGTGCGCCGTAGCCCAAAAAGGAGAGGCCGGCGACGATGAGGATCGTCACGCCGATCTGGAGCGTCGCGTACACCAGCACCGGCGCGAAGCTGTTCGGCACGACGTGTCGCATGATGATGTTGCGATCCTTCACGCCGGCCGCTCGAGCGGCTTCGATGTAATCCATCTCGCGGATGCTCAGCACCCGACTCCGGATGATTCGGGCGAAGACAGGGATGAACGCGATTCCGACGCCGAGTACGGCGTACCAGATGTTCGCACCGCCGACGAAGACGGTGAAGACGATGATGAGGATTAGTGGCGGAATCGAGTAGACCGTCTCGACCATCCGCATCAGGACGTCATCGATCTTGCCGCCATAGTAGCCGGCGACGGCACCGATGATCGTCCCGCCAGTCAGCCCGATGAACGTCGAGACGAGCCCGACGAACACCGACACCTGCGTTCCGTAGACGATTCTGGTGAAGTAGTCCCGGCCAGTGTGATCTGTTCCCAGCGGGTGTTCGATGGTGCCGCCGGCCGGGAGCGGGTTCCACGACTGCTCGGCCAGCGGGAAGTACGGCGGCATGTGCTGCGTTCCCTCGCCCGGCGGCGGGATGTGCGTTGGGTGGTCGAAGATCGGCAACAGCTGCGCGAACGTGTAATCCGACGCGAACCCGAAGGTGAGCCGCGAGAGGTTGCTGTCCACCACGGCGTACACCGCAACGAACAGCACGACCGTCACGATGTACAGTCCCCAGCGGGCCGTCGTGTCCTGTTTAATTCGCGCCACGGTATAGCGCCAGCCGACGCGGGCCTCGACCGACTCTTCGTCCTCGGACGCCGGTTCCCGGCCGCTCTCGAACTGGGATTCACTGACTGCCATGGTTACTCCTTCTCACCGTAGGTGACTCGCGGGTCGACGTACGCGTACGAGATGTCGGTGATGATGACGCCGAGCACGAACAGGAAGCCGAGCATCATCGTAATTCCCATCACGAGCTGGTAGTCGTTCGTCGAGATCGCGTTGATGAACAGTCGTCCCATACCGTTGATGTTGAACACCGTCTCGACCAGCACCGCGCCGCCGATAGCCGTCGACAGGTTGAGGCCGACGATGGTGATGATCGGCAGTTGGGCCACCTGAAAGGCGTGCTTTCGCAGGATCGTCTGCTCGGGCACGCCGTACGCGCGAGCCAGTTTGACGTATTCGCCCTGCAGCGACTCGATCATCTGCGTGCGCTCGACGCGCATGATCGTCGCCATCTGTAACGTTCCCAGCGCGATCATCGGCAACAGCAGGTGTCTCGCCGACTCGTAGTACAGCTCGAGGTGGTCGTCGATACCCGGATAGGAACTGGGCGGTCGCCACGGGTAAACAAGCCCGCTCGAGGGGAGCCAACCGAGCTTGACCGCGAAGATCAGGATCAGAACGATCCCGATCCAGAACGACGGGGTGCTGACGCCGACGAGTGCGGCGATCCGCGAGGCGTGATCGGTGGGTTCGTTGCGCCGGTCGGCGGCCACGATGCCGAGCGGAATCGCCGTCACCAGCGCGAACGCGTACGCCGAGAGGACTAACAGGAGCGTCGGTCCGATCCGATCCATCATCAGCGCGGCGACCGGTCGCTGGTAGTGGATGCTCTGGCCGAGATCTCCCTCGAGAAGGCCGGCCATGTACGTTACGTACCGTTCGTGTAGCGGTCTGTCGAGTCCGTATCGCCGTTCGATCGCTCTGACCAGTTCCTCGCTGTGTTCTTGCCCCTGTAACATGAGGCTGACCGGATCGCCCGGGCCGAGGTTCGCGAGCAGGAACGTGATGACGGAGATCCCGATCAGGACGGGGATCGCCTGCAAGAGCCTGTATATGCTGTATTTGAGTAGCTTCATTGGTTCGCGAGTCGGTCTGTTCGCTCGTCGATCCACCCTGACTCGATGCCGCTGCCACCGGACCGGCGGGTGACGTCGTTCCCCGCCGGCCCAGGCACCGCTGTCCGTCTACTCACTCCATCGACACGTTCGTGTAGTCCGCGACGAGGGTTGGGTTTCTCGTCACCTCCGGGTGAGCCTGGAGATCTTGGACGTAGTCTCGAGAGGCCATCGTGTTGTCCTGCGTGAACGCGGGCAGCGCGGGGAGCTGTTCGACGATCTCCCGGATGACGGGCTCGTAGAGGTCGTAGCGCGCCTCCTGATCGGCCGAGTTACGCCCCTCGGCGATCGCGTCGTGGAACCCGTCGCTGCCCCCGTAGTAGTGGCCCTGATTCGTTCCAGCCTGACTCTCGTGGAAGAGCGGATAGAGGTAGTAGTCCGGATCGGGTCCGCCGGTCCAGCCCAGCAGGTACATCTGGTAGTCGTCGGCGCTCCCGCTGGTGTATGTGTCGACCAGGGTCGCGAAGTCCAGTACCTGCACGTCGGCCCCGTAGCCGATCTCGTCCAGCCGAGTGGCGATTCGCTCAGCCAGTTGAGCCCGGATCCCCTCGGGCGTGATGATCGTCGGCGTGAAGCCATCGGGCGCGTGCTCGTCGAGCAGCGACTGAGCTTGATCCGGGTCGTACTCCGGCAGCAGATCCTGATACTCGTCTTCCGGGAACTCCCAGACATCGTTGACGACCGGCGGAATCGGGCTGTACATCGGCGAGTTCACGTTCGCGCCGTTGGACTCGATGAAGTCCTGCATCGAGAACGAGTGGGCGATGGCCCGTCGCACCTCGGGGCTGGTCGTCGGCCCCTCGTTACAGTTGAACGCCATGTACATGAACGTCGGACTCTCCTCCGAGTGCAGATTCACGCCGTCCTCGCCCTCGAGAACGTCCCAGTCGTCGTTGGGGATGCCTGCGATGACGTCCGTGTTCGACGCCCGAATGTCGGAGACGCGACCCGCCGGGTCTTCGTGGGCCTCGAAGCGGACTCGCTCGAGGTTCGGCTCGAGGTCGTCCCAGTAGTCGTCCCACCGTTCGATCTCGACGTACTCGTTCTCCTGCAGTTCGGCGAAGGTGAACGGCCCGGAGCCGACCGGATCGCTGTTGAACGCGTCGCGGTCGTCGGTCCGGACGCTCTCGGGCACCACTGTCACGCCCATCGTCGCGAGTTCGAACGGCCCGTAGGGGTCCTCCCCGAGGTCGACCTGGAGCTGATAGTCGTCGATGACCTCGGTGCTCTCGATCATGTCGTACTCCGAGGCGTTCTCCGTCTCCTCTTCGACCGGGGCGGTAAAGGAGTGAGCAACGTCCGACGCCGTCACGTCGTCGCCGTTGTGGAACTCGGCCGTCTCCTCGATCTCGAAGATGTACCGCGTGCCGTCGCGCTCGACGGTCGGTTCGCCCGTCGCGAGCTTCGGCTGTAACTCGAGGCCTTCGTTGTACTCGTAAAGCCCGTCGAAGACGAGCTGAATCACCTGAAAGCTGTAGGCGTCGTTCGAGACGACGGGATCGAACTGTTCTTCGCGCGATTGTTCTTGTGTGAAATGGAACTGGTCCCCACCACCGTTGCCACCACCACCGATGCACCCTGCGATCGTTGCCGCGGAGACGGCGGCACCCGAAGCGAGGAGCCGTCGTCGCGTGAGGCTGGTCTGGTCTCGCACCATCTTGCTGTATGGTACCAATCTACCCATTTTAGTATCATCAGTCTAATGCATCCAAATCAGTTGTTACTGTGAATAATACATACAATACCAGTTTTATAGACCACGACACCTGTACATTATTGCTCTACAGTGTTCATTACTGCCGATCCGTTCAAGACAAATAATTTATGTGAACACCCTTTCTGTACGGCTCTATATTGAGCAATTGGTTTACACTATTCCACGCCAGTGAGTAACGACCTCGAGTGTAGCTGCATCCGACCGGAGGGCTTTTTCTCCCGGCCGTCACAGTAGTTGCGTATGAACTATCGCGCCGTCGAGACCACGGACGAGTACGTCGCCCGCCTCGAGACGGGTGCCGACTGGCGGGCCGAGATCGAGTCGCTCGCGGACACGGTTGACGCCGACGCCGCCTGGTTTACCGCGCTCGGCGCGGTCCAGGACGCCGAACTCTGGTTTTACGATCAGGACGAGTGCGAGTACTACCCGATCGAGTTCGACGAGCCGCTCGAGGTCGCCAGCTGCGTCGGGAACGTCTCCTGGCTGGACAGCGAGGAGCAACGCTCCTCGAGCAGTCGGACACCGTCCGACGATGGCGAACGGTTCGCCCACACCCACGCGGTCCTCTCGGACGACGAGGGAACCACCTACGCCGGCCACCTGAACGAGGCGTCCGTCTGGGCAGGCGAGGTTCACATGCGCGTCTTCGCAGAGCCCCTCGAGCGCGAGTACGACGACACCACCGAACTCGACCTCTGGCTCTAAGATGCGCACCGAAGACGAACAGTACTTTCAGGGGCTCGAGGATCAGCTCGAGGACGCCCTCGCCGTCGCCGAGCGGGCCAAGGAACGGGGCGGCGATCCGAAACCCGAAGTCGAGATCCCGGTCGCCAAGGACATGGCCGACCGCGTCGAGAACATCCTCGGCATCGACGGCGTCGCCGAACGCGTCCGCGAACTCGAGGGACAGATGAGCAGGGAGGAGGCCGCCCTCGAACTCGCCGAAGACTTCGCGGAGGGACGCGTCGGTGACTACGAGACGAACGCCGGTAAGATCGAGGGCGCGGTCCGCACCGCGGTCGCGCTCCTGACGGAGGGGGTCGTCGCCGCGCCCATCGAGGGGATCGACAGGGTCGAAATCCTCACGAACGACGACGGAACGGAGTTCGTCAACGTCTACTACGCCGGTCCGATTCGCTCCGCGGGCGGAACGGCACAGGCCCTCTCGGTGCTCGTCGCCGACTACACGCGCGCACTCGTGGGCATCGAACAGTACGACGCCCGTCAGGAGGAGGTCGAACGCTACGCCGAGGAGCTCGGCCTCTACGACAAGGAGACGGGACTGCAGTACTCCCCGAAAGACTCGGAGGCCAAATTCATCGCGAAGAACCTCCCGATCATGCTCGACGGGGAGGCCACCGGCGACGAGGAGGTCTCGGGCTTTCGCGACCTCGAGCGGGTCGACACCAACAGCGCCCGCGGCGGGATGTGTCTCGTCCTCGCCGAGGGGATCGCGCTGAAAGCACCGAAGATTCAGCGCTACACCCGCAATCTCGACGAGGTCGACTGGCCGTGGCTGCAGGACCTTATCGACGGCAACTATTACGACGACGATGGTGCGGAGGCGGACGCCGCGGGTGACGAATCTGGCGAGAGCAACGAGGACGACGAGGACGACGAGGGATCGGCCGAGACCGACCCGAACGAACCGGACGACGGCAGCGGCGACGCTCCCGGCGACGACTCCGAGGGCCCCCCGCGCGTGGAGACCTCCGAGAAGTTCCTCCGGGACCTGATCGCCGGCCGGCCCGTCTTCTCCCATCCGTGTTCGAAGGGCGGTTTTCGCCTCCGATACGGTCGGGCGCGCAATCACGGCTTCGCGACCGCCGGCGTCCACCCCGCTGCGATGCACCTCGTCGACGACTTCCTCGCGACGGGCACCCAGATCAAGACCGAACGTCCCGGCAAGGCTGCCGGAGTCGTTCCCGTCGACTCGCTGGAGGGGCCGACGGTCAGACTCGCCAACGGCGACGTCCGGCGGATCGACGACCCCGAGGACGCCCTCGAGATCAGAAACGGCGTCGAGGCGATCCTCGACCTCGGCGAGTACCTGGTCAACTACGGCGAGTTCGTCGAGAACAACCACCCGCTCGCCCCGGCCTCCTACACCTACGAGTGGTGGGTGCAGGACCTCGCAGCCGCCGGCGCGGACGTACAGGCGCTCGAGGACGACCCCCGAATCGACCTCGAGTTCCCCGACGCCGACGAAGCCCTCGAGTGGGCGATGGAGTACGACGCGCCGCTCCATCCCGAGTACACCGTCCTCTGGCACGACATCTCGGTCGACGCCTTCCGGACGCTCGCCGCGGCCGTCGCGGACGGCCGAGTCGAGGGCGACGTCGATGGTGACGCGACGCTCGTACTCGAATACACGGAGTCCGTTCGGGAGGCGCTCGAGACGATCGTCATCGAGCACCGGCAGCGCCCGGACGAGGACCGCATCGAGATCGACGGCTGGCGGCCGTTCGTCCGGACGCTGGGCTGTGAGCCGCGACGGGCGGTCGCCGACGGATCCGCGCTCGAGTCCGAATCCAGGAACAACGCGCAGGAGCCGATCGTCGACCTCGAGCGAACGTGGTCCGACGACGACCTCTCGGAGCGGGCGCGAACGTGGGGCCACGAGACCGAGGGCGACAACGCCATCGAGGCGGTCAACGAAGTCGCTCCCTTCCGGGTCCGCGAGCGGGCTCCGACCCGGATCGGCAACCGGATGGGCCGGCCGGAGAAATCCGAGAGCCGCGATCTGAGCCCGGCGGTCCACACCCTGTTCCCGATCGGCGAGGCCGGCGGCACGCAGCGCAACGTCGCCGACGCCGCTAAACACGCCGAGACGATGTCGGACACCCCCGGCGTCGTCGACGTCCAGATCGGTCGCCAGCGCTGTGAGTCCTGCGGGACGGAGACGTTCAAGAACCGCTGCCCGGACTGCAACGCCCGCACGACGCCGGACTACCGCTGTTACGACTGCGACGTTCAGGTCGACCCCGACGAGGCCGGTCGCGTCGAGTGTCCCCGCTGTGAGCGTCAGGCGACCTGCGTAGACACCCGCGAGATCGATATCCACGAGGAGTACCGCGACGCTCTCGAGTCGGTCGGCGAACGCGAGAACGCCTTCGAGATCCTCAAAGGCGTCAAGGGGCTCACCTCACAAACCAAGGTCCCCGAACCGATCGAGAAGGGAATCCTGCGCGCGAAACACGACGTTTCCACGTTCAAGGACGGCACCGTCCGCTACGATATGACCGACCTGCCAGTCACGGCCGTCCGCGCGAGCGAACTCGACGTCGACGTCGGCCAGCTGCAGGCGCTGGACTACGAGGAGGACATCCACGGCGAACCGCTCACCCACGAGGACCAGCTGGTCGAACTCCGCGTGCAGGACATCGTCCTCTCGAACGGCGCGGCCGAGCACATGTTGCAAACCGCCGACTTCATCGACGACCTGCTCGAGCAGTACTACGTCCTCGAGCCCTACTACGAGTTCGAGGACCGCCAGGACCTCGTGGGCGAACTCGTCTTCGGCATGGCACCCCACACGTCCGCGGCAACTGTCGGGAGAGTGATAGGGTTCACGAGCGCTGCAGTGGGATACGCTCATCCGTACTTTCACGCCGCGAAACGTCGGAATTGCGACGGTGATGAGGATTGCGTAATGCTGCTACTTGACGGTTTACTTAACTTTAGCAAATCCTTCCTCCCCGACCAACGAGGGGGGAAGATGGACGCACCCCTCGTCATGTCCTCCCGCATCGATCCCTCCGAGATCGACGACGAGGCCCACAACATGGACGTCGTCAGGCAGTACCCCCGCGACTTTTACCTCGCCACCCTCGAGCAGGCAGACCCGGAGGACGTCGACGTCGAAATCGCCGAGGACACGCTCGGCACCGATACCGAGTACACCGGCTTCGACCACACTCACGACACCACTAACATCGCGATGGGGCCCGACCTCTCGGCGTACAAGACGCTGGGCTCGATGATGGACAAGATGGACGCCCAGCTCGAGCTCTCGCGCAAGCTCGCGGCCGTCGACGAGACCGACGTCGCCGAGCGGGTTATCGAGTACCACTTCCTGCCGGACCTCATCGGGAACCTCCGGGCGTTCTCCCGACAGGAAACCCGCTGTCTCGACTGCGGCGAGAAGTTCCGCCGGATGCCCCTGACCGGCGACTGCCGGGAGTGCGGCGGCCGCGTCAACCTCACCGTCCACAAGGGCTCGGTGAACAAGTACATGCAGACGGCCATCCAGGTCGCCGACGAGTACGACTGCCGCCCCTACACGAAACAGCGCCTCGAGGTGCTCGAGAAGGCCCTCGAGAGCGTCTTCGAGAACGATAAGAACAAGCAGAGCGGGATCGAGGATTTCATGTAACGAAATTTTATTCTGCGGTCTGGCGCGCTCGCGACAGGATTCTCTGTCGCAAGCGCGCTGTCCCTCGATAAAATTTCGATCAAAAGCACTCCTCCTTCCTCTCCGTTCGTTTCACTCACGCCGAGTCAGTCGTCGGCCCGCTCGCTCACCCTTCGGGTTCGCTCGCGGTCGGTGTTTGGGCAACGGCCTGCCCTCCCCCGGGTCCCGCGCCCTCACATTCGTTCGGACGCGCTCCCGGCCAGATGGTGAATGACAACGGAGAAGAACGAGACGGCTCTAATCGCTGCTGACTCGAGTGACGCCGGGCATTCCGGCCTTGGTGTACTGCGGGGTGGGCACCCGCTGTGGGTCCGGCAGCCAGTTTCGAAGGCTCTCGTTGAACCGATCGGGTCGCTCTCGAGGCGTCCAGTGACCGCAGTCCTCGATCACGTCGAGTTCCGCGTTCGGAATCAGCGCCGCCGCTCGCTCCGACCACTCGAGGGGGACCAGCGGGTCATCCTCACCGTGGACGAGCAGCGTCGGCACCGACAGCGACTCGAGGTCGTCGACGAAGTTCGTCGCGACGCGGCCGCTGAAGGAGAGCTCGTTCTCCTGAAATTCCGTGAACGCCCGTATCGAGCCCGGCTCCATCAGTTTCTCCCTGACGTCGTCGACGAAGGGCTCGGGCAGTGCGTCGGCGTCCGCGACGAGCGAAGCGAGAACGCTTCGAACGCTTCGCGTACTCGTACTGGCGGCGATTTTTCCGAACTCGGTCATCCCGGGGATCTGCGAGAGGAACTTCCACTGGAGGGCGCTGGATAGTCGGTCACCGAGCCCGTAGCTGTCGACGAGCACGAGTCGCTCGACGCGGTCGGGGTTATCGAGCGCGTAGCCGAGCGCGACGCCGCCGCCCATCGAGATCCCGGCGAGCGAGACGCGCTCGAAGGGGAGCGTCTCGAGGAATCCCCCGAGGATATCGACGTACGTTTCGACGGTGTGCTCGACGTCTCCCGAACTGTTCCCGTACTCCGGCCAGTCGATCGCGTAGACCCGGTAGTCGTCGGCCAGCGCGTCGATCGCGTGTCGCCACGAGACGGTCGCGTCGTCGATCCCCGCGCCGTGGCAGAGGACGACGGGCGGGCCGCTCGTCCCCGCGCGCCGGTAGGCGATCCGACAGTCACCGATCGTCGCGACGCCGGTCCCGCTCATGATCGGATCACGGTATCCGTTCCAGGGCCCGCAACCGTATGAGGGATCGGATTGCACCTGATGGGTGCGTCCGCCGACCGCAGCGGATTCGGAGCGACTGGCCGTACAGGACTTCTGGTGTCGATTGATGCGATAGTAACCGGCGTTTTCCTCGATCCGCGCGACTCGAGGTCGTGTGAGCCGACGGCAACGCCACCGTCACGAAAACCAGATGTGAGACAAACTATCATCTCGCGTGTCTCTGTTCGGATGGTGTATATTGTTTTCTATTACCACGGATACAACTCACATGATTTGCTGCGATCTCGGCGTCCCGAGATCGTCCGCTTCACTCCCTCGAGCGGCCGCTCGCACAATGCGCGCTGTGACTTTATCGCCGTCGCCGGTAAGAATCGTTTATGGTCGAAACTGGCGAGACACCGACGAAGGAAGGCGACGAGGAGGCTCTCGAGGAGGTGCGGGAACTCGACTTCGGGCAGACGGTCTACGACGAGGACGGCAACGAGATCGGCCGTATTCGGGGCTTCGAACGGAGCGGCTTCTTCGTCACCACCCGCGAGGGTGCCGAGGCGATGAGCGTCGAGCACGCCCGGTCGGGGCAGTCGTTCGGCGAGGCGGAACTCATGTGGCGCTGCATGGAGTGTGGCGAAATGGGCGATATCGAGGGAGGGCTCCCCGACGAGTGTCCGAACTGCGGCACCGAACGCGAGGACCTGATGTACTGGACCGAAGACTGAATCGAACGCAGCCGAGCGCGGACGATCGCTGGCGGGACCGACCAATTCTGTATAGCATATATAGATTTATCCCGGCTCGAAACGTAGATTCGTGTCGGTGACTCACATGGCCGAAGAGCGATCACGACTGGGGTTCGGGACGACGGTTTACACCGACGACGGGACGGAGATCGGTCGAATTCGCGGTGTCGACGAGAACGGGCTCTACATCACGCTTCGGGACGGGATCGAGGGATTGAGCGTCGAACACGTGCGGTCGGGTCAGAAATTCGGTGAGGCCGAACTCATGTGGCGCTGCTGGGAGTGTGGCGAACTGGGGCGGCTCGACCACGACGTGCCCGACGAGTGCCCGAACTGCGGTGCCGACCGCGAGGACCTTTACTACTGGACCGAGGATTGAGCGCGGCTTCCGGAACCGCGAGCCGCGGCCGACCATCGGACGACATCGTTTTCACCCCACTCGTTCCACCTCGAGCCATGAACACCGTCGTCATCGGTGCGGGGAGCCTCGGCACCCTCGTCGGCGGCATCCTCGCGCACGAACACGATGTCACGCTCGTTGCGCGCGAAGACCACGTTCGCGCCGTCCGCGAGTCGGGACTGCGCCTCGAGGGTGTGATCGACGCTGCCCCGTCTCGCGTCTTCCCCGCAGCGACCACCGACGGGA
>NZ_JAQIVI010000640.1 GCF_028618695.1 Natrinema soli | reverse complement strand
GATCCGAACGTCTACTCGACGTTCGGCCACCTGCGCCGGACGATC
This sequence comes from Natrinema soli, assembly GCF_028618695.1. The sequence goes on along the minus strand of NZ_JAQIVI010000640.1, from coordinate 5,721 downwards.
GACGCCTTTCATCCGGACGTCGACCTCGAGATCGTCCGCGGCGTGAGCGCGGTGACGGCGTTCGCGACCGCGATGGGGGTCGAGATCGAGGCCGGTGCGGGGCTCTCCTTGCGGGAAGCCGCCGGCGGGGCGAGTCCGACCGGTCCCGATCGGATGATCCTGTTCAAAGTTACCGACGCACCGGCGACCCACGACGGACTCCTCGAGGCCGGCTACGAGGTGACCTACGGCCGCCGGCTGTTCATGGAACAGGGCGAGACGATCGTTACCGACGACCCCGCGGCGATCGACGAGCGCGACTACTACACGCTCGCCTACGCCGAGAAGGAAGATCTCGAGGTCGAGCAGGCGACGGCGGCGTTCCAGACCGATAGCACCGAATCGGAGGTCCGTTCCGACGGTGGGCGAGAGTTGAGTGACGATGAAGTAGCCGACCTCGAGCGCGCCGAAGGCTGCGAGGGCGGCGACTGTGGCGGACACCGCGGAGGACACCGATGACTGACGACACACCGAACGACCCGCAGGACGCGATCGACTCCCAGGGCGAGCGTCGCCGGGAAGAACTCGACGACCGGATCTTCGACCACAGCGCCGGCGACGAACAGGAGGGAATCCCCTTCGTCGGTGCCGGCCCCGGCAATCCGCGCTTGCTGACCGTCGCCGGGAAGGAACTGCTCGAGGAAGCTGACCTCGTCGTTCACGCGGGCTCGCTGGTCAACAGCGAACTCCTCGACGAGTACTGCGCCCACGCCGAACTGGTGAACTCCGTGGGGAAGGATCTCGAGGAACTGATTCCCCTCATGCGAGACGCCTACGAGGAGGGCGACAACGTCGTCCGCCTGCACAGCGGCGACCCCGCCATCTACGGCGCGGCGCTCGAGCAGATGGACGCGCTGGAACACGAGGGGGTGCCGACTCACTTCGTACCGGGCGTCACCTCGGCGTTCGCGGCCAGCGCGACGCTGCGGACCCAACTGACGCTCAACGAAGTGTCGAACCACGTCGCGTTCACCCGGCCGCAGGGCAAGACGCTGACGGCCGAGGAGGACCACATCTCCGACTTCGTCGAGATGGGCGACGTGACGACCTGCATCTATCTGGGGACCCACGCGGTTCGGGACACGATGGATCGACTGCTCGAGGCCGACCACGACCCCGAGACGCCGGTCGCGGTGATCTACCACGCCTCGTGGCCCGACGAGGACGTGATCGTCGGCGATATCGGGACGATCGCGGACAAGGTCGAGGAAGCAGGATATCGGGCGTCGGCACTGGTCGTCATCGGCGACGCGGTTACGGGAGTGGGTTACGAGCGCTCGTTCCTCTACGGCGACTGGGCCAATCGAGGATCGTCTTCGGAGAACGCTGGCGAGACGGAGGCGAGCGATGACTGAGATGCGCTGGAATCACGGCCGCGAATACGGCGAAAGCCCCTTTCAGTCCCGCCCGAGCGGTGGACTGGACGGGTCGATCGGACGTGGAACGGACGATTTCGGTACGAGAGGAGTTACACAATGAGTTCAGGAACTGAGAACGCGGAGACGACGGACGATTCGGGATCGGATTCCGGCGGCGGCCACTGTTCGACGGCGGATTCGGACGGCGAGGTCGCGGAGGAGATCGCTATCATCTCCTTCGGCCGGAAGATGGACACCGCCGAGGAGATCAAAGCCGAGATCGGCGATCGCTACGAGGCGATCGACATCATCGAGTACCACGGCGACGTCTTCGAGGAGCACTGGGGCGAGTACGACTGCTTCATCGGCCTGATGGCCTCGGGGATCGCGATGCGGAAGACGGCCCACCTGCTCGACGACAAGTGGGAGGATCCCGCGATCTGCGTCGTCGACGAGGAACTGACGTGGGCCATCCCGATCACGGGCGGCCACCACGGCGCGAATCAGGTCGCACAGGATCTCGCGACGATGGGCGCGGTTCCGGCGATGACCACCGCGAGCGAGGCCGCGGGCAAGCAGGGCGTCGAGTCCCGCGCGAAGGCGATGGACACCCACGTCGTCAACGGCGACTCGACAGTCAAGACCAATCTGGCCGTGCTAGACGAGAACCTCGGCCCCGTCGCCAGACTCGAGGGCCCGAAGGCCGTCCTCGTCGGCGACGACGTAACGGTGCTCAAACGAAACAAGAACGACGGCATCGTGATCGGGACCGGGAGCGTCTCCGGCGCGAGCAAAGAGTCGTTCATAGCCGCGTGGGAGGAAGCCCTCGAGCAGACCGACTACGACCTCTCAGACGTCGAATTCGTCGGCACTGCGACCCGGAAGGAAGACGAGGAGGGGCTGCTCGAGGCGGCCCAGGAACTCGATCTCGGCGTGGTCGCCTTCGACAAGGAGACCCTGCTCGCACACGAGGGGCCGACGCCCTCGAAGTCGAAGGAACTGATCGGCTGGCCGGGCGTCTCCGAGGCAAGCGCGATCGCCGGCGGTGCTGAACAGGAACTCGTCCTCGAGAAGCTCGGCTACGAGAACGAGGTCACGGTGGCGATCGGCCGATGAGCACCGAGGAGTCGACAGCCGGCACAGAGGGCGGCACTCCCGACGACCACGGGACCCTCTATGTCGTCGGTATCGGCCCCGGCCTGCCGGATCACATGACCAAGCGGGCCAAAGAGGTCATCGAGTCCTCGGAGGTCGTCATCGCCTCGAGTCTCTACCAGGAGTTCCTGCGCGATGACGGAACCCTGCTGCCGGAGGAGGAGACGGATGACGACGGCATCGCAACCCGCGACGATGGCTTCGAACAGGAGATCATCCGCTCGACGATGGGCCGCCAGATCGAACTCGCCCGCGCGGCGTTCGACCACGTCCGAGAGGGGAAGGACGTGGCCCACGTCTCGGGCGGCGATCCGTCGGTCTACGGCAAGTCCGACCTGATCTTCAAGATGGCCGACGAGGACGACGCGACCGATATTCCGATCGAGATCGTCCCCGGCATCACCGCGGCACTGGGCGGATCGGCGAACGTCGGCGCGCCGCTGTGCAACGACTTCTGTACGATCTCGCTGTCGGACAAGTGGCGCGGCTGGGACGAAATCGAGGAGAAGCTGCGCGCGGCCGCGATCTCGGACTTCGTAATCGTCCTCTACAACTGCTGGCGCAACTACGAGCGGGCCGTCGAGATCGTCCGCGAGGAGCGGACCGACGACGCCGCCGTGGCCATCGTCAACGACGCCGGCCGCGCGGACGCCGGCCGAAACGGCGAGAGCCAGTTCATCACCACCCTCGGCGAGGCCGCCGACCACGACGACAAGGTGTCGGGGATGGGTACCTCGCTGATCATCGGCAACCACGAGACCGAAACCTGGCGCAACGACGACCGAACGTATCTCGTCACCCCGCGCGGCGGGCGTGACGTCGACGACTTCTAACTCACCACATAGTACAACGATGAGTACTGACACAAACGCTGACACCGACGCCGAATCGACTTCCAACTGCGGTGCCTCGAGCACGGAGAGCAACACCAGCGAGGCGAGTACCGACAGCTCGAGCTCGAAGTGCGGTGCCTCGAGCGGTACCGACGACTCGAGTGGCTCCACGTGCGGAGCGTCTTCGAGTTCCGGTTCCTCGTCGTCCTCGAGTAGCTGCGGGGCCTCGAGTTCGGACGACGACGGCTCGAACGAGAAGGAGGTCGGCTCGACGGTCGACGACTTCGACGCCGAACCGGGCCAGCTGAGCGCCGTCGGTCTCGGTCCCGGCCATCCGGAGGGGATGACCGATCGGGCGAAGACGGCGTTGCTCGAGGCGGACCACATCGTCGGCTACACGACCTACATCGACCTCATTCCGGACGAGATCACCGAAGAAGCCGACGAGCTGTACGACACGCCGATGTGCGGCGAGGTCTCCCGCACCGAGGAGGCGATCGACCGCGCGCTGGCGGGTAACGACGTCGCCATCGTCGGCAGCGGCGACCCCAACGTCTACGCGCTCGGCGGGCTCGCACTCGAGATTCTCGAGTCCAAGGGTGCGACGGCGTCGATGGTCGACTTCGAGGCCGTGCCGGGCGTCCCGGCGGCCCAATCCTGTGCGGCCCGACTGGGTGCACCGCTGGTGAACGACACCGTCTCGATCTCGCTGTCGGACCACCTCGTCCCGATGCCCGAGATCGAATCGCGACTCCACTCCGCGGCCAAGGAGAGCTTCACGGTCACGATCTACAACCCCTGGAGCCGCAAGCGCCGGGAGAACTTCGAGAAGGCCTGCGAGATCCTGCTTGCTCATCGCGACGAGGATACGCCCGTCGGCATCGTTCACGGTGCCGGCCGCGACGACGAGCAGGTGATGATCACCGAACTCGGCGAACTCGAGGAACTCGGGGAAAGCGAGATCGTCGACATGACGACGACGATCGTCGTCGGGAACGAGGACACCTACGTCTGGGACGATCGGATGGTCACCCCGCGCGGCTACGAGACGAAGTACGACTACTGAGCGCTTCGACCGAAATCCGACCAGACGAAATTCACCAATGTCACGATACGAAGTTACCATCGAGAAAGAGGCCTGCGACGGCATCTTCGCCTGCTTGACCCGCGACCCGCGATTCGTCGAGGGCGAGGACGGCCTCGCCACGATCGATCCCGGCGCGGATCCGGTCTACGACTGTGAAGGCGAAGTCTCTGACAACGCCGAGCGCGTCGTCGCGACGTTCGACGACGACCGAATCGACGAGGCGCGACAGGCCGCTGCGGCCTGTCCGACCGACGCGATCGTCGTCGAGGAGGTGGGCGAATGAGCGACGCGGAGCCGACGACCGACGACGCGCTCGAGATCACGGTTCCGTCGGACCCGCTCGCGGGACACGCCGCCACGGCGTACTTCTGGGGCCACGTCGCTGGAAGCGGCGACGTGACTGATGACAGTATCGAGGTCGTCACCAACGACGAGGCGTCCGCGCAGGTGCTTGCCACCATCGCGGGCGGCGACCTCGAGCACGACACGACCACTCGCGACTACGCCCACGACACGTCCATTACGCGAACCGAGGACGAGTACACGCTCTCGATCGGCGATGGCGGGGACGGAGATGGAAGCGGCGAGAGCGACGACGCCGGCCTGCTGGGTCGCAGCGGCGCGCTCGGCCTCCCCGTCGACGGCCGCGGCAACTACCGCTTCGGGGCCTTTGCGAGCTACGATCGGGAACTGCTTCGGGGCTTCCTCGAGGGCTGTGGCACCATCTGCTTCAAGTCCTCGAGCGGCACCGTCGGCATCTCCTTCGTCCACGATGATCGGGAGTTGCTCGAACTCGCGCAGGACCTCATCGCCGAGTGTCCGGTCGAGGCTCCGATGGGCGACCTCTCGGAAACCTCGTCGGGCGGCTACTGGTTCGGCGTCGACGACGATGCTGCGCCCGACTTCGGGGCGTGGCTCTACGAGAACTGCGAGGAAACCGGCCTGTTCGCGCCGAGTCGCCGCCGCAAACTCGAGCGGAGCCTCGAGCAGGCGTCGGCGTACGACGGCGACGAGACGTAGGACACCGACAATCGATGAGCACACCCGACCAGACCACGCCCGCGTCCGCGGCCGGCTTCGACGACGAGGCCGTCCTCCTGATCGGTCACGGCTCCCGGCGCGAGAAGTCGAACGAACAGGTCCGCGAACTGGCCGCCGACCTCGAGTCCCGGCTGGGGATCCCGGACGACGCCGCGTTCCTCGAGTTCGTCGAACGGAAATCGGTCGACCCCCGCCTGAATCGAGTGGA
>NZ_JAQIVI010000064.1 GCF_028618695.1 Natrinema soli | reverse complement strand
GAACAACGTACAGATCGCGTCCAACTTCGCGGCGATGAGCGACGCCGAGCGCGACGCGGTCGTCGAACTCGGAACCGGGCTCGACGCAGAGCACGTCCAGAATCCGCCCGCCGGGATCGGCGACGCTGCCGCCGAGCTGACGGGCGACGATCCCCTCCCTGCGCGACTCGAGGTGGGCGCACAACTCGAGTTCGAACGCGAACTCTGACACGGTAGTGGGGAGGGCAGCGGGCGAGAAAAGTCGTCGGGTTCGGCGGCTCGACGCCGACCGTGTGCGTGGCAATCTCTCGGTCTCATCGTCGGCGAAACCGAAGGGATAGCTCGCAACCTTTATCAGTCGCACAGCGGAATCACTACCCAAGATTACTCATCGTCTTATGGTAGGAAATCGACAACCGGAGGTGAACATCGGGCTCGTCGGTCACGTAGATCACGGCAAGACGACGCTGGTGCAAGCGCTGAGCGGTTCGTGGACGGACCAGCACTCCGAGGAGATGAAACGCGGTATCTCCATCAGACTCGGCTACGCCGACGCGACCTTCCGCTACTGCGAGGGAGCGGACGAACCCGAATGTTACACTGTAGCAGAGGAGTGTCCGGACGGCTCGGAAAGCGAGCCGCTTCGGACCGTCTCGTTCGTCGACGCCCCGGGTCACGAGACCCTGATGGCGACGATGCTTTCGGGCGCATCGCTGATGGACGGCGCGGTACTGGTCGTCAGCGCCAACGAACCCGTCCCCCAGCCCCAGACCGAGGAGCACCTGATGGCGCTGGACATCATCGGCATCGACAACATCGTCATCGCCCAGAACAAGGTCGACCTCGTCGACGCGGACACCGCCCGCAACAACTACGAGCAGATCACGGAGTTCGTCGAGGGCACGGTCGCGGAGGACGCCCCGATCGTCCCCGTCTCCGCGGGACAGGAGGTCAATCTCGACCTGCTGATTCAGGCCATCGAGGAGGAGATCCCCACTCCCGAGCGGGATCCCGACACCGATGCCCGGATGCACGTCGCCCGGAGCTTCGACATCAACAAACCCGGGACGACGGCGAAAGACCTGGCCGGCGGCGTCCTCGGCGGCAGTCTGGTCCGGGGCGAACTCGAGGTCGGCGACGAGATCGAGATCCGACCCGGCCGCGAAGTCGAGGAGGGCGGCCAGAGCGAGTACGTCCCGATTCAGACGAGCATCCGCTCGTTGCAGGCCGGCGGCGAGACCGTCGACACCGTCACGCCGGGCGGCCTGCTCGGCGTCGGAACCAAGCTCGACCCCTCGCTGACGA
>NZ_JAQIVI010000639.1 GCF_028618695.1 Natrinema soli | reverse complement strand
CACCTCGGCGTCGAACTCGGGCGACGTCTCGACGAACGTCGCGGCCGGCCGCGCGTGGAGTCCGTCCGCGGGCACTACGGTGACGGTGCGCTCCATCACGCGACCGCCTCCGTGATCGTCTCCTCGATCGCTTCCTTCGAGTCAGCCTCGTGGAGGCGCTCGCGGACGTCGTCGTGCATCAGGGCCCGCGAGAGCGAACTCAGGAGTTCGAGGTGCTCCTCGCCGCCCTCGGCGGGGACGAGTAGCATGAACAGCAGCGTCGCCGGCTGGTCGTCCATCGCGTCGAAGTCGATGCCGGCCGAAGAGCGGGCGAAGACGATCGTCGGCTCGGCGACCGCGTCGGTCTTCGCGTGCGGGATACCGATTCCCATGCCGACGCCGGTCGTCGTCTCCTCCTCGCGGGCGAGCAGGGCCTCGAGGGCGGCCTCGCGGTCGTCGACGCGGCCGGCATCGACCGCGCGGTCGAGCAGGAACTCGATGGCGGCCGCCTTCTCTGCGGGCGGTTCCTCGAGCGTGATCAGTTCGGAGGTCAGTACGGCGTCGATTGCGGGTTCGGACACAGTCATCGTATGATCGCTATGGTGTTGAACGGTGTGGATCGCGTCGGGTAGTCAGTCGTTCGTCTGTCCTGCGTTCGTCTGGCTCGCGTCGGTCGCGGACGTCGCGGGTTCGGCGCCGGCGACGCGCTCGTGGTAGTCGGGCTTGATCAGCGTGGCGACCGTCGCCGTGACGATCGTGCCGAGCGCGATGCAGGCGAGGAACAGC
>NZ_JAQIVI010000638.1 GCF_028618695.1 Natrinema soli | reverse complement strand
GCTCGAGGAAGCGGCGGGAGAGACGCCGATGCTCGGCGTGCCGGCCGGAGTCAAGATCTACTCGTCGGTCTTCGGCGTCACCCCGACCGACGCCGGCCGGATCGCCGACGAGTTTGAGCGCGTCGAGCCCCGCGAGGTCAACGACATCGACGAGGCCGCCTACCGCGAGGGGGAGGTCCGGTCGGAACTGCGGGCGATCGTTCCGGTCCCCGTCGCGCCGGAGCTGCAGTCGGGCAAGCAGGTCTCGAGCGGCAGCGTCGACTCGCTGGCCGCGGGATTCGCCCGCGAAGTCGAACCGGGCCGGACCTACGTCTTCGGTCCCGGCAGCACCGTCGGAGCCATCGAGCGGGAACTGGGAATCGACCCCTCGCCGCTGGGCGTCGACGTCTGGCGCGCTGGGCTCAAAGCGGAGGGCACGGAGGGAGACGACGCAGCGAGTGACGATACGGAGTCGGACGGCCAGCGCGGTGCGGTTCTCGCTCGCGACGCCGCGGAGTCGGATATCCTCGCGGTGCTCGCGGATCCGGTCACCATCGTCGTCTCACCGATCGGGGGCCAAGGGTTCCTCTTCGGTCGAGGGAACCACCAGATTTCCCCGGCAGTGATCCGCCGAGCCGACGATATCGAGGTCGTCGCCGACGACGAGAAACTAGACGGAATCGACACGCTACACATCGATACCGACGACGCCGAGATCGACGAACGACTCGAGGGCTGGTTGCAGGTTCGGACGGGGCGGTTTACCACGCGGATGGTCCCCGTCGCCTGACGTTTTGGGACGCATCCTGTTACTTGCTGCCTCATATGGCGCCCCATCGGCTGGCACCCTGGGCGCTCCGTCAGCTGCCACCCTGGGCGTCCCGTCGGGCGCAATCGCGAGGGATTTTCGAACAACGGTCCTGAATCAAATTATATAAGGACGATGTCGTATCCGCCATCGACCTCAACCATATAACGATTGGAGGCGATATAATGACCATATAGTCAAGATTAAGGTCAAGTCGGTTGTATGGTGTCATATGGAAACGCGGAAAGTGCAACGACTCGGTCCATCGACCCTCGCCATGACGCTCCCCGCGGAGTGGGCGTCCGAACACGCCGTCGAAAAGGGCGACGAAGTATCGCTGCGGACCAGCGGCAAGGGCACACTGACCGTGATGCCCGAGTCCGCCAACACGGAGGAGACCGAAGCGATCATTCACACCGACGAACTCGACGCCGACGCCGTCGAGCGCGCGATCGTTGCCCAGTACGTCCTCGGGCGGCGCATCATCCGCATCGAGCGCGAGGACGGCGCCCTCGAGTCCGATCACATCAACGCCGTCTACCAGGCCGAGACCCAGCTGATGGGACTCGGCGTCATCGAGGAGACCCCCGAGAGCATCTCGATCCGCTGCTCGGTCGACCCCGAGGACTTCACGCTCGACAACCTGCTCGAGCGGCTCGAGCGGACCGGCCAGACGATGCGCGGCGAGGGGATCAAGGCGCTGGCCCACGGCAACCCCGATCTGGCCCAGCGCGCCCTGAATCGGGAGCGCCAGGCGAACAAGATCTTCGTCCTCCTGCTGCGCCTGATCTTTACGGCCTACCAGAACCCGAATCTCGCGCGAGCGGTCGGTCTCAACACGGGCTTCCCGCTGATCGGCTACCGCTCGATCGCGAAGAACCTCGAGCTGACCGCCGACAACGGCGAGGACATCGCCGAAATCGTCATCGATACCGAAGGCCACTCGCTCAACGTCGACAGCTCCGTGATGCGCGACATCCGAGAGCTGAACGAGCTGGTCGACGATATCACGTCCATAGCCGTCGAGGCCGCCGTCGAACGCGATTACGACAAGTCCAACGAGGTCCGGGCGCTGTTCCACGATATCTCCGACCTCGAGCAGGAGATCCTCGCGGAGTTACCGGAGATGGACAACGAGGACCTGCTACGGGTCCGCGAAGTGCTCGTCAGCCTCCAGCAGACCGCCCAGTACGCGATGCGAAACGCCGAAATCGCGGCGAACCTCGCGCTCAACGAGGAGTCCGAGCACACCACGATCAAGTGATCTGCCGGCACTCCAACCGACGTCGTTGGTTGTGATCCGGTCACGAAAGAGAGAAGTTAAGAGACCCCACACACAACGCCCGAGCATGGCTACGGAAACCGAGACGACGGACAAGGGCGTTGGACTGGCGCTCGCACTGGGCGCACTCGCGGTGATCGGCGCACTCGTCATGCTCGTCGGCGCACCGAACGTGACGGCGGCGTGGGGCTTCGCTGCGGCCGTTCTCTTTAGCTCACTCGCGGTCGTCGGCATCCACCTCTTCGACTGACGAGACGCGGCGACGGATCGACGATTGAATCGGATCGACGGTTCGAACCGAATCGGCGGCCCGAGACGGCCGATCGAACGGCGCTCGGTACCGAACCCGGCACGTTCCAGCCGTTAAAAGTTAAGGCCAACGGCCACCTAGAGTGGCGTACGGACGATGACCGAGTACTCCGACGAAGAGCGGCGAATTGTCTCGTACCTCCGCGAGAGCGCTGCCCGCGGCGAGCAGTATTTCCGAGCGAAGAACATCGCGGACGCGATCGGACTCTCGTCGAAACAGGTCGGCGCTCGACTGCCACACCTCGCGGAGAAAACGGACGACGTCGACATCGAGAAATGGGGCCGCGCCCGGTCGACGACCTGGCGAGTCACGATCAGTTGATCGGCGTCGATATCCCCTCGTTCGTCTCTCCCAACTCAGCCCGATTCCGCTGCGGATCGCCACGATTGCAGCGACGGCTCCCCCTGTCGGTCCACGGTCTTTTTATCCGATACTCGCACAGGTACGGGCATGACTGTACGGATCGACCGATCATTTGAGGTGAATGCGTCGCCGGAACGGGTCTGGGAGTTCATCGTCGATCCGGCGAACCGGGCCCAGGCGATCAGCGTCGTCGAATCCTACGCGATCGACGATCCGGAGGGGCGGCGCGCGACCTGGCAGGTTTCGCTTCCGATCCCGCTCGTTCGGAAAACTATCGCCGTCGACACCGAAGACGTCACGCGACGACCGCCGGAGTACGTCAAGTTCGTCGGCGAATCGAAGGTAATGGACGTCACCGGCGAACACGAAATCGTCGAGACCGACGACGGTGCTCGCCTCGAGAACGGCTTCGTCGTCGACGGCAAGCTCCCGGGCGTCGAGCGGTTCTTCAAGCGAAATCTCGATTCGGAGCTCGAGAACCTCCAGCGCGCGCTCGAGCGGGACCTGCAGACGACTCAGTAATGCACTTCTCACAGTGATGCGCTCGGCACAGTAACGCAGCCGACACAGTAACGGTGGTGGGGCGGCCACAGTTGAACGATGACTGTCGACGCGAACGCCGCCGCTGCGGACGCCGAGACCGGCGACTCGCTCAGGCTCGCACTCGCACAGATCCACATCGAGGCCGGCGAGGTCGACGCGAACGTCGACCGAGCGCTCGAGGCGGTGTCGCGGGCC
>NZ_JAQIVI010000637.1 GCF_028618695.1 Natrinema soli | reverse complement strand
GGCGTACCAGCCCCGATCGAACGGCTCCGCGTCGCGGATCGTCTCCCAGGCCGCGTCGGGCGGGACGCCGCCGACCGCGGGCGTCGGATGAAGCGCCTCGACGATCTCGAGGACGTGCCGATCGCCCTCGAGCACCGCCTCGATCGGCGTCTGCAGGTGCTGAATGGTCGCTAATCGACGAATCGTCTGCTCGCGGACGGTGAGATCTCGTGCGAACGGAGCGAGTTGTTCGCGGATCGCGTCGACGACGAGCCCGTGTTCGTGCTGGAACTTCGCGTCGGCCCGCATTCGTTCGACGTGCGCCTCGTCTTCGACCGGCGACTCCCCTCGGGGGACCGAGCCGGCCAGCGCTTCCGTCTCGACGCGTCCGCCGCGTTTCGAAACGAGCCGCTCCGGCGGTGCACCGAAGAACGTACCGCCGACGTCGTGAGCGACCAGGAACCGGTAACAGTTGGGGTACTGGCGAGCCAGCCGCTCGAGCGTCGCGGGAACGTCGACCGGCCCCTCGAGGTCGACCGAAAGGGCCTGCGCGAGGACGACTTTCGCGAGCCGCCCCGCAGCGATTCGCTCGAGTGCGGTTTCGACCTGATCGGTCCACTCGGCCGGCGAGGTGGTGCGCCGCG
>NZ_JAQIVI010000636.1 GCF_028618695.1 Natrinema soli | reverse complement strand
CAGTATGAAACTCGCCGATCTGAGTCTGGGGTGACGCTCGCACCGCATTTTGGAGCAGTCGGACGACCTGCTCGCCTTGATCCCAGTTTTTCCACACCTTCTCGTACTGGCCGATCTCGAGGGCGTAGTCAGTCCGTTCGGTGATCGCCGTCTCATGCTCTCGAAGCCACTCGCGTTGTGGCTCACCGAGTTCGCCTTCTTGGACTGTCTGTAACCGGCCAAAACACCGCTTTGCGTACGATCGATAAGTGTCATGGAGGTGGTCGAGCGGAACGTAGAGATGGTTGTTCTTGACCTGCGTTCGAATCTCGCCCGTCTTATCGCTACTTGTGGCTTCGGTGGATGCTCGCGCGAGACACTTTCGAGAGGCAGCCGCCATTGGGATTTCCACGTAGAGATCGTACTCATTTTCGGCAGTTTCCTCCTCGTCGAATTCGGGCATCGGTTTGACGCCCGTACAGACGCGACCCGGGTGAGGACCGTCCTGACTGGGGCCTTTCGCGTAGAGGACCTCAGCAATATCCTGATACAGAGTCGGATCGTCGTACTCATGTACAAGTGCGAGGAGATTGGTCGCGAACAGCTCGCGGATGTTATGAAGGACTTGATTCCGACGAGGCGGCGTGTCTTCAAAGCGGGGTTGTTCGCTCACGCAAACTGTACTGAGAGTAGCCAACAATACGAGCGTGGCTGGTTCGTCGACGAATGGGTACTCGAGCGGACGGTTGCGCTGGGAGTTCTTGAACGCAGCAGTTCCGAACCGTTCGAGATCCGAAAGCAGCGTCTCTCGGTCTGGCGTATTATCGACGACGTAGCGGTCGTACCCGCGGGTGAACAGTCGAACGATCTCTCTGTCAGTGTAGTTGGTAGGGATCGCTGCAGCGAGGTAGGCGTCTCGGTCGGTCTCTCGTGGATCAATCATGGGTGAGTTCACCCTCGGTTTCAAGGAACTGTGGGCGAGCTTCCGTTCGCGGATCGAATGCTGGGCTCTCGATCGGTTGGACGACACGGCAGACCTCTGCGTGCAACGAGTAGGGCACGCGAAGGAGGCGACTTCGATCAGCGGTCACAACGGGATCGATCGGAATCTCATAACGCTCGAGCAAGAGGTCGTTGAGCACTTCTCGACTTTTCTCGTCGTACCCGTATTCAAGATCCTCATCGAGCAGGTAGACATGGACTCCTTGACCAGAGTAGACAACCAGTGTCTCCTCGGCAGCAAACACATCCGTGAAGAGGTCTCGTGTTTCGAAGCCGTACTCGATCGCACGGTCGATGTCCTCGAACGAGTAGGGATACCCTGTCGGGTCGGCGTCACGAATCTCGGACTCGGCGAGTAATGCGTCGTCACGACTCATATCTGCCGATTTGATCTCGAGGTCGGTCTCATCAAGCTCGCGTTCAGCGCGTGCTGTCGCGATGTCTTTCGCATCGATATCGACCGCGAGAACCCACGATCGGTCCCAGTTGTCTAACCCGTAGTAGACGCCATCCGAAATCGGATCGCTCTTTTCGAGCAGATCGGGGTCGGCCAAGGCGTACTCACTTCCCTTGAACGGGTCATACCGTGCGGGAGATTGGATGAACGAGACGGCACTGTCTAGTTTAGCACCTCGGCTGGAGTCTGTCCGTTGAGTGATTGGTGCGGTCGTTGTGTA
>NZ_JAQIVI010000635.1:9833-10420 GCF_028618695.1 Natrinema soli | reverse complement strand
ACGCCGTGATCGACGCCGTCGACGTCCCGACCCAGCTGGGCGGCGGGATCCGCACCGCAGACGGGGCAATCGGCCTGCTCGAGCGCGGCGTCGACCGCGTCATTCTCGGCACTGCGGCGGTCGAGAACCCCGATATCGTGGCCGAAATCAGCGCGGAGTACCCCCAGAGCGTCGTGGTCAGCCTCGACGCGAAGGACGGCGAGGTCGTCGTCGAAGGGTGGACCGAAGGCGCGGGAATCTCGCCCGTCGAGGCCGCACAGCGGTACGACGACCTCGGAGCCGCCGCGATCCTCTTTACGAACGTCGACGTCGAGGGGCAACTCGAGGGGGTCGCGACCGATCCCGTCCGCGAACTGGTCGACGCGACCGACATCCCCGTCATCGCCAGCGGCGGCGTCGCGACGCTCGAGGACGTGCGATCGCTTGAAGATGCCGGTGCAGCGGCCGTCGTCGTCGGGAGCGCGCTGTACGAGGGCAGTTTTACGCTCGAGGACGCGCAGGCCGCGGTCGGCTTAGATGAATAGTCACAGCTAGCCCGTTTTCAGTGGCCGGGAGCGCGGCTCGAGCAACGCGAGAGCCGTCCAACT
>NZ_JAQIVI010000635.1:0-9814 GCF_028618695.1 Natrinema soli | reverse complement strand
AACGCGAGAGCCGTGCGACTCGGGGGAGGGCAGGCCGCTCCCAGTCACCGACCGTGAGCGAGGCCGGAGGCCGAGCGAGCGGGCCGACGACCGATCTGTAAGGGAGGGAGGAGTGCTTTTATACTAAATTTTGCCGAGGGCCGCCGAAGGTGGCCCGCAGAGCAAAATTTAGTTTACTAGGACCGCCAGAACTCCGGCGTCAAGAGAACGAGCACCGGGATGATCTCGATGCGGCCGATCCACATCATGACGATCATCACGGTGCGAGTGAGCGGCGAGAAGGCCAGATAGTTGTTGAACGGGCCGGCGACGCCGAACGCGGGCCCGATGTTGAGGAAGATCGAGGCGGCCGCACCCAGGGCGTCGAACTCGTCGACGGAGGAGCCGATTCGGGCGGCGTCGACGACGATGACGACCGTCAGCAGGAAGAAGATCACGAGCGCGAGCATGACGTACGTGAAGACGTCCCCGATGGTCTCCTCGTCGACCACCGTCTCGTCGAGCCGAATCGGTCGAACGGCGTCCGGATGAACGGCGGTAAACAGGTTTCGGCGAAACGCCTTGAGAATCACGAGCCAGCGAAGCGACTTGATCGAACACGTCGTCGAACCGGCCATCCCGCCGGTGAACATACAGAGGAACAGCATGTGCTTCGCGCCGGGCGACCAGAGATCGAAGTTCACCGAGGCGTAACCCGTCGTCGTCACCATCGACACCACGTTGAAGAGTCCGTGACGGATCGTCGGCTCGAGTCCCATCACGAGATCCGGGTCGAGCACGAGCATGACGACGACGATCGTCGTGATCGACGCGAGAATGCCGGCGTAAAAGCGGAACTCGGCGGACTCGAGCGGCCGCCGGAAGTCGCCCTGGGTGATGGCATAGAGCAGCACGAAGTTAGTCGCGCCGATGATCATCACCGGGATCAACGTCCACTGGACCGCCGACGAGAACGCGCCGATGCTGTCGGGCTGGGGCGAGAAGCCGGCCGTGGAGACGCTCGTGAGAGCGTGCGAAACGGCGTTGTAGAGGGTCATCTCGGGCGCGAGCCCGACGAGGTGGAGTGCGAAGAGGAAGCCCGTCGTGAGGACCGTCAGCCCGACGTACAGTCCCCAGATGAGGCGAGCGGTCTCGTCGAGGTGGGGATGGAGCTTGCGGACGTTCTGCGTCTGGGATTCGGTCTCCATCAGCTGGGCACCGCCGACGAGCAGATGCGAGAAGAGGCCGATCGCGACGATCAGGATTCCGAGGCCGCCGAGCCACTGGAGGATCGCCCGCCAGAGCATGATCGCCCGGGAGTGGACGCTGAAATCCGCGATCACGGTCGCGCCGGTCGTCGTCACGCCGCTCGTGCTTTCGAAGACGGCGTTGACCGGCCGCGCGAGCACGCCGTCGCCCGCCACGAGGAACGGAATCGCGGCGACCAGCGCGACGCCGAGCCACGTCAGTGCGACCATGAGGAACGCCTCCCGTTGTCCGATCTCGCGGTCCTCGGTCAGCGCCTCGAGGACGATGCCGACGGCGACGGTGACGGCCAGGGTAACGACGAACGGGAGCGGGTCGTCGCCGTCCACCAGCGCGAGTGCGAGCGGTCCGCCTACCGGAACGGCGAGCCACTTCAGGATCGATCCGGTGAGGCTACAACTCGAGCGCCAATCGACGCGCAACGACATCTAGTACCGACCACGTTGGTGACGGGAGGCATAACAGTTCGGAACGGTGTTGGCGGGACGGAGCGGAATCGAAACGGGTGAGACGCGACTGCCGGCCGCATGAGACGCAACTGCCGGCCGCGAACCGAGCGCTCAGTGCTGGTTGTAGCCGTGACCCACGTAGAGCGCGAAGACGTTGGCCGTCAGCAGGACGACGAACGTCAGCGTCACGTTCGGATCGCCGAGTCCCTGTGCGAGGAGGGGGAGATGCACGAATGGGAGCGCGATAGCGATCCAGAACGAGAGGAACTGGAGGGGACCTTTTATCGAGCGAAGCAGCCGGTTTCGCTCGTGCTGGGACTCCGGCTCAGGGTTCGACGGAGCGATCGATTCGTTTGTAACGGGGGAGGGATTGGACATCGAGACGGGACACCTCTTCTCGATTACGACATTCACTTCCCCGGTCATATAACGGCACGAATATTGTCGCCGTTTCGGCCCGTTTTACCGGCGTACTGTACTCATACTATCGTTTTCAGACGCCGTCAGAAACCGTTAGACGTTTTACTATCCGTTCTGAGATATTTTCCCGGGATTGTCTTCGAATTGTCGGGTTCGCGCTCCGATCGGCGGCTGGGGTCCGCGGGGGGACGAGCGGAATTCCCTTGTACCGGGGGCGGTATGAGTTCGTCATGAGCGAGCGAACGGCGACCCGTACGCGCGAGACGGCCGAGACCTCGATCGAGTGCACGCTCACGATCGACGGGACCGGGACGGCCGCGATCGACACCGGCATCGGTTTCTTCGACCACATGCTGACGTCGTTCGCCAAGCACGGCCTGTTCGACCTCGAGGTCGAGTGCGACGGCGACCTCGAGATCGACGACCACCACACGGTCGAGGACGTGGCGATCGTCCTCGGCGAGGCGTTCGACGAGGCGCTGGACGACCGATCGGGGATCGTCCGGTACGCCGACCGGCGGGTACCGCTGGACGAGGCCGTCGCGGCTGCCGTCGTCGACGTGAGCGGTCGACCGCGGTTTTACTTCGACGGGAGCTTCTCCCAGGCGGAAATCGGCGAGTTCACGAGCGACATGGCGCGGCACTTCGGCGAATCGGTGGCGATGAACGCCGGCGTGACGCTCCACCTCGAGGTTAGCGGCGAGAACGCCCACCACGAGGTCGAGGCGCTGTTCAAGGCGCTGGCCCGAACGCTCGACGACGCGACGCGGATCGACGACCGCCGAGAGGGCGCGCCCAGCACGAAGGGAACGCTCTAGTCGTCGACCAGCGCTGTAGCGATCGCACGTATTCGGGACGAGCGGTGCCTCGAGCCGATGCCGGGCGACCGTATCCGGGCTGCGGTCTGTTACGGACGGCGCAGTGTTTTCTGCTCTTCGACGAACTCGCCGTTCTCGACGGCGTGATCGACGAGCGCTTCGGCCTCGTGGCGCTCGAGGTCGTAGGCCCCCGCGGCGAGCTCCTCGACGGCGCTGCGCGTCATAGGAAACTCGCGGTTCCGAAGGAGCCGAATGACCTTGCGGTAGGTCTCCGGTGGACGGGTCGACGCGGACGGCGAGTCCTCGTCGCTAGAGACGACGGCCGACTCCGATCGGTCGTCAGCGTCGACTTCGGTCGCGGTACCGGGCGCGGTCGTCGTCTCGACCTCGTTCGCCGTCTCGCCGTCCTCCGCCGTCTCGGTGTCGGTCGGACGCTCGTCGCGCTCGAACGTGATTCCCCCCTCGCGACTCGCGGCAGTGTTCGGCTCGTCTTCGGTGCTGTCAGAATCGTCCCCGGCAGCGTCCGACCCCGCTTCACCGGCGTCGGAATGGTCGCTGGCGTCGGCGGCCCCGTCGGAGACGGTGGCATTCGAACTGGCGGTCCGAGATCGGGTCGCCCTCGAGTCATCGGTGGTAGCGATACCCGAACCGATAGCAGTCGACTCGTCGTCGGTCTCGGCCCCGACGCGGGCGAGCAGCGGTTCGAGCAGCGTCTCGAGTCGCTCGCTGCAGTCGGAACAACAGACGACACGGCGCTGTTCGGCCTCCGTCGGCTCGAGTTCGGGCGGGACGATTTCGAACGCGCCGACGGCGTCGTCGGCACAGAAGTCACAGTTCCGGAGTGCGCGCATAGTGTCAGCTATCACGGAGAGCGTGAAAAATCATCCGTCAGACGAACAGTCACACGAACGTATTGCTCTCGCCGATCGAGACGAAACGCCGACAGGGCGCGAGACCGATCACCGGGCATTATACTGCTGCGTGCGTACACCCGGCAACGAATGTTCGACGAGATTATGGAGAAGTTCGAGGGGTCGCCGAGTCAGCAGGTCGTCATCCGCCTGCTACTCGAGCGGGGCTTCTCCGTCAACGACGACGGGCGAGTCGTCTCTGGCGGCATCGAGATTCCGAACACGGGTATCGCTCGCGAAATCGGCGTCGACCGACGGGTCGTCGACTCGACGACCGACGTCATCCTCGATGATCCCGAACTCCGGCGCATCTTCCAGAACATCTCGCAGGTGCCGAGCCTGATGGACCTCGCGCCGGTGTTGGATCTGACGGTGCTGTCGGTCGCTGTCGACGACGCCGAACAGGAGGGAATCGTCGCTCGGGTCACGGGAACGCTCGCGGACAACGGCATCTCGATCCGCCAGACCATCAGCGAGGACCCCGAGTTCACCGACGAGCCCAGACTCTACCTGATCACCGACGAAACGCTCCCGGGCGAGGTGATCACCGAGATCCGCGATCTCGAGTTCGTCCGGAAGATCGAACTGCAGTAGCCCGCACGGGTCAGGCGGACTGCTGTCAGTCGGTTTCGGCGCACCCGAAGGACGGTCGCAGTTCGCCGGGAACCCGTTACAGGGATCCGTCTCAGTCGTCGGCCTCGTCGGAAGCGGCGGCGACGGCGTCCGCGAACTCGTCGAGTACCGCCGCGAGCGCGCTCGTCAGTTCCTCGAAACGGTCGATCGACATGTCGTCGGTCGTCACCCAGACGCCGTGGGGGCCGCGGATCACCCGCGAGAGAAACCCGTTCTCGAACATGCGGATCGTCGCCTCGTACTCGCCGAGTTGCGTGTTCCGATAGGCCGACTGCGAGTGAAATCCCAGCCGCTCGTGGTCGGCAAAGCCGATCAGATCGGCGGTCTGCTCGAGGTCCGACCGAAGGTACAACTGTTCGACGTCGTCCTCGGTGAAATAGGTGATACTCCGTAGTTCGTCCCCGACCGTCGTCCGGCAGACGCTGTGAATTTCGTCCGCGAGTTTGGGATCGATTGCATCGCCGTCCATGTGTGCACACATGGCACCCGAGAATAATAGCGTCTAGGGTCCGAGCGAAACCAACGGGACGACGCCGTTCGCGGCGCACAGGGGACCGACGGTCTCTTTCCGTCGGCCGACGAACCGCCGTCATGAGCAGCGTCGGGACCCGACAGCGATGGGGTGGCCGATCGTGAGCAGCGCGTACCGAACCGTCGCGGCCGCCGCCACCGCCGAGTTCGTCGTGCAGGGGTCGGAATTCATCGGCCACGTCCGACCGGTCGACTCCGTCCCGGCCGCCGAAGCGTTCGTCGACGCCGTCGAAGACGAATACGCCGACGCGACCCACAACGTGCCCGCCTATCGCGTTCGAGACGGCGACGACGCAGACGGCCACTTTCTTCGGGAGTACTCGAGCGACGACGGCGAGCCCTCCGGCTCGGCCGGCAAACCGGCGCTGAACGTCCTCACGCAGCGAGAGCTCGAGAACTGTGTGGTCGTCGTCACGCGCTACTACGGCGGCACGAACCTCGGCGTCGGCGGCCTCGTCCGGGCGTACTCCCGCGCGGTGAAGGAGGCCGTCGAGGCCGCCGGTATCGCGGAGGAACGACCGCACGAGCAGCTGGCGATCACCGTCGCGTACGACGACTCCGGGACCGTTCGCTCGATCCTCGAGAGCGAGGGCTACGAGTTCGAGGCCGACTACGAGGCTGACGTCAGGTTCGACGTTCGGGTCCCGCTCACCGAGGGCGACGCACTTCGGGATCGCATTCGGAGCGCGACGAGCGACCGGGCTGACCTCGAGTGACTCTGAACGCGAAATAGCCACCGATAGCGACCGTTCGAGACCCTGTTACGGCGGTTCAGGTGCCCCGTTCCGGAGGGACTGACTGTGGCGTTCGATCTCCGACCGTGCGTCCTCGAGGTCGGCGAGTTGGTCGCGCTCGAAGCGCACGTCGAAGAAGCCCCGATCGAGGACGAGTTCGTCCTCGCGGAGTCGGACGTGCGAGATATCGGACCATCGCACGAGCGAGCGGGTGTACGGTCGTCGCTTGACGAGACCGACCTCGTGGACGTAGATTGCAGGTGTATCACCCAGCGATCCGACCCGCCACCGACCCTCGGCGAGGCCGATGACTACCCAGAAGATCGCGAGTCCCGTCCACACGATCGACGGCAGCCAGTCACCGGTGGTCGCGCTGGCCGCGCCCAGTAGCAGCCACATGGCGAGGACGATCGCGTCCAGTTTCGGGGTCCCCGGCGGCTCCCACTGCCACGTCGCAACGGACTCGTCGTCGGTGATCGAATCGACGTAGCAGGTCTCCGCTAGCCGCATGAGTGCGTAACCGGTGATCGCCACGGCGACGCCAAGCGCCGCGACGACGAGACGGAACTCGAGCCAGCCGAGTAGCGTAGCACCGACGGCGACGCCGAACGGTGTCGCCGAGAAGGGAAGGGCAACCCGTCGAAGCCAGCTTCGACCGAGGCGTGCCGGGAGTTCGCGGATCCGTCTCGCGAGGGCGATACCGACGAGCGCGCCGCCCAGGAGACTGATCGCGGCCGTTCCGAGGACGGCGATCCGAGTCGGTGCCGTGAGCCCCACGGCGAGCGCGGCGAGGCCGGCGACGAGCGTACCGACGTAGCCGGCGAACGCGAGTCGAAACCGCGTTTTCGCCGTTCCGGTGTCGTGGTCGCCAGTCATGAACGGTCCTACGTTCGTTCGTGTTAAAATAGTATGGTTACTGGCGCGTCTGGTAGCAGTGTGGCCCTCCGATCGATGATCGGTTCGTCTGGATCGAACTGCGGGATATCCCGCAGACTGCGGGGATGTTCGACCGGAAACGGAGGGGTTGCAAGGAGCATCGATATCCGCGTCTCGCTCCTCCGGCGAACCATGGACAGAAACGTGGGTGGGTTCGACCGCCTCGGCCGCGTCATCCTCGCAACGATACTCCTCGTGGCCGGCTATCGAAACCGAACTCGGACGCTCGGCGCGCTGGCGTTCATCGCCGGAAGCGACCTCCTCGCGACTGCCATCATCCGGCGCTGTCCGGTGAACGCGTTGCTCGGGATCGACACCTGCGGGACCGAGTAACTGCGGTGCAGCGAACGGCGCGGGCCGCTCGAGAACGCACGTTTAGCACCCGCTTACTCGTCAGGGTCGTACGCCACGGCGTCGCCATCGACCGGCGGAGCACCGATGGCGACGACCGAGACCGAGCTGTCGGCGTCTTCGGGGTTGTAGGCCCGATGCGGTGCCTCGGGTTCGGCTGCGAACATCGAACCCGCCGGGACCTCGAGTTCGCCCTCGGGGGTCTCGACGTGGAGCGTCCCCGAGAGGACGACGAACGCCTCCTCCTGCGTTTCGTGGTAGTGGTAGGCCAGCGGCAGCTGTTCGCCCGGCTCCGCATCGAATCGGTTGATCGCGACGTTGTCCAGTCCGGCCGCCTCGCTCAGTCTGCGGAGATCACAGGGTCGACCGTCGACGCGCTCGAGATCGTCCGGATCGACGACGCTGTAGTCCATGCGCTTCGATTCGAGCCGATCTGCAAAAGTCCGTCGGCACTCGTCAGATTCGCGTCCGCCCGGTGACAGCCGATTCGGACGAGCCGCTCAGGTCGTCCGGAACGCCCGGTCGCCGGCGTCGCCGAGGCCGGGGACGATGAACCCGTCCTCGTCGAGGCGGTCGTCGATCGACACCGTCAGCAGGTCGGCCTCGTCGAACTCATCGTTGACGCGAAGGAGGCCCTCCGGTGCCGACACGGCCGAGAGGACGATCAGGTTCTCCGGTCGGATCGCGTTGTCGACGATGTGTTCGAGGACGGTACACATCGTACTTCCCGTCGCGAGCATCGGGTCGGCGATGATGACCGTGTCCTCCTCGTGGATCTCGGGCAGTTTGACGTAGTCGACCGTAATGGGGAAGGAGCCGTCCTCGGCGCGGCCGGCTTCCTCGTCCCGACTCGCGCTGATGACTCCCTGTCGCGCTCGCGGGAAGGCCTTGAGCAGTCCCTCGACGAACGGGGTCGCGGCGCGCAGGACGTTGATGATCACGACGTCGTCGAGGCCGCGGACGCGCTCCCCCATCGTCGCCTCGAGGGGCGTCTCGATCTCGACGTACTCGGTCTCCATCCGGCCGTCGATGATCTCGTACCCACAGATTCGGCCGAGTTTGACCAGCCCCTTGCGGAAGCTGACCTGCTCGGTCTCGACGTCGCGAATGCGCGAAAGGGTATCCTTCGCCAGTGCGTGCGTGATGAGATGGGCGTTATCCCGGTCTTCGATCGTCATATCCCAACAGCCACTCGCCGGATAGTTCACAGTATCGATCAGCCGTGGTCGGAGACCAGTGCGCCGTCTCGAGACACCGCTCGGATATGAGAGGGGAGTTACCCCAGTACGAACGCAAACCGATCGATCGATTCCATCAGCACAGGCGGGTGACGGCAGAGAAGTTTATACCTGTCCGCACGCTATCAGTCGGCCAGCCGAATGGAAGAGAGCATCTCGGGGTTCAAGGTTCGCGGTGACTGGGGCGACATCGTCGAACACGGCGAGCGGATCACGCGCGCGCTTCGAGACGCCGGCGTCCACGATCCGGATCGGGACGCCGACGCGCGTTACGCCGACGCGTTCGATGAGTGGGACGAGTGGCGCCCCAAGGCCCACGAAACCCTCGATACGGACGTCAGCGAGAAGACCGCCGATCAGGCCAGCGTCGAGGAGGGCAAGGGAGAGAAAGCCGGCAAGGAACCGGACGAGGACATCAAGACCGCCGGCGAGAAACTCTCGGAGTCGTACGAGCAACTCGAGGAGGACGACGCCGAGGCCGCGGTGGACAACTGGAAGGAGTCGATCGATTACGTCGCGCGGGCGGCCGACTCCGCGAGCCGCAAGGCCCTGCGCCGGGTCGAGGACACGGTGTACCAGAACGTGATGACCCAGCTCGCGCCCTACTACTTCGACAACGAACTCGTCAGCGCCAACGTCCAGCAGTCGACGCGCAACGGCGGCAACGGCGAGCAGTTCGTCTTCGAGGTCAACGTCAACGACGACGACCTGAAAAACGAGGTCTCCGACCGCCTCGCCGAGTACGAAGACGAGGTCGACCGCTGGCACGTCGAAGTCGAGAAGGATACCGACGCCGCCGAAGCCATCGAAGGCGTGGAGCCGCCTCCCGAACCGGACGACAACTCGAGGTCGACGACGAACTGAGCGAGCCGACCGTCGTGCGCTGCCAGCGGCCGCTACTGCCGGCCGACAGTCGGCACACACTTGTAGGGGCACCCAATAGGAGCCGAGTAGATGGACGATATCGCCACGTTCGGCACCTTCGCCGTGGCCGCGGTCGCGAGTCTGTTTATGGCCTGGGCGATCGGTGCCGGCTCGAGCGGTTCGACGCCGTTCGCCCCGGCGGTCGGCGCGAACGCGATTTCGGTGATGCGAGCCGGCTTTCTCGTCGGACTGCTCGGGTTCGCCGGTGCGGTCCTGCAGGGTGCGAACGTCTCCGAGGCAGTCGGGACCGGACTGATCGGCGGCGTGACGCTGTCGTCGCTTGCCGCCACGATCGCCCTGCTCATCGCGGCCGGGCTGGTGGCGATCGGGATCTTCACGGGGTATCCGATCGCGACCGCGTTTACCGTCACCGGGGCGGTCATCGGGACCGGACTCGCCATGGGCGGCGATCCCGCATGGGCAAAGTACACCGAGATCGCCACGCTGTGGGTGCTGACGCCGTTCGTCGGCGGCGGGATCGCCTACGCGGTCGCCCGAGCCCTCCGGGCCGAAGTGGTCGCCGAGGAGTACCTCATCATCGTGCTGGCCGGCGTCGTCGGCGCGATCGTCGCCAACATCGAGTTCGCGATCCTCGGCTCGCCGGGCGCCGGCGGAGCGTCGATC
>NZ_JAQIVI010000634.1 GCF_028618695.1 Natrinema soli | reverse complement strand
GACCCGGTCGGGGACCGTCGTCACGCGCTCGACGTCGACGCCGCGATCGTCGAGCTGCTCGCAGAGCCACGTCGCGTTCGTGTCCGCTGTTCGTCCGGCGAGCAGTTCGTCTCCGATCGTCACGACCGCGACGTTCATACCGGCTCGTTCGAGCCGGGTCCTCAAATGCATCTCGCCCTCGTCGACGCGCGGATCGCCACGCTTCGAACGGGACCGCCGCCTCGGTCGTCTCCGCTACAGGGAGAGCAGGCCGAGTGACTCGAGGTCGTTCGAGAGAACGACGCTCTCTCGTGACTGAGCGAATCGAAACCAAGCGGGTGTTTCGTTCCTGCGAGGGCAGCGAAACGGATGTCTCGCCAGAAGTCGCGATCTCCGCGAACGCGACGCATTCACGTGATGTTGCGACGCCTGTGGCGTCTCGAACACCTGACTACGGTGCGGTTTCACCAGTAGCGAAGCGGTACGGATCGACGAGTCGTAGATATCGTGTTAGCTGTAGCCGTAATAACACTCCGCAAAGAGAATTGTTAATTGAGCAGAGAATTCAGTATATCGTGTAACTCGTAATAACCATAAGATTCAATTATGGTAATTGATAACGAGCGGAGTATGTCTCGCAGTCGGACGGAACGAACGGACGCGGATTCGACCTCGGTGCTCTCCGCGCTAGGCAACAAATACAGCGCAGAAATCCTCTGCGCAGCGGGAACGCCGAAATCGGCCCAATCACTGAGCGAAGCGATCGAGATTCCGATCGCGACCTGCTATCGCCGAATCGAAGAACTCGTCGACGCCGGGCTGTTGACCTGTGAGGGGCGACAGCTCTCCGAGGAAGGTCGACGAACGAATATCTACCGACGCACGCTCGACGAGATCGAGATCGACTTCTCGGACGACGCACCCGAGTTTTCGCGCAAGCGTCGCACCGAGGCGAAAAACCGGCTCCAGGATCAACTCGAGAACTGACGAGACGGACCGCTGGAAGTCGGTTTCGGCGCACTTGCAGGACGGTCGCAGTTGCGCCACGAAACCGGTACAGCAATCCGGAGACGAATTCGACGCCGAGCGGCAACTGGTTTTGAGATCGATGCGCTCCGTCACTACCGACAGACTCGTTCGCGGACGCCGATCCAGTGGGCCGTCGGTAAGCGGCCACCTTTAAGTATTCTCGAGAGAAGACTCCGGTATGACCGAACCAGTCGAAAACCGCGAGTCCGGACCGGCCGCCACGGCGGACGACGGCGTCGTTGGGCGCCGTCGCGTCCTCCACGTCGGCCGCGATCGGCCGATCAGAATCAGCGCCGGTCACCGGATCAGACACCACGACGGCAAATGTTCACAACCCCACGGACACAACTACGAGGTCGCCGTCACCGTCGCGGGCCATCTGACCGAGGAGGGATGGATCGCCGACAAGGGAGATATTACTGAGGTAATATCTGAGTGGGACCACGTGTTCCTTCTCGAGGCCGGCGATCCCCTCGTGGAGGCCTTCGAGACCGCCGGCGACGACGACGCGGTCGTCGTCCTCGAGCACCCGCCGACGGCCGAAGTGATGAGCGTGATCCTGGAGCGGAAACTCGAGGCGGCCCTGCCCGAAACGGTCACCGGCGTTTCCGTGCAGGTCAGCGAGACGCACGAACTCTGCGGAGGAAGCGAGTTCTGAGATGCCGGTTTCCGATTCGGTCGATCTCGAGAACGCGGCCGATGCTGCTGCCGATACGGGGGCCGAAAACGCGGCCGAAGCCGATGCCGGAGACGGGAGTTCCACCGAGGGGCTCCCGATCAACGAACTGTTCTACTCGTTACAAGGAGAGGGTACGCTCGCCGGCGTCCCCTCGGTGTTCGTCCGGACGAGCGGCTGTAACCTCCGGTGTTGGTTCTGCGACTCCTATCACACCTCGTGGGAGCCGACCCACGCGTGGCTGGCGCTCGACGAAATTCTGGCGAAAATCGAATCCTACGACGCCGATCACGTCGTCCTCACCGGCGGCGAACCGCTGATTCACGGGGAAAGCGTCGCCCTGCTCGAGGCGCTCGCGGACCGCGGCTATCACACCACCGTCGAGACCAACGGGACGATCTACCGGGACGCGCCGATCGACCTCGCCTCCGTGAGCCCGAAACTCGAGAGCAGCACGCCGACGGCGGAGCGCGATCCCAGCGGAGAGGGTGAGTGGGAAGCGCGTCACGAGAGCGATCGAATCGATATGGACTCGCTCGCTCGACTGGTCGAGAACTACGACGTGCAACTGAAGTTCGTCGTGACCGACGCCGAGGACATGTCGGAGATCCTCGCGTTACTCGACGACCTCCGCAACGCCGCCGACGTTTCGATCAGCGATGACGACGTGCTTCTGATGCCCGAAGGGGCGACTCGAGAGCGCCTCGAGGAGACCCGAAACCGGGTCGCCGACCTCGCGATGGAGTACGGCTTCCGGTACACGCCGCGACTGCACGTCGACCTCTGGAACGACGCCCCCGAGACGTAATCACAGCGTTCGAGATCACTATGACCCAGACGACCACCGACTCCGCGACCGACGAATCGACCGCCGAACGCGCCGTCGTCCTTCTCTCGGGCGGCATGGACAGCGCCACAGCCGCCGCCGAGGCCCGCGAACGGGGCTACGATATCTACGCGCTACACACCTCCTACGGCCAGCGAACGGAGGATCGCGAACTCGAGTGCGCGCGCCGACTCGCCGACGAGTTCGACGCGGCCGACTTCCTGCGACTCGAGACCGACCACCTGTCGGCGATCGGTGCCTCGAGTCTCACCGACGACGAAATGGCCGTCGACGACGCCGACCTCGAGAGCGACGACATCCCCTCGTCGTACGTCCCTTTCCGGAACGCGAACCTGCTCTCGATGGCGGTTTCCTACGCCGAAGCGAACGATTGCGAAGCCGTCTTCATCGGTGCCCACAGCGAGGACTTCTCGGGGTATCCCGACTGCCGCCCCGAGTTCTTCGAGGCCTTCGAGGCGGTCGTCGACGTCGGGACGAAACCCGAGACCGAACTCTCGATCGAAGCCCCCTTCGTCGACAACTCGAAGACCGATATCGCCGAGCGCGGCGTCGAACTCGAGGTACCCTACAAGCACACCTGGAGTTGCTACCGCGAGAACGAACCCGCCTGTGGCACCTGTGATTCGTGTGCGTTCCGGCTGCAGGCCTTTCAGACCATCGGCGTTCGCGACCCGATCGAGTACGCCGAGCGACCGTCGTACGCGGACGAACCTGGCGGTCAGTAGCCCGCTCGCAATACGGCAGGAGCCATCCGGATTCCGGACCTCGATGAAAACCTTCAACAGCCGACACGTCGAACTGGCTGCTCGTGACGCACCCCGTGTTTCGATGGTTCCGAGACGACGACGGGAGCTGGCAGGTCCCCGAGGGGCGTCGCGGCGAGTTCGTGACGCTCGCACTCACCATACCGGCGTTGGCCGCGTTCGTCCACATCGATGCGGGGCTTCCCCGGCCGCTCGAGTACTGGCCGGCCGTGATACTCGGTGTTTGTTCCGGCTTCCTGTACGTGACGTCCTATCGAGAATCGATCATCGAGCGCGTTCCCGATTGGGTCTCCGTCGGGCAGGTGTTCTCCCTCCTGGCCGGCGGGTTCGGTCTCACGCTCCTCCGGCTCGTTCACGTCGCCGATCCCACGGTCCTGTTCATCCTCGCCGCCGGCGGGACGATCGCGTCGGTCTACGGCGTCAGGTTGTGCTCACCGTTCCACCCCGGCCTCGAGCCGCCGCGACGCGGGGTCGAACCGCCACCGGCAGTCGGATCGGGGCCGGAGACCGGGAGGGAGACGACCGCGAACCGTGACCGCTAACCTCGACCGCCCCTCGCTACTGCGCCGCCTTGGTTCTGCGTTTCACTCGTCGTCGCCGGTCCGTCGGCGCAGCCATTCGAGGGCGAGCACCCCGCCGGCGATGCTCGTCCCGGCGGTGAACCCGGGAGTTTCGTCGGACGATTCGTTTCCGGTGTCGTTGGTCGATTCGTTCTCGGAGCCAGCGGTCGATTCGTTTCCGGTGTCGTTGGTCGATTCGTTACCGGCACCAGCGGATTCGTTTCCGTCGTCGGAGGCGGACTCGTCTTCGCCGTCGTCGCCCACGTCACCTTGCTCTTCGCCCTCGGTCCGGATCGCGAACAGGGCATCACCGCCGACGTAGACGGTTTCGCCGACGACCGCCACCTGCTGTGGCTCCGTACCGGTGTCGACGCGCCACTTGCCGCTTCCGTCCGCTCGAGCGAACGCGGCCACGCCGGATTCCTCGAGCCCCACGTAGACGGAGTCGTCATCGACGACCGCTGACGCGTACGATCCGTTGCCGTCTGACGGTTGCCAGACGCGATCTCCCGTCTCCGAATCGTAGCCGGTGACGGTCTTTCGGTCGCCGGTTTCGGCGTCAGTCACGGCGTAAACGCGATCGTCGGTGAGTACGTCCAGCGAGTGGGTAGGAATCGTCGATCGCTCCGCACCGGTTTCGGCGTCGTATATCGTGACGACATCGGCTTTGGCGGCGGCGACGACACCGTCGGCGGCGATCGGACGACCGGAGAACGTGTTCGAGGCCCAGTCTTCGACGCCGTCCGTCCACCGTTCGTCCCCGGTTTCGGCGTCCAAGGCGATTAGCCGCTTGTTGCTGAGGGCGAACACCGTTCCGCCGGCGACGGCGACGGAATCTCGCTGCAGGTAATCGCCTCGTTCTCGCCCGTCGTCAGTCGTCACCGTGCCCGGTTCGAACTGCCACCGCCGCTCGCCGTCGTGTGCGTCGAGCGCGTACAGGACCTTGTCGGCGAGGAGGAATACCAGTTCGTCCGCGACGGTGGGCGACAGATTCGTCTCGGACCCGAGGTCGCTCTCCTGCCAGCGGACATCTCCGCTCGCAACGTCAAGCGCGGTCAGGTTCGGTTCGTCTCCTTTGCTGGTGACGTACACCGTGTCGTGTGCCACCGCCGGTGGTCCCATGGCCTCCACCGGCTCCTCTCGACTCGCCACCGTAATCTCGGTTTCCCACTGGAGCGAGCCGTCGACCGCGTCGATCGCGCGCACCTGACCGTCGTCGGCGACGAGGTAGACCGTCCCGTCGCCGACGGCGAACGTTCCGCCGTGATCGTACTCCCAGGCGACGCCGACCGGCGATTTCGGCCCGGTCGACCCCGGAGCGAAACCCGTGTTTCCCGCATCGCCACGGATCGACGGCCAGCCGCTCGAGCCGTCAGCAGTCACCGATTCGTCGGTCGTCGATTCCCCGTCCGCGGATTCGTCGGTGACGGTCTCCTGGGCCGCTACCGTTCCCGTCGCCGCCCCCACTCCGGCAGCAAGCGTGAGTCCTGCGTACCGGAGAACGTTCCGTCTTTCGTGCTCGCTCATGATCTATCCGAACGGCAGTATCGAGCACTGTTACTTATCGGTTCGATAATACCGTTCCACCCCGGAAACGCGGGAGTGCCCCACGGTTGCGACAGCAAAAATTCTCGTCAGTGAGACGGAGTGGTTCCGGTTTTTCGGCTACTCACCACGCCCGCTCGAGCACGCCCTCGATTTCGTCGACGGTCGGCTCCAGTCCCGGCGGCGCGTTCGCCATGAACGCGTCGTTCAGAATCGCCTCCGCCACCGCGGTGAACGCCTCGGGTTCGGGGCCGTCGACGTCCCGCAGCCGCGAGGGAAGGCCGAGTCCGTCGCGGACTTCGGTGACCGCCTCGACGACCGCG
>NZ_JAQIVI010000633.1 GCF_028618695.1 Natrinema soli | reverse complement strand
CGCCAGGACGACGTGACGGTCGGCCTCGAGCGCCCGCCGGACGTGCGAGAAACCGGGTTCGGCGTCGCCGAGCGTCGTCGGCGTCGCTTCGACCAGCACGTCGTAGTTCGTTTCGAAGACGTCCGCGGGATCGGCGGTGCCGACGGATTCGCCACCGACCTTGCGCTCGAGGGCGTCCTGAACGGCGATGCCGTCCGGATCGACCGCGGCGCTGGTGGAGTCGGCGAGCGCGACGACGTCGTGGCCGTATTCGGCCGCGAGATCGGCCACGGATCGGCCGACGTCACCGGCACCGAGAATCGCGAGCTCCATCAGGTCTCACCTCCGACGAGGGGTTCGATGACGGTTAGCTCCTTGTCCGTCCCGATCGAACGGATGGCTGCGAGCACCGCCGCGGACCGCCCGGAGTTGACCGCGAGTCGCGCTCGAGCGCTCGCGACGGCTTCGGTCCCGTCGGGCGCGGCCAGGGAGAGGTCCTCCACGACGGCCTCGGCCTCGTCTTCGATGCGCGAGAGCGTGTTCGAGAGGTCGGTTTCCACGAGATGGCCGATCAGGATGACGTTGATCTCCTCGCCGTAGTGTTCCTCGCCGGCCTGAATGACGTTGACGCCGGCGTCGCGCAGCGCCTCGACGATCCCGTCGAACCGGTCGGGCGGACACTCGATGTCGACCTCGACGGGGATGTGCCCGCGAGGCGTGATGTTACCGCGTTCGTGGTGAATACTCAGCAGATTGCCGCCGTTGTCGGCGATCGGCGCGAGCGCGCGAAGCAACTCGCCGGGTTCGTCGACGAGCTCGAGCCGGACGGTATAGGCGCGGACGCCGCCGTCGGTCTCGGCGTCGGGTTTATCCTCGGATTCGGGCGCATCACCCATCGATGGCACCTCCTGCCTGCGGGCGTCTACTCGTCGTCATAGTATCTGATGTCCGTACGGGGCGCGTAAAAGGATATAGGACTTGCCAAAACTAGCCGCCCCTGTCAACGACGGCCACACGCCCACGTGCTGCCGAGCGAAGGCCGTCTCGACGGATCTCAAAGGTGATCTTTCCCCGGATTCGACGATCCCCAGTCGCCGCGGCCGCCCTCGGTCCGGTCGACGCCCATGATCGACTCGGGCTGGTCGGGACCGCCGAGACTGTCGCGCGCGTCGGGCACCCGAATCGTCACCTCGCTGATCTCGGGCCACGTGATGAGTTCGGCCTCGATGTTACCCGTCGTCACGTCGCTGACCGAACAGCCCTTGCAGCCGCCGCCGAGTTCGATGACGACCTCGCCGGTCTCGGGATCGGCCGCGCGCACCGCGCTGGTCCCGCCGTGCATCTGGATGATCGGCATCTCCCGGGCCAACCACTTCTCGACCCGTTCCCGCAGCGACGGCTCGTCCTCGGAGTCACTCATGAGTCGTGCTAGGAACTCGAACGGTGAATAAGTTCGGTCGTACCGCCGAAATCCGGCGAATTAATCCTGAACGTTTCCGCGCCGGCGCAGCCGCTCGAGCGCGACCGCGCCACCGACGAGGCCGGCGACACCGGTGAAGCCGGGGATCGGACTGCTTCCTCCGTCCGTCCCGCTCCGGTCGTCGGATGCCGTCGAAAACGTGTAGAGTGCCCCCTCGAGCGACGCCCCGGTGATCGCCTCGGTACTGCTCGCGATGAACGTCTCGCCGGGCTCGAGGACGCGGGCCGTCCAGAACCCCGTTTCCTCGGTATTTCGCCACTCGGCGAGCAGTTCGGGGGCGGCGGGATCGGACACGTCGTGGATCTTCACGCCGGCCCGATACCACGACGAGTAGAGCCGACCGTCGCGAAGCTCGAAGTTGTGCGAGGTCGTCCACATGCCGCCGCGGTTGGATTCGTCGTCCGCTCGCGGGGCGTCGATCGACCCCTGATGGACGGGCTCGGCGGAATCACTCACGTCGTAGAGGTCGATTCCACCCGGTCGATCCGGCTCCGCACCGCCGGTCGCCCAGGCCTCCCGTCCGACCGCCAGCAGGTCGCCGGTATCGTCGACCGCAGCGTAGTGGTCGTTCCCGGGCAAGCCGTAGACGGCCTCTCGCCAGTCGTCGATCGCGCGCTCCGCCTCGAGCGTGGTATCTTGAACGTGGGAGATGTACGCCGGCTCGCTCGGATCGCTGACGTCGAGCAGATAAGTGCCGGCATTCCAGCAGGGAAGATAGACGATCCCGTCCTGGACGTAGACGTCGTGGATGTAGCGGGCGAGCCAGTGGACGTCGCGCCAGCCCGGCTCGTATTCTAGCAGCGACCAGAAGCCGACCTGCGTGATCTCGTCACCACCGACGTCGAAGATGGCGAGCCGATTCGTCTCTCGCGTGTTCACGACGACGAACAGCAACTCTTCCTCGAGATAGCAGTTGTGGACGTGGGAGCCGGTCCGGTGTTCGCCGACCGGAGCGGGGTTTTCGGGGTCGCTGACGTCGTAACAGCGGAACCCGGCGACGTCGAACCCCCGGTTGGCCGGCCCCGCGACGACCAGCAGATCTCCGTCGACGGAGACGTCGAGGATCTCGGTCATCGTTTTGCCCTCGAGTTGGACGTCACGGTCCACCGCGAGGAGCGTCGGTTCGGCGGGATCGCTCACGTCGACCGTCGCGAATCCGGTCGTGGCAGCGACGTAGGCGGTCTCGCCGTCGTCCCCGACGACGGCTTCCGCAGCGCCGGTGATGGGGAGTCGGCCGAGCGGCTCGATCGTCGCTTGTCCTCGAGCGAGCCCCACGAGTCCCGGGGCGGACAGGCTAAGACCGGCAACGCCACTCGTTCGCAGGACCGCTCGGCGCTTCATACTGACACCAGCGTGGTAGAGCTACATAGAAGGTGACCACTCGAGCGCGCGAGCAGAAACACGTCCGTGATTTCAGAACGCAGCCGTCTGCGAGCGGGTCAGCCGCGTAACCGTCGCCGGTCGCCGGTCCCCTCGGTCATGGCGCTGGCGAGCGCCCCTTCGACGACGACGTCGTCGCCGAGTTCGGTGAGGTAGATCTCGGGGACGTTCGTCATCACCATCTCCGAGACGCGCTCGCGGATGGGGTCGACGACCAGTTCCTCGTTGTGCAACGCGACCGCGCCGCCGACGGAGACGACGATCGGCGCGAACGCTTGGACCACGTTAGTCACGCCGATCGCGTTCCAGTGAGCGAGCTGTTCGATGACGTAATCGGCCAGTTCGTCCTCGCCGGCGAGGTCGAAAACGTCTTTCGCCGTGAACTCCGGCCCCTCGAGCGGGAGATCGGTCGATATCGTCGGATCGTCGTCGGCGAGCAGTCGGGCGTAGTCGGGGATGGCGTTACCGGAGCAGTAGGCCTCCCAGTGGCCGTCGCGGCCGCAACCACAGGTCAGTCGACCGCGGGGGTCGACGACGTAGTGGCCGACCTCGCCGGCGTTGCCGTCCCAGCCGCTCGCGATCCGGCCGTCGGAGCAGACGCCGGCCCCGATCCCCGAGGAGATGGTGATGTAGACCATGTCGTCCGGGTTGCTGGCGGCGTGAAACCGCTCACCGATGACGCCCGCAGCGGTGTCGTTGTGGAGGTAGACATCCTCGCTGTCGATCAGCTTCGCGATCGGTCCCGTCAGGGGGATCCGGTCGATCGAGTCCGGCAAGTTGGCCGGATCGATCACCGTTCCCTCCGCGAGATCGAACGGACCGATCGATCCAATCCCGGCGGCGGCGATCCGCTTGGGATCGACGTCGGCCTTACCACAGGCGTCGCGAAGCGTTCGGAGGACCCCTTCCGTTACGTCGATTCCTGTCGGCCCGCGCGGCGTCGACCGGCGGCTCGCACCGATCGTCGTCCCGTCGGCCTCGGCGACGACGGCCCGGACGTTGGTCGCGCCGAGGTCGACGCCCGCATAGTAGACCATGCTGTCCTAGGGACGACCGCGGCCGTACTTAACTACCCAGATTATACTCGACAACGAGTAGCGATTTCGATACGTTGCGGCGTCGATATCGAGCGCCGCGGTTGGTACATCGACGACGACGGTGTGGCGGCGATGACAGTGTGGCGGCGATGACGGCGACACAGCAATCCCCCTCGACGATCCGGCAACATATGTATGCCACTCTGTGCCATATGTTGTCGTATGGCTATCGACGACACGTTCCCGGAATCAGCGGCCGAATCGGAGCCGACTCCCGCGCTATCCGAGACGGAGCTCGAGGCTCTCCACGAGGTCGAGCTGGGGCTCGAGTGGGCCCAGCGCGCCCAGGGCTGTCTGCTCGAGTTCCACCACGCGACGGGCCACGGCATGGACCACCTCTCCCGGGCCGAGGAGTTGCTCAGGGCGGCCGGCCGCGACGACCTCGCGGCGGCGATTCGGGCCGACCTCCTTCCCCACGGCGTCGTCGACGATGACCGGTGGTCCTACGACGTCCTCGAGAACTTTCAGGAGAGCCTGCTGGCCGAGACGCGGTCGCTCGAGCGGCGGGTTCGGCGGGAGTTGGCCGACGGGGAGCGCCACGTCCGCGAGCGCCGACAGGAGCGAGCGTGGAAGCGACGCGCTGACGAGTCGTGAAGAGAACGAAGAAAGCGGCGGGGTAGATCGGCGGCGAGTACCGCGGTGTGGGTCGCTACTCCATCACGTCGAGATCCCGGAAGTAGGTGACCGGACAGGGGGCCTGCAGGATGATCTCCTGGGAGACGGAACCGAGAACGGCCTTTTCAGCGGGCGAGCGTCGCCGACCGCCGACGACCATTCGATCCGCGTCGACGTCGATCGCCATGTCGACGACCTTGGTACTGACCTCGCCGAGCGCACCGTTGATCTCGTAGTCGACGCCGGCCTCCTCGAAGCGCTCGGCGAGCTGGGGAACCGGTGCGCGCCGGGCGGCGACCTCGTCGGGGTCGACATCCTCGACGCGGGCATTGAGGCCGAGGTCGTCGTGGACGTCCTCGTACTCGTCTTCCGTGAAGGCGTGGCCGATGACGACCGTGGCACCGAGGGGGTCGGCGATCTCGAGAACCGTTTCGGCGAGCTCCGGCGCGCGAACTGTGTCCATCGGTCCGACTGCGAGAAGTACCGTATCGATTGCCATACCGGCACACTGTTCGGGCCATCCGCTTAAGTATTCTCGTCGTTGCAGTATTCGAAGAACGACGCGTGATACGGACTGCTGTAAGTCATTTCCGACGCGACCGCGTACGGCCCGCGGTCGCACCGGTACATCGTTACAGCAGACCGTATGAGTGGCGATAACCGTCGCTCTCAGCCGATGCGTCGTTGATCGACGGCTGACCGGCGGCGATCGATCAGCCCTCGAGTGCCTCGCTCCGGACGAAGGTGACGGGACACGGCGCCGAGAGCAGCACTTCCTGGGCCGTCGAGCCGAAGACGGCCTTCCCCGTCGGCGATCGACGCCGTCCGCCGACGACGACCCGGTCAGCACTGGTACTCGCGGCCAGATCGACGATCGACTGCCCGTGTTCCCCGACCGCGCCACGAATCTCGTAGTCGACGTCGTGTTCGTCCAGGACGGCCTGCAGATCGTGGATCGTCGAGTGGCGCGACGCGACCGCGTCGGGGTCGATCTCGTCGACGGTCCGGTCGAAGTCGAGGCGGTCGAGCACCTGGTCGTACTCGTCGCTGGTGAACACGTGTGCGAGGATGACTGTCGCCCCGGCGGGTTTCGCGACCTCGAGGACCGCTTCGGCCAGTTGGTCGCTGCGGTCCGCGTCACCGGGCCCGACTGCGAGTAACACTGTGTCTAGCATGGATGACGGATTGACCGCACACCACCGTAAATCCGCGGGTCGCCGAACACGGGCCTGGGTCGCGGAACACGCACGCAGGTTCGCGAAACGCGAGGAGTCGCGAAGCGTGAGCGCGAGTCGCGGAATGCGAGCGCGCGTCACGAAACACGGGCCGTCGCCGGCGAGAGTGACCCGTTCCGGACGGTTTTTCCGCGCCGTCGCCGACTACGGACGCATGGAGGGACCCGATCTCACGGGCCGAACGGTCCTCGTCACGGGCAGCGCGAAAGGCGTCGGGCGCGAACTGCTGT
>NZ_JAQIVI010000632.1 GCF_028618695.1 Natrinema soli | reverse complement strand
CCGCACCGGTTGCCACGTCGAGCGCCCGCGTCGCACCCGCCGTCCAGTCGACGAGCCGCTCGAGGTCGGCCCCCTCCTTGAGGACGGCCCCGTCCCGATAGCCGTCCGTGGTGTCTCCGAAGGCGGTCGCGGCGTCGCGCTTTCTGTCGGCGTCGTTCGTCACGACCACCTCTTGTGGAGAAACGTACGTGAAGGTTTGTGGAGTCGGCTCTCGAGGCAGACAGGATGCGAAGCCGGGCTTAATGAGAGCAGGCGATGCGACGAACGAATCCGAGCGCCGGGATTCGGGAGCGACGACGAAAGAGAGAACGGTGAAATGGGCCGACTGCAGTGGACTATTAGACGGGCGAGAGCCCGCCAAACAAGCCCCCGACCGAGCGTCGGCGAGTGAGCGGTTCGGAGAACCCGAACGACGCCGTTCACCGAACGCTTCGCGTTCGGGCCGACGAGCGACCGTCGGGAGCGAGGAGTGCTTTTGGTCCAGGTTTTACCGAGCGAACGAGCGAGCGGTGTGAGCGAGTGAGCGCAGCGTAAAAGCTGGGCTTACATCATGCCGCCCATGCCGCCGCCCATACCGCCCATGCCGCCGCCCATGCCACCGCCGCCCGGCGGCATCTCTTCCTCGTCGTCGTCGTGGGAGACCGCGAGGTCGCCCGCGGCGATGACGTCGTCGATGCGAAGCAGCATGACGGCCGCCTCGGTGGCGGACTCGATCGCCTGCGTCTTCACGCGGAGCGGCTCGTAGACGCCCTCGGCGTCCATGTCGATGGTGTCGCCGGTGTAGGCGTCGAGTCCGGCACCCGTGTCGCCGCCGTCGTGGGCGCTGC
>NZ_JAQIVI010000631.1 GCF_028618695.1 Natrinema soli | reverse complement strand
GCGATGGCGACGGCGTGGTCGACGCGTGTGCCGACGACGACGCCGTCGCGTACCGCCGGCTGCCGCGGGCGCTGAAGGACCGACATCGGAAGGCCGGCTACGTGTTGCTGTGTATCGCCTCCCCACGGGTCGATTGTCGGATCGCCGTCGGCTCGAGCGTCCACGCGGAACTGGTGGACAACCCGTGGAAATGAGCCGTCTCGGGACGAACCGAGGCCGGGAGCGGACCGACCAGTCTGCGGTCAGTAACGTTAACGGGGGCGGGCGGCAACCCTCGAGCAATGTCTGTCGCCGACGAGGACGAGGAGAACCCCTACCTCCGCGATCCGCCGACCGACTTCGTGTCGGTCGAGGAACTCTCGGAGAACGAGGCCCGCGAGCAGGTCGAACTGCTCCGGGAGGCCATCCGCGAGCACGACCGCCGCTACTACGTCGAGAGCGAACCGCTGATCGCCGATCGGACCTACGACGCGCTCTTCGCCCGGTTGCGCGACCTCGAGGAGGAATTCGATCTCACCCATCCCGACAGCCCCACGCGGAGCGTCGGCGGCGAGCCGATGGAAGCGTTCGAGACGGTCGAACACGTCGAACCGATGCTCTCGATCGACCAGAGCGGCGAGGTCGAGGACGTGCGGGAGTTCGCGGACCGAGTGCGACGAGAGGTCGGCGATGTCGAATACGTCTGCGAACCCAAGTTCGACGGCGTCTCGATGGAGTTCGTCTACGAGGCGGGCAGTCTCGAGCGCGCCGTGACTCGTGGGGATGGCCGCGAGGGCGACGACGTCACCCGTAACGCCCGTACGATCGGCTCCGTTCCGCAGCAACTCCACGGCGATCACCCCGAGTTCCTCGCGGTGCGCGGCGAGGTCTACATGCCCAAGGACGCGTTTCAGGCGCACAACCGCGAACGTATCGAGCGCGGCGAGGATCCCTTCGCCAATCCCCGGAACGCCACCGCAGGCACGATCCGACAGCTCGATCCCGCGGTCGTCGCCGAGCGCCCGCTCGCGGTCTTCTACTTCGACGTGCTCGCGGCCAGCGAACTCGAGGACACCCACCGAGGCGAACTCGAGCGCTTCCCCGAGTTCGGCCTGCGGGTGAACGACCGCGTCGAGGTCGTCGACGACATCGAGGACGCGATCGAGTACCGCGACCGCATGCTCGAAGCGCGCGACGAGCTGGGTTACGAGATCGACGGCGTCGTGATCAAAGTGGACGATCGAGACGCCCGCGAGGAACTCGGGCAGACGGCGCGCCACGACCGCTGGGCGTTCGCCTACAAGTTCCCCGCCCGCGCGGAGGTGACGCCGATCGTCGACGTCGCGCTCCAGGTCGGTCGGACGGGGC
>NZ_JAQIVI010000630.1 GCF_028618695.1 Natrinema soli | reverse complement strand
GAGCGCCGGCCCCTGCAGGCGGGTCTCGAGCGCTTGCGCCGTCGGATCGTACGGCGAGACGAGCGGGCCGACGAGAGCGACGATCGCGAGCAATCCCACGGCCCCGCTGCCAAGTCGGATCGCGGTATTCGTTCGGATCTCGGGCCGCCACCGATCGAGTCGGCCCCGCCACTTGAGTCGGTCTTGGTCACTCACGGGCGCTCACCTCGTTCGACGCGCGGGTCGAGCGCGACGTACGCGAGGTCGACCAACTGGTTCGTGACGACGAACGCGACGGCCGTCACCAGCACGACGCCCTGAACGATCGGGTAGTCGCGGGCGAAGACGGCGTCCACGAGCAGCGTCCCCAGCCCCGGCCGCTGGAAAACGGTCTCGACGATCACGGCGCCGTTAATGACGTATCCGAACTGGAGGCCGACCATCGTCACGACCGGGATAAGGGCGTTCCGGAGCGCGTGCTTGTAGATCACGAGCCGTTCGCGGACGCCCTTAGAGCGTGCGGTATCGACGTAGTCGGCCTCGAGGACCTCGAGCATCGACGTGCGGACAATTCGGGTGACGATCGCGGCCATCCCGGTGCCGAGCGTGATCGCGGGCAAGACGAGATGACCGAGCGTGCCGACGCCGCCGACGGGCGTCAGTCCGAGCCAGAGCGAACAGACGAGAAGCAGCAGGTAGCCGAGCCAGAAGTTCGGCATCGAAACACCGACCAGGGCGGCGATCTGGCTCGTGTGATCGATCCACGTGTCGCGGTGGACGGCACTGAGTACGCCCAGGGGAACGGCGAGCACTAGCGAGACGGCCGTCGCCGCCAGCGCGAGCTCGAGCGTGTTCGGCAGGTACGTAAGCACCAGTGACGTGACGGATTCTGACTGGTAGTACGACACACCGAGATCGCCCCGGAGCGCGTCAGTGAGCCACGAGACGTACTGGACGAGGAACGGGTCGTCCAGCCCGTGTTCGGCGCGAAAGCTCGCTACCTCGGATTCCGATGGCGGGCTCTGGCGTTGCTCTCTGAGGATCGTATACGCCGGATCGCCGGGCGTCAGAAACACGAACCCGTACGTGATCAGCGAGACGCCGAGGAGAACCGACGACAGCGATCCGAACCGAACGAGGAAGGAACGCAGCATCGGAGTTAGCACCGGATGGAAGCTGACGATTGCGTTCGAACGCGGTCACACGAGCGACGGGCGCAATCGATACGTCGTCGGT
Source organism: Natrinema soli (assembly GCF_028618695.1). The sequence goes on along the minus strand of NZ_JAQIVI010000630.1, from coordinate 16,199 downwards.
CACGACGTCCCGAGCCGCCGCAGTTGTTACTGCGTCCGCCCGCTCGAGTCCATCCGGTGTGAAGCGGTGTTCGGCGAACATGTACGGATCTCGACCGCTCGTAACAGGTGTCGTCATTCCGCAATCGATCGGACCCTATTATCCGAATCATCAATCTAATTTGTAGTAGTGAAACTCCAATTGTAAAACATCGGGTTTCTCGGCGCCGACGGATAGGTCGGGGCGAATCCGCTTGATCAGGACTGTCTGAAAGCGCGAGCGTGGCGACGACATCGTCAATCAGCGAGGCCGACCTCCTCGGCACTATCGTCGGTGCGCTGGGTGCCCTGGTCAGTGGCCTCCTCGGCGTTTTCGCCGCCTTCGAACGTCGGAAAACGATCCTCAAAGGCATCCCAGTCAGCATCCATCTCCTCATCGGTCAACGTGGCCGTCGCGAGATCTGCGCGGAGCGCATCGTGGTCCATGTCGGTACCGATGATAACGAACCGGGACGCTCGGTCGCCGTACTCGGGATGCCAGTTCTCCTCTAGTTCGGAATGTGCTTCGAAGTATTGCGCCTGTTCGTCCTCCGGAAGCGTCGTGAGCCAGGTTCCAGCGGGTGTGAGCCGAATCGACTGCCCCGCGACGTCAAGGCCGAACGCGATCTCTTCACGTCCCGCCAGCCAGAAGTGACCTTTCGAGCGGACGACGTTCGTCGGGAAGTCGTCCAACAGGTCAGCAAACCGCTCCGGATGGAACGGTCGGCGGGACTCGAAGACGAACGAGGTGACCCCGTGTTCTTCCTCCGCCGAAGCGTGAGGTTCTTCGAGTTCTTGCATCCAGCCCGCGGACTGACTCGCTGCTTTGAAGTCGAACCGACCTGTATCGACGATCGCTTCCGGATCGACCGCACCGTGTTCCGTTCGGATGACCGCCGCTCGCGGCTGGAGTACCTCGATCATCTCTTCGATCTCATCGAGTGCTTCCCCGTCCACGAGGTCGCACTTGTTCAACAGGAGGACGTCACAGAACTCGATCTGTTCGACCAGAAGACTCCCGAGGTCTTTCTCCGTGTCGCCGTCCATGAGCGACTCCGTCGAGTCGAACGTCGTCCAGAACTGGTGGGCGTCGACGACGGTGACCGTCGTGTCGAGTTCGTAGTAGTCCATCACCTCGATTCCGGTCTCCTCGTAGAACTCCGTGGGGTCGAGATCTCCTTGGTCGAACCCCATAGTGAGGGTTTGTGCGACGGGAAGCGGCTCGGCGACGCCCGTTGACTCGATGAAGAGATAGTCGAACTCGCGGGTTTCCGCAAGCTTCGCGAGCGCGTCGAGCAGATCTCCCCGAAGTTCACAACAGATACATCCATCCGACAACTCGATCAGATCCTCGTCATTCTCGGAGATGTCGGAGTGCTCGGCGACGCGCTCGGCGTCGACGTTCACCTCGCCCATGTCGTTGACCAGCACCGCGATGTCCCGGTCCGTTCGCGTGTTCAGGAGGTTGTTCAGAACGGTCGTCTTACCCGCGCCGAGGTTGCCGCTCAGCACGGTGACGGGAATCGTCTCTCGATTCATCTGTTATTAACTATAGACCATATCTTATTTATAATTGGCTAATTATGGCCCTCTATTGTTAATACCGGCAGAATAGATGAAGGACTCGATGGACTCGCTCTCGGACCGTGCCTGCCGAATGACCGACACCTGCACGGGAATCGAAATCACTTAACAGTTTCAAGCAGGCAACTCGCTGCCATCGAGCATCGCTAAGAGTACGATTCGAACCGAATATCTCGATGATAGCTATCCGGAGTGGCACCCCGCTCCGGACTCGTTTCTCGGGATGATTCGACTCCTCATCTACCGAGAGATTACGGGAGAGAGCTATCGAGCTTTGGCTCAGTATCAAGAACTTGCCGAACCGTTCGAGCTGGATCACATCCCTGATGAATCCGTGCTGTCTCGAACATGACGCAATCGCTTCGACGACGGTGTTCGAGAGTTCATTCGAAGTACTGCTCACTTCGTCGTCAAAGAGGTCCACGACTGGGAGTTATCAGCTCCTGCTGTCCGGCCGAAAAGCGAGGTTGTCGACAATGAGAATCGTTCTACCAAGGACGACGAGGCAGTTGGTCGAGGATCCACTGACGAACAAATCCACCGAACCACACGCCTCGCACGGGACCACGGCTTCAACGAGTTCGATTCGGGTCGGGCCGCGAATGCTACATATGAGGACACGCAATTCCTCGAGTTGGAAACGTTCACGGGGATGGTCAGCTGTGGGACGCCACAGGGCGCAGCCCGCTTCCAATATCGGCGTGGGAACGACTACGGTCCGCACGGGGATACTCATCTCCGGGCGATCAAGCAGTTTGACCTGAAGACACTCATCGAAGGATTCGATGAGGCGACCGACCGCCTTCTTTCGCTCAGCGAATCTGAAGCGTCGTTTCGCCGGCCGGTAACAGCCGCTATTGACATTACGACCGTGCCGTACTACGGTGATGTCGAGGGGATGTCGATGATCAGTTGGACAAAAGATGGGAAGGGCCGAGCGTTCAAATTCGCGACGGTGTCGATCATCGGCCAGAACGTCCCGCTCGTACTCGGTGTGGAGCCGATCCGAGAGAGCTCAGCCTGGGACGAGAATCCACCGAACCAGATTCACCGCGTCGTCCGACGACTGGTGAAGCGAGCAAAGGAACGTGTCCCTATCGAGACGATACTCTGTGACTGGGAATTCGATTCTCAGCAGGTGTTCCAGACACTGTCGAATCTCGGGATGAACTACCTCATCCCAAAGCGAATCAACAGTACTGAGCGGGAAGTAATCGAGACGATGGAGGCTGCCGGGCAAGATGTCGCTGTGGAATCAGCGTCCGCTCACGTTGAGGAGGGGAGACACTCAATGCATTTTCTGTATGTACCCTCAACCAAGGGGGATGGGATGACCGTTTTCGCGACGAATCTTCGAGTCAGGCCGAACGAGGCCGAAACGTTCTGCCGTCGCTGGCAGATCGAAAACGAATACAAATCCATCAAGAATGACTTTCTCGCGAAGACCTCGTCGAAGGACTATCTGGTTCGGCTGTTCTACTTCGTGTTTGCGGTGCTGCTGTACAATATCTGGCGACTCACCGACTTCTTACTGAAAGCTGGTGTTGACGGTGAAATGGACTATGCGACCGTGTTGACCGCGGGTGAATGTGTCGAGATCGTCGTCTCAGCGTTGATTCCACCCGACTGACCGGCTGAGCACTCGCTGAGTCCGCTGTTTAGGAGTGACAACCCTATTTAGCAGTGCCAAAATACACGTATTTTCTCACGCGTTTCCGGTCTTTATGACAAAGAACGCACGAATTAAGCCATTGATTGATGAATAGGGGCACTGAATGCCGAAAATCTGACCAAAACTAGCCTGCCCTCCGAAACTGTGGGGGACCTCAGTGCCCCAGAATCATATATCGAAAGTTGGTTTATAGATTGATAGAGACATCGTTCCGTGAACGCTGGATGTGCAGTCAGCTAGTCACGCCTGCTTCGTGGATTAGCCCATTCGAAGTCACAGAGCGAACTCTATTGTAGGTCGGTCAACTTCGGAGCATTAGGTCAAGGCGATTCACCTCCTGTTTCTTTCCCTAAAGTATACCTGTACTACCTATTCCAAATACCTGAGCTATTCTAACTATTGTACTTACCTGTCCTATTATCCCCATTCCTCCTATTTCACCTATCCGTCCTATTGTATTCGTTTCACCGAGGTTGTCCACGCACCCTATTGAACCTTAGGTACCTATTCTTCGCAGAGAGGGCATGAGAATCCCCCTCTTGCAAACCTAATATCGCTCGAGATCCAACCGATCACTACGAGAGCGTAGAAAAAGTTCTCAGATCAGCGCCGAAGAGATCAGAAATAAGGCCACAACGAACTCACTGACTCCCTGACTGTCGTCGTTCCTCGAGGACGAGTTCTGCGATCCGTTCCGGCTGCTCGTTTGCGAGGCGGAGGACCGCATCGTGAATTTCGCGTGTCTCTTCGTCGAGCAGCCCAGCCTCGGCGAGTTTCGGAACGATCGTCATCCGAATCTCATTTTCGAATTGGTTCACCGTCTCGGTGCGTGCGTAGAACGGCTTCTGTTTCACTTCACTATACTCGAACGCCGGTCCCGTCTCTGCAGGCGATAGCGGTTCGTCCGAGGTTGCGTCAGCGCTCTCTCCCTCCACGGACGTCTCTGATGGTGACGAATCGTGTATACTCGAGGCAGCGGACTCCGCTACCGACGGTTGTTCGTCAGTTCGCTTCGAGTCAGTTCGTGACTCGGAGTCGATCGAATCTTCCGACTCGGATGTGTCCGTCTCGTCTTCTTTGAGATCGTCGAACGGATTACTCATCGTTCGACCCCTCCGACGGCAACTATTTCGGCGAGTTCCTCGTAGAAGTCGATCTGATCGTTCTCCGGGTCGTAATCCTGCAACGGTTGATTATGCTGCAGTGATCGCGACAGCGCCGATCGGTGACGGATACCGGGTTTCGGGGGAGTTATCTCGCCGGCGTCAATCGCGTCGAACTCGTTGGCCGTAATCCGAGCGAAGTTTGGGATCGCCTCCTGTAACGATTGCTCTGGATTCACCTCGTAGGTCGCAGTATTCAGGTTCTCGAGTAGCTCCCGATCTTCGGTCTGTTGGTCGATCCGATCGGACAGCTTGTTCGGAACGACAGCGAGGACGTCGACGTCGATGTACTCCCGAGCCGGTTCGATCAACCGTTCCATCGTTCGTTTGTAGCCGCCGATCGCACTCGAGCCCGGTTCGATCGGGATCACGACGTTCCCCGTCGCAACGAGAGCGTTGTTGTTGAGCATTCCCGGGTACGCCGGGCAGTCGAAAACGATGAAGTCATACTCGTCACCGAGTAACGGATCGACGATCTTCGATTTGATCCGAGCCGAGCCCTGCATCGCACCCGCAAGGTCCTTTTCGACATCCTCGAGTGTGTTCGAGGACGGAAGGAGGTCGAAGCCATGATCCGTCGGTCGAATCAAGTCATGGGGCGTCGCATTGCCCTCGAGAATGACGTCACCGAGATTGATCTCACCGTGGTAGGCCGCTTCGAAACCGAGGCCGTTCGTTGCGTGACCGTTCGGATCGAGATCAGCGTAGAGGGTTCGTCCGCGCTCTACAAGCTGGCGCGCGAGATTCATCGAAGTCGTTGATTTGCCGACGCCACCTTTCAAAATAACCACGCTTACGGCACGTGACTCGGTCGTTGTATCGGTCATTATTGGATGTACCTGCCATAGGCGAGCCAGAATAGGCTCCTATTATTCGGATATCTCCTATTTCAGCTGGCGAAGAATACATTCTACTCCATCATATTAACTCTACCTACTCGAGGTGAAATAGGAGAGGTAGCTACAATAAATAGGGTAGAAACAATAGGTAGAATAGGAATAATAGGATCAATAGGAAAGCTAGTTTAGGAACCTATTATAGGAGTTATACACCGATTGGTGAGGGCGACTCAAGAGACGGTAGATAGAGTAGCCACGCCAGATGGAATAGCATTACTAGCTACAATAGCCACAATAGGTGGGATAGCTGGAGTAGATTAGTTTAAATAGGCACCTATTGGTAGCCAGCTACCGATTGTGGCTATTCTATCTATCACACAGACTGCATCAGGCTCTCCTCAAATATCTGATCGCACCTAACCTATTTCATCCGTATCATATAGTCCACATATCGTAGCTGCCTTATGCATTGTGTCTATTACACCAATTTCGACTATTATGCCTATTGAACCTATTCCAGCTATTATCCCTATTGTATCTATCATTCAGACCATGCCTATTGATAGCGGGAAAGGACACCGAAGACTGAAAGGTGAACTATCCCTGTTGACTCGCCGCCTGCGGCGGCTCCGTGAGGAGGGAATGTAGCGCCCTCTTTTCCAACTACCAACATCGTGAAAGCAGGAATTCCATCCGGAAGGAGCGATCGACAGCAGCTGAAATCGAATTGAGAAGTTTCCAAAGCAATCGCGAAAGGAGGAACCCTCAGTTTCGGAGGAGGGATTATTTTAGCGTATTTTCAGTCCTATCCCTCGCTCAATTGGACGATATTATTGAAGACTCAACTGTTCCTGTCAGGTAGATCCCACCGAGTACGCGAAAAACAGACCAAAATCAGTCGTCTCGTAGAGTGTCGTCACTCACGACTGATCGGGATGTGGATTGCTACAAACCACTAGCCTACTACCTTTCAACTCGCGAGGGGATAACCGCCACGCCAATACGGTCGTGATGAGACCGCCGGCCACTCTGCTACCAAGCGTGCGAAACGATGACGTGAGCAGAAAGTATTTTTCCGTGATAAGTTGTTCCCGAGTGACACCCTCCAGACGTCGCGTCCCGGTTCGCTTCGAAGACGAGGTGGTCGCACTCGACCGAACCGAACTGACCACTGAAACGTGCAACAAGTATCATCTCCTGCTCGATTTCGACGTCGCGACCGAGGGGGGCACGGTCGGATGACACCCTTCCGTCCGTCGATATCGAGTGGATCGAGTCGGCTCTGTCGGATCGGCGGTCCGGCGTCGATGCCGTCAGCGGCGAGCGAACCTACACTGAGACGAACAGGCAACCTCGGACCTCGTCCCTGAACCAGCATTCACGTCCTCCTGATCGACAGCGAACGGACGGGCGTCGAGGTCGAACCGGTCAAGACGACGGTGACGACTTACGAGTGTATCCTGGCCGAGCGGCTCGAGAGTGATGAGCGGTACGCCGAGGCCCTCGAATCACGGTATCGGTTTTCCGTCATTGACTCTCCGACGACGAACGGGACGTCGTCGATGAGGCGATCGCCGAGGGCGGGTACTACGTGTCCCTAACCGACGACGGGGCGTTCGAAGGCGTGGCCCACACGCTCTTCGAGCACGAACCGGTCGCGAGTACTGATAGCGAAGGTCACTGGATCGTCGCCTACGAGGGAACGACGTACGTCGCGATGCTCGATCCAGTCCGGTACGAGAGTCTGCAACGAGATTTGCCGACGCCGTCGTGACTAGCGGAGTCCGCGCCGAGCGATCGTGACATGGACCAAATCCCGATCGGTGGCCGTCACGATCGTCTGACCGTTTGCTTGGCGTTTATCCGCAACGCCGGGTCTTTAGTTAGGTCTCAATGCCGCGCGAATCTCATCAGGATGATCGTCGGCCATCCAAAAAACACACCCTCGAAGAAAGAACTCGAATACTACAACTCGGGCGTCGCAGCGTTGACGCTCATCAACCATCTCAGCCAGTTAGAGGGGGTTAATCGAGATCGTTAAACGGGGCCGTGAGAGGCTCGAACGGGGCCAGCCGTACGGTTTTTCTAGCTTACCGACTGCGCCCGCGAACTGTTCGCCGAAGTCGAGAAGTCCGACGAGATTGAGGCCGCCGAGGCCGTCGACCGCCCAGACAGATGGAGCCGAAATCAACCTCGGAACGGACGTTTTTCCGGTCCGAGAGTTCGAAATCCGAGACATTCGGGAAGCGTAACCAGCGCAAAACTGGCAAGAGAACCCGTCTACATCTCGATTCAGAGCAGATTAATAGAATATAAGACATGAATCAATTCCATCCTCCGAAGTTGTGGCGGTTGCACAGAAGTTGAGACCGATCGTCTCAATGCATACGGTTCTCGAACCCCTTCGCAATGAACAGTTATACGTATTTCATGAATTTCGTGGCTTTCATGCCTAACACTCTTTACAGCGGATGACGTACCTTCTTTCAACGATGTCCATCGATCGAGACACATTCGAGAATACGAGCGAGGAAGAACTCGAAGACCTATCGGTCCCTGATCAGGCACTTGGGTTTCTCGCTGCCCACGACAATCGTGCATTCAAGGCGCACGAAATTGCATCCCAGATTGACGTTGACGAGGGTGCAGTCAGTACTGCGCTCTCACGGCTGAAGGCCCGTAACTTGGTCGAACACAAGGCAACGTACTGGGCCGTGACTGACGACACCGAGCGACTCGACGGGTATAGCGGCTACGAACGGGCGACCGCTCTGTTCAACGAGCAACTCGGTGACGAAGACAAGGAGTCGTGGCGCGAACACGCACCCAGTGAGCCACACCCGAGCGTGGAGAGTGAGCAGTGACTGACGAGAAATGACGACGAAATCCTGGATGGACGGCCTCATCGATATTCCCGAAGAGAATTGGCTGCGTGGTGGGACGCCCGACGAGAGTCGAATCGTCCCATGGGCGTCCAATCGATCGACCACGAGGATATCGACTTCTGTCAGGGACAGGTGGAGAGCGAGGTTGTCGACGAAGCGGTTGCTGCCCTCGCCGAAGAGTTGCAGTAGCTGATCTGTACGAGACCAAGCGGAATCTACAGGCGGAGCAGGCCGAGTGCCTCGGGGCTTGACCCCGAGAGTGAAGGCTTGCTAACGCTGTTGTCTGTTACCGTAGTATCTCGCGTTATGATGGCTGAGTGAGAGCGTATAGAGTTCCGTTGGTTGTTTGTGCAAACACTTGCTCGTCACCGGCACCGAGGAGAAATGTCTCACTGGAAATCGTCGTCTGAGCTTGCTCAAATGAAGAGAGTCTATCGACCCACGTGACCTGTCCGGCATCTGTTCCGACAATGAACCTGTCCAAGGTCGAAGTTGTTTGTGTTACGGGCGTCTCAAAGCGTCTCTCATAGCGTTCCGTGCCGTTCTGAAGTGAGAGCTCATATGATGTCCCAAAAGTTCCAGAAGGTGCTTGCGCTGTCGACTCTGCAACTAAAAGAGATGATTCAGTTTTGTGGAACCCTTGGACTCGGGCATCCATTCCAAATGACGATCGCCACTGGAGCTGGCCGGTTGAGGTTGCAATTTTAGTATACCGACATATGGTTTATTATCAACTCAGGTTCGGTGATTGGGGAGTAGAACCCTTCTATCGTGAGAATGTAGGATATGACACGTCTTCCAGTAGTGGTCGTGATTACCCCAATAATCACGACCACTTTGAAGCACCCCGACGCCGTCGGGGAAGCACGAATGTTGCAACCGCTTCACGACGCCGCTTCCTCCGGGGTAGAGCCGCTGAGAGAGGGTGTCTTTCTGCAGTTACCGAGTGGGTTCCGAATGATCGTCGACGAGATCGATACCCCGCGCCTACGACTACGTCCAGAACCTCGAAACAGCTTCCTTAGTGGAGAAACCCGTGAAAAGCGCCCGTACGAATACGACGCCGAGTCGATTGCACTCACGCTCTCGACGGATGGCGAAACCCAAACGATCACGCCGGTACTTAGCGCCGCGGTTGCCCGCCGCGATGAGAACGAGGACATCGATGTCTATATTGAGCGCCACGGCCTCGACGGTCTTTCCGTCGCCCTCGAGTACGCCACCGAGTACGTCGACGGCACGGTCAACCATCGGATTACGGCCCAGGAACTTGACCTCTCACCGTTTGAAGCCGAAATTATCCTCCAAGCGCTGGAACCGGTTGCTATCGAATACGCTGATGCGGCTGCATGACGACGTTCTATATCGCCGATACCGGCGTTTTTGTACGGTTTGGTGGCCGGACAAGGACAAATTCCAACGGCTTCGTCGGGCGCTTCGACAGGCAAAGGTCTCGTTGCGTATCCCGAAGCGTGTTTACGCAGAACTCGGGGGCGATCCTGCAGCGGACGCGTATCCCTCGGGAAACCTTCCTATTCCGATGGATTCGAGGAGGGTTGGATCGTCGTTGCCGACGAGCTCAACTACACCGATCCACTTCGTTTCGACAGTGATGGACAAGGTGCGCCGGTTCATCGCCAAGGAGACCGACCGCGATGAGGATACCACCGAGAAAGCGGATACGGCGCTTGTTGGGCTCGCTGCGCAACTGCTCGATGCCGGGGAGGCGGACCACGTCGTTCTCTTGACGACAGCTTTGAGCGATACCTCCAAGACAAGGGAAAAGGCCGCGGTGGCGACGGCGGGAACTACCGACGCAACGCCGCTCGCGAACTCGAGCGGTTTGCCGAGTGGGCCGCCGGTGACCGCGGTCGCGATGACTGGACCGGGATCGTCCCCGACGGCGTCGATCGAGAGCCGACTTTCGAGGACCTCGACGAACGCGTGTTTCGGGAGTACGCGACACCTCGCCGGTGATCGAGGCCTTAAACAGAACACTGTACAAACCTATTACCGCTCTCTCTCTGCGTGGTGTGGTTGGTGCGTCAACGAGGGGTATCTGGAAGCCCACTATACGCCCAGCGGGCCAGCGCGGCCTCACCACTCCCCGAGGATGACGGCCGCAAGCCAGGAGATCAGCAGTCATGGACCCTCGAGCAGCGCCACACCCTTACCGGCTACGTTGACGAGGTGGCGCGCACTGCTATCGAACAGTTCACACGATTACCGGAGGACATCGACCAGCTTGAACGCGAGCGAGGTCGATACGCGGCACTCAGAGCTGCTCGTGACCGAGCGCTAGTCTGCGTTCTCGCCTATACAGCTGTCCGAGTTGGTGAACTCCTTCGAGATTCAGCCGATCCACGTCGGCGCGGTGTCCGGTGGGAGGAGATCGATCACGAGGACGGGAGTATGCACGTCTATCGGAAGAACCAACAGTGGGACTCGGTGAGTCTTCCCGACCCGGTCATCTCACCGCTCCGGAACTATCAGCGTCTCCTCGATCCACTGTCTGAGCGTTGGCCAGTCTTTCTGACGTTCGACCAACGGACACTCGCCACTCTCGTCAGCGAAGAACTGGAGATCGTGGTCTAAAACCTGCAGAAATCGATGAACAGCGAAGCTCCTATGCCGTGATCTTCTCCTCGCGATAGATGAGGATATTCAGCCGCCGTCGCTCACGACTGATGGAGCGCGAACTGTCCTGAGACGGATAACTGGCGCGCTGGCATTGATGTTGACCATCCAAAACACGAGTACCTTGCGCCCCATGGTGGACGGTGAGGCATGGGAGAGATCCTGGTTCGAGCGTTCGGTTACACGGTGGCCGCACGATACCTCGACAATAGTGAAGAGATGGTCCGCGAACGATATTCACATATCGAGGCCGGTGAACTCGGTGATATCTCGGCAGAAGCGCTTGAAGATGTCGACGGTGGCATCTAGTCTTCTGATTAGTAGAGCCGCTGTGCTACAAGGAAGTCCGAGCACTGGCCAATATTATGGCGGTTTCTCGTGTAGGTATAGCAGAGCGAGAGAGTCCGCGTAACCCACGAGAAATCCGACGATAATATGTGCTGTGTGAATAAACTATATAACGCGATACGATTTTTGGGACTGTCTGGTTACCAGAGTTTCGGAGGATGAACTATTTTCGCGTGTTTTCGGAGCTTATCGTGGCTCGAATGATCCAGCTATCTCTCTCGGATTAATTTTGTCAAGTAAGCAAGAGCAGCTCAAAATTCGACCTCTGGCAGAGCGTCGCTACTCTCAATGGGCGATCGAGTCGATGTCCAGTGCTAATCCGACGGAAGTAACGCTGAGCAAACCAACTCGACGCATTCACCAGCCGTAATAACTGGCGCGTAGTCCATCTCACCGTCGACACCAGCCTTCAACAAGAAATCGGTGAGCCGCCAGATGTTATGCAGCAACACCGCGAACACGAAGTAGAAGAGTCGAACTCGGTAATCCTTGGAAGACGTCTTCGCCAAGAAGTCGTTCTTGATGCTCTTGTATTCGTTTTCGATCTGCCAGCGACGTCTGTACCGACGACAGAACGTCTCAGCCTCGTCCGCCCCAACTGAGAGATTCGTCGCAAAGACCGCTGTGCCGTCTCCTTTCGTCGAGAGGACGTACAGAAACAGCATCGCGTGCGAGCCCTGCTCGCTATCATATCGCTGAACGATCACGCCCGAGTCGAGGCAGTCGAGGACGTCGATGCGGTGAACCGTCGCCTCTCGCGACTCGGTGAAGACGAGCCACCATTCCGCCGTCCGTCCTGCCCGTTCGCTTCCATCCGTGAGCATGAGAACCGTTTCGGACGACGGTTGGTCTCGCTGGCATCTCCTCGAAGTCATCGGTCAAGTTCGGTCACGCAGTTGCTCGACTGTTTCCGCGAACGTCTTCGAGCGAACCACCGGATCGGGTGCGCCGGTCCTTGACGTCATGCGCACGGCAATGCGGTGTCCGGTGCGCGCGCCCGGAAACGACCACGACCATCGAGATGCGCCCGACGCGAGTTCCACCGGCGAAGGCGTGGATCGTGGTTGACTGGAATGACGCCCACGCGTGCCCTGTCGATCTGCCGATCGATCGTAGACCCGGTGGTAGAACATGTTCGAGCGAAGGGTCAACGTGGCTGTCCCCGTTCCATGCACTGTGAACCGTCCGATGCCGGACCACCGGAGAACACCCTCGGAACGACACGAGAACGACTGCGCGACCAAGCCGGACGCCCCGGGAATACCCCCGTGAAGCGAACGATACGCACGCTGCTCGGGATCGAGGCTGCGTCCTTCCTCCTCGCCGCCACGATTCATGCCGGCGTACTCGTCGGGGGGTACGAGCACTACGAGGCGATGGTCGCCGAGAGCGTGATCGGCACCGTCCTGCTCGTCGGCCTCGCGATGACCTGGGCCCGACCGCGCTGGATGTTCTCCGTCGCTGCGGGTGTACAGATGTTCGCGCTCCTCGGCACGCTCGTCGGGCTCTGGACGATGTTCGTCGGCGTCGGCCCCCGAACTGTTCCGGACGTCGTATACCACGTGGCCATCGTGATCGTGCTGGTCGGGGGAATTCGCACGGCGTGGCGTGCCCGTGGGGTCGACGCTACCTAGGACTCCATCCGTCGACCTGAGCTGAACATGTTCGACTGCTAAGCTAAATACTCGTAACGCGCACTTACCGGCAGATGATTATCGTATGATTCAGATCAACGGAGAGAGTACGGCGGCTGACCACTCCAGCCGGAGAGCGTCACGATTCGGGTGGGTGGAGTGACGTGTTGCTCGAAGAAAAGGTGGCCGTGATCTACGGCGCGGCCGGACAAATCGGCGGCGCGGTGGCCCGGGCCTTCGCTCGGGAGGGGGCGACGGTCTTCCTCGCCGGCCGAACGCAATCGACGCTCAAGGAGGTCGCCGAGGACATCAGCTCGGACGGCGGCGACGCAGAGACGGCTGTCGTCGACGCGGTCGTCGAAGAAGCCGGTCGCCTCGACGTCTCGTTCAACGTCATCTCGTATCGGGACGTCCAGAAGCCGCTGACCGAGATCTCGGTCGAGGACTTCCTCCAGCCGATTATGACCGCGACGCGGACACAGTTCCTGACCACCCGGGCGGCCGCCGAGCACATGGTCGAGCGCGGATCCGGAGTGATCCTCCACTTCGGCGGAGACGGCCCACAGACGCTCCCCGGATTGGGCGGGTTCAAGGTGGCCCTCGACGCCGTCGAGGGGCTCCGTCGGCAGTGGGCGGTGGAGCTGGGAGAACACGGCGTCCGCGTCGTCACCCTGAAGACGGGCGGTGTGGTCGAAATCATTCCAGACACTGCCCCTGGACGGGACGAGATCGTCGCGAGCATCGAGGAGGAGACCCTGCTCGGCCGGGCGGCGACGCTGGCCGACGTCGGGAACGTCGCCGCCTTCGTGGCATCGGATTGGGCCCGAACCATGACTGCCACGGAAGTCAACATCTCCTGTGGCACGCTGATGGACTGAGAGGTAGCGACGACATGGACATCATAGACAAGGTAGCCGTCGTGAGCGGTGGCGGTTCGGGGATCGGCCGGGCGACAGTCCTCGCTCTCGTGGAGCGTGGAGCATCGGTCGTCGTCGCGGACGTGGACGAGGCGGCGGGACAGCGGACCGTCGACCTAGTCGCCGGGAGGAAGGGCACCGCCGTCTTCGCTCGCTGCGACGTTACGGAAATCGACGACCTCAGCCGTACCTTCGCGTTCGCGATCGAACGCTTCGGTCAGCTCGACGTCGCGTTCAACAACGCCGGCGTCGGCGGCGAGGACCTGTTCGCCGACGACCCGGGCGACTGGAAGCGCGTCATCGACATCGACCTCACCGCAGTGATCGATGCGACCCGTATCGCTGTCCGGGAGATGGAGCGGACCGGCCGAGGTGGCGTGGTCATCAACACCGCTTCGCTGATCGGTCTGGGGCCGATGGCGGATGCCCCGGTGTACGCGGCCGCGAAGGCGGGTGTGGTCAACTTCTCGAGGTCTCTGGCGTACCTGAAGGAGGAATCCTGCATCCGGGTGAACGCGATCTGCCCGGAGCTCGTCGACACGCCCATGGCACACGGCCTCGGTGAGGAGCGCTTAGAGGATCTGCGCGCGGCGGACGAGATCCTCCCGCCCGAAGAGATCGCGGCCGGCGTCGTGGAACTCATCGAGGACGACTCCCGTGCCGGCGCAGTGATGCGCATCACCATTCGCGATGGACGGGGCTACGTACCGACGTGAGGACTCGAACCGGAATCCCGAGTAACCGAAGGGAGACGCACCGAGAAACGAGAACGCCTCGTTGCCGATGCCGACCGGCACGGGCAGACGGCTGGCTAAACATGTTCGAGTGAACGGCTACGGCCGGTAGATCCCTCGTAGCGTCCATGGTCGACCTAACCCTCTACGTGCTGATGCGTATCATGCATCTGATGACCGCCGGCGTGTGGGCCGGCTGGACCGTGTTCATGGCCGTGCTCATCCTGCCGGCGGCACGGAATGGCCGCCTCGGTTCGGACGCCCTGATCTGGCTGACGGGCCGGTTCTCCCTGTTCTCGAAGGTAGCGCCCGTCGTCATGTTCCTGACTGGGATGTACATGGTCGGGCAGAGTTATCCGACAGACGCTCTACTCGGCAGCTCGCGAGGATACCTCGTCCTGTCGATGATCGGCCTCTGGCTCGCGCTATCTGCCCTCACCAACGTATCGAGCCGACGTCTAGTGGGAAGTGTGGAATCGACCGACATCGAACGGGCCGCGGAAAATGCCTCCGGACTGTTCACCGTCGCGGGTCTCGTCGCACTCGCACTCCTGCTCGTCGGTGGGTGGTTGTAGGACCGTGTTCGAGCGAACAGTCGTATCTACTCGTTGCACGCTGACGTCTGTCGCGTCGTCCAGCCGATCGAGAGCCCAGCGTTCGATCCGCGAACGGAAGCTCGCCCACAGTTCCTTGAAACCGAGCGTGAACTCACCCATGATTGATCCACGAGAGACCGACCGAGACGCCTACCTCGCTGCAGCGATCCCTACCAACTACACTGACAGAGAGATCGTTCGATTGTTCACCCGCGGGTACGACCGCTACGTCGTCGATAATACGCCAGACCGAGAGTCGCTGCTTTCGGATCTCGAACAGTTCGGGACTGCTGCGTTCAAGAGCTCCCAGCGTAACCGCCCGCTCGAGTACCCATTCGTCGATGAGCCCGCCACGCTCGTTTTGTTGGCTACTCTCAGTACAGTTTGCGTGAGCGAACAACCCCGCTTCGAAGACACGCCGCCTCGTCGGAATCAAGTCCTCCACAACATCCGCGAGCTGTTCGCGACCAATCTCCTCGCACTTGTGCATGAGTACGACGATCCATCGCTCTACCAAGAGATGGCTGAGGTCCTCTACGCGAAAGGTCCGAGTCAGGACGGTCCCCACCCGGGTCGCGTTTGTACGGGCGTCAAGCCGATGCCCGAATTTGACGAGGAAGAGACTGCCGATACCGAGTCCGATCTCTACGTCGAAATCCCAATGGCGGCTGCCTCTCGAAAGTGTCTCGCGCGAGCATCCTCCGAAGCGACGAGTGCTGACGAAACAGGTAAGATTCGAACGCAGGTCAAGGACAATCATCTCTTCGTCCCGCTCGATCACCTCCATGACACCTATCGATCGTACGCCAAGCGGTGTTTTGGTCGGCTACAGGCAGTCCAAGACCAGGAACTCGGTGAGCCACAACGCAAGTGGCTCCGAGAGCACGAGACGGCGATCACCGAGCGGACTGACTACGCCCTCGAGATCGGCCAGTACGAGAAGGTGTGGAAAAACTGGGACCGGGGTGAGCAGGTCGTCCGACTGCTCCAAAATGCGGTGCGATCGTCACCCCAGACTCAGATCGGCGAGTTTCATACTGCCCAGGAGTTATCCGACGCGCTCGAGGCATACGACCCAGAGAACGAGGGTGAGAAAGCTCAGTTGGAGCAACTGTCCAACCACCGTAGCGTCGCCAAAACGCTTGCTAATTCTGAGTCGCACCGGGCGGTGAC
>NZ_JAQIVI010000063.1 GCF_028618695.1 Natrinema soli | reverse complement strand
TGCCGGCCGATCTCGTCGCCGCGTTCCGCGGACTGACCGTCCTGAGCCAGGCCGCCCTGTGGTTCCTCGTGGCCGGGTGCTTCGGCTGGCTTCGGCCGCGATCCGACGGGCGATCGGCCGCCGAGCAACGGGAGGAACTGCTGAGCAGTCCATGAAGAATCGGACCGAAGAACACCGCGAACGCCTCGAGGCCCACGTGTTCGTCTGCGCCACCGATCGCGATTCCGAACACGCGAGTTGCGGTGGCGCCGGGGCCGACGAGACTGTCGCGGCGGCGAAAGCGTGGTTACGCGATCGCGACGCGTTCTGGACGAGCGTCTCAGTCAGTACGACCTCGTGCCTGGGGCTGTGCAGCGAGAGCGGGACCGCGATCTCGATTCAACCGCGAAACGCGTGGTACTCGGACGTAACACCGGCGGACGTTCCCGAGTTGCTCGCCTCGGAGTTCGGCCCGGACGCGGAGCACGTCGGCGATCGATGACTGGCTCCCGTCTACCGGGACTCGTGCAATCCGTCGCAGTCGTGTCATCGGTTTTCAGTGGGAACGACTCACTCACACCAAACACTGTTGGTAGTAGAGTTATCACGCTCGCACCGTACTTTCAACGCAGACCGACACTGCGAACGGTCGGACGGGTTCCCCAGTCGCTCGAGCGACTGCTTGCATATCTTTACTCTATCGACTTGGATAAAATCATTGATAGTAGTGTTCTGTCTCATCATTCATATAGGAATATTTTAGTTAGAACGAAGTCCCGAAGGATTTACGTAGACATGGTTTCCTTTCTCGGTCGTAGCGTATGACCTCCAGATTCGATATCCCATCCCGCACTTCGGATACGCCCTCCAGCGATCCGCAGTCCGACGAGACGGCCGAGCTATCCCCGGACGATATTTTTCACGTTCTCCAGACGAATCGAAGACGAGAGACGATCCGGTATCTGCTCGACGAGGACGAACTCGTCAAAATGCGCGACGTCGCCGAGCACGTCGCGGCGAAGGAACACGAGACGACGGTGGCGCAACTGACGTCTGCGCAGCGCCAGCGCGTCTACATCCCGCTGTATCAGTCCCATCTTCCGAAACTCGACAAGAAGGGAATCATCGAGTACGACCAGCCCCGCGGGGTCGTGCGACCGACCGATCGACTGGAGATATTCCGACCGTATCTCGAGGCGTCGGACGACGAGTTCGAGCGACCGGGAACCGACGCCGATCGATCGGCCACTGCCCGCGTCGATAGCGCGTATTTCCGAACGGCGATCGGCGCGAGCAGTGGTCTCCTGCTCATCTCAGCGATGGGCGTGCTCTCGATCCCCGGATCGGTCCTCGGAGCGATCATCATGACCCTGTTCGTGCTAGCCACGGTCGCCTCGAACGGTGTCGACTTCCCGTTCTCGATGCGATCCGCGAACTGACGGACGATACTACCAGCGTCTCCTCGCTGCCTGCTACCGGCGCGAACGATTTTACGCAGACTCTCCGTTGTCGATCGTCCCAGTCATGCTCGCGTGGCCAGACGAGACCATCGACGAGGGGATCGCGTCAGTGGCGGCGACCGACCCGGAACGGCGAGCCGTGATCGTCGACGAAACTGTGTGGCGTTACGACGACCCGCTCTCGGACGACGAACCCCACGAGAAGTTCCGAATGTGCGCCGGACACGCCCCGGAAACGGTCGCGGTCGACGACGCGCCGGCTGCGCTGGACGAGCTGCGGACGGTGTCGGACGTGAGCGACGTCCTCGGGTCGCGCT
>NZ_JAQIVI010000629.1 GCF_028618695.1 Natrinema soli | reverse complement strand
GTAGATGCCGACGGCGTCGATCGCGAGGCTCGCGTACGCGTCGTTCTCGGCGTCGGCTCCGATCGTGACTCGCGTGTCACCGTCCGCGACCGCGAGGCCGTCGGTGGAGTGGGGCCCAGACGCGAGTTCCTCGCCGTCGACGTACAATCGCAGTTCGTCGGCACCGTAGACGCCGACGATCGAGTGCCACTCGTCGTCGCGCAACCCGTCCGGAACCGGTGCAGTGACCGTTTCGCCGTCGCCGTCGATAGCGAACTCGAGCGAGCCGTCCGCGATCCGCAGCGCATACCGGTCACCGCCAGTAATGAGCGGCGAGTCCGCGCTCGTCTCGAGGTCCCGAACGGAGAGGCCGACCGTGAAGCCGGGGCTCGTCTCGTCGGGTTCCGGGACGGACCGGACGTCGAGGTAGTCGCCGCTTCCGTCGAGGAGGACGGCACCGTCGGTACTGGTGCTCGGTGCGGCGTCGGGACCGGGGACCACGTCAGGGGAGCCGATAAGGGCGCCGTGGCC
>NZ_JAQIVI010000628.1 GCF_028618695.1 Natrinema soli | reverse complement strand
CGCGTTCGACCGCGAGCTGGTCGTCGACGAGTCCGTCCGCCGGGACGTGCTCGAGACCGTCGCGGACTACCGGGACCGCAACCCGGAAACGATCACGGCCGACGACCTGGACTTCGACGTCGACGCCTGGGCGGCGCTGCCCGAGGGCAGCCGGCCGGTACTCAATCCCGAGGGGCTCTGTCCCGGCTGCGTGCTCGAGAACGTCTATGCGTTTCCGGGCGTGCCGGCGGAGATGCAAGCGCTGTTCGAGCGGGTCGCCGCGGAGTTCAGCGGCGACGCGGTCTCGCGGGTGGCGTACACGCCTCAACCGGAGGCGTCGGTGGTCGACGCGGTCGCCGACGCTCGCGAGCGGTTCGACGTGACGGTCGGGAGCTATCCGGACACGGAGCGCCAGAATCGGCTGAAGGTGACTGGCACCGATCACGAGACGGTCGATCGAGCCCTCGAGTGGCTCGCCGACCGGATCGAACTCGACGCGGGCGAGTGAGCGCCCGACTCACGACGACGCCTCGCTACGCTTAACATACCCCGAGAGAGACTAGCAGACGAATGCTCGAGGGAGTCAACGTCGCGCTCGGGATCACGGGGTCGATCGCGGCCGTGAAGACGGTCGAACTGGCCCACGAGCTGCGACGCCAGGGTGCCGAGGTCCGTGGTGTGATGACCGGCAGCGCACAGGGGATCATCCACCCCTGGGCGGTCGAGTTCGCCACCGAGAACGAGGTCGTCACGGAGATCACGGGCGGCGTCGAACACGTCGATCTCTGCGGCTACGACGGCTGGGCCGACGTATTTTTGATCGCGCCCGCGACGGCCAACACCGTCGGCAAGGTCGCGGGAGCGGTCGACGACACGCCCGTCACGACGTGCGCCACGACCGCGCTCGG
>NZ_JAQIVI010000627.1 GCF_028618695.1 Natrinema soli | reverse complement strand
CACGAGCAGCCCCGCTCGATCGCGCAGCACCTCGAGCGCTCGCACGGACAGGTACGCAGCGCCGTGTTCGTCGTCGGCCGCGACCGATCGAACGGTGGGAGCCACGCGCTCGTAGGCGGTCCACAGTTCGGGGACCGTCTCGCGGTCGTCGCCGACACCCTCGAGCAGTTCGGTGGGGGCGACCCACTCGAAGTCGTCGTGTTCCTCGCTCAGTTCGATCTCGCGAGTGTCGCAGTCGAACAGAGAGGGGTGAACGACCCACTCGCGCTCGAGGTTCGAGTCCTCGAACTCGACCGGCCGACCGGAACGGACCAGCGAGATGGTGTCGGCCTCGAGGTCCGTTTCCTCGCGAATCTCGACGAAGACCTGTTCGTCCGGTGCCCCCTCCGCGAAGCCCGAGACGCCGCCCCACTGGCCCCTGTAGGTACCGACCGAATCGCTCCGGCGCAACGAGAGGACCTCGCCGCGGTTGCGGAGGAACGCGGTGACGACGTGGGTCGCGCTCGCCGCTCCGTCCCCGGTTTCGTCGCGGTCCCTCGGTGAGTCACGCATACTCGAGATCACGACCGCTTGCAGGGAATCCCTTTCGGGACCGGCTGCCGTATCCACGGCTATGCAACGGATAGCGATCATCGCCGATACGCACGTTCCCTCCCGCGAGAGCGCCGTCCCCGAGTGGGTCGTCGAGGAACTCCGGGACGCCGACCGGACGATCCACGCTGGCGATTTCGACTCGAGGCGAACCTACGACCGGATCGACGCGATGGCGAACGGTGCCCTGACCGCCGTCCGCGGAAACACGGATCCACCCACGATCGACGTCCCCCACGCCGCGACGCTCGAGGCGGACGGCGTGACGTTTGTCGTGACCCACGGAGCCGGTTCGCCGGCGGGGTGGCACCAGCGGGTCGCGGGGACCGCTCGGTCCGAAGCGCCCGATAGCGATTCGGTCGCCGTCGGAGGTCACATCCACGAAGTCGTCGATACGACCGTCGACGGCGTCCGAGTGCTCAACCCGGGGAGCGCGACCGGTGCGGCTCCGGCCGATCGCGCGACGATGCACGTCGCGACCGTCGAGAACGGAGACCTGACGGTCGAACTGCGAACCGAGTGAGTCCCCGTCGGAGACTGGCCGCGTGGCCTGCCTCGAGTGCGTGAACTATACCCGTCTCGGGAACCCCCGTGAGACCATGACACAGCGCGTAACGGTATCGCTCGACGACGACTCGGCCGCGGCCCTCGAGACGCTGGTCGCCGAGACGGGCGAGGGACAGAGCGAGGTCGTCCGCCGCGCACTCACCTTCTACGGGACGAACTTCGAGGCGGCCAACGAACGGCCGAGCGAGAACCTCGAGCGGTACTATCGGATGCTCTCCTCGGGGGAGCACGTCCTGCTCGATATCGACTTCCTGCACGCCTTCCTCGAGTACTGCTACGCCGGCGGCGATCCGGATCCGGCGTTCGTCGAGGCGGCCGACCGGGTCTCCGACTACCACGCTCGCGAGTACGAGGCCCGATTCGAGGAGGTCGGCGACCTCCTGGAGTGGCTCTCCTTCTGTGGCTTCCTCGACGTCCGCGAGGAGAGCGAGGGCGTCTACCACCTCGTCTTTCCCTCGGAGGCCGTTCGCTGGTTCATGACACGGTTCATCGAGCGAAGCACCGTCGAATTGCCGACGGAGATCGAACTCGACGGCGGCGTCTCGAAGGTGATCGTGACCGAACGGCCAGCCAACTGACTCGAACGGTCGACTACCGATTGCTCGGTACGAACGCCGATGACCGCTCGGCGATCGACGACCGGCGGGCGAATGCGCTCGGCGGCCGTCAACGAACGCGCTCGAACAGCGTGAACGGATCGCGACGTTCACACGACCGCATACGAGTTCATACGTCGATCACACTATCTCGAGCCGTCGGACAGTCCGTATGTTCGACTCTTAACAACCCTTTTGGGAATCTCGAAGAGTGGTGTATGTGAATATACATCATGGGTGCTATCGACCGAGTGAAGGCGATCGGACCGGGCGCGCTCGTCGCGGCGGCGTTCGTCGGACCGGGGACGGTAACGACTGCGAGCGTGATCGGTGCCGAGTACGCGTACCTGCTGGTGTGGACGATCGCGTTCTCGATTCTGGCGACGATCGTTCTCCAGGAGATGAGCGCGCGGCTTGGGCTGATCACGCAGGAAGGGCTGGGAGAAGCGTTCCGAAACGAATTCGACAACCCGATTCCGCGGGCGATCACCGTCGCACTCGTCGTGAGCGCGATCGGTGTCGGAACCGCGGCGTTCCAGACGGGCAACATCGTCGGGGGCGCTGCCGGCCTGGCGACGATCACCGGCGTCAGCGAGAACGTCTGGGGACCGATCATGGGCCTCGTCGCCGCCGGCCTGCTGTGGACGGGGAACTACAAACTGATCGAGCGAGTCTTCATCGGCCTCGTCACCATCATGGGGCTGGCGTTCGTGCTCAACGCGATCATGGTCCGTCCCGATATCGGCTTACTGGCGGGCGGCCTCGTCCCGACCGTCCCCGAGGGATCGGCGTACCTCATCGCCGGCCTCGTCGGGACGACCGTCGTCGGCTACAACCTGTTCCTCCACGCGAGCACGGTTCAGGAGCGGTGGGACGGTGCCGAAGACCTCGCCGAGTGTCGCGCGGACACGATCGGTATGGTCATCGTCGGCGGCATCATCACGACGGCGATCGTCGTCACGGCCGCCGCGGTGTTCCCCGAAGGAACCTCGATCAGTAACGTCGGCGAGATGGCGGACCAGCTCGAGCCGGTCTTCGGCGGCTACGCGCTTACGTTCTTCGCGATCGGCCTCTTCGCGGCCGGCTTCACGAGCGCGATGAGCGCGCCGCTCGCGGGTGCCTACGCCACCGCCGGCGCGCTGGGCTGGGAGCGAGATCTGACGTCGACCCGGTTCCGAGCGATCTGGATGACGATCCTCGGCGTCGGGATCGTCTTCTCGGCGCTGGACTACAACCCCGTACAGGTGATCGTCTTCGCACAGGTCGCCAACGGGCTCCTGCTGCCGATTCTGGCGGTATTCCTCATCTACGCGATGAACAACGACGGCCTGCTGGGCGAGTACACGAACAGTACCCTCCAGAACGTCCTCGGCGGGATCGTCACGGTCGTCGTGATCGGTATCGGCCTCCGAACGCTCTACGACGTTTTGATCCTCTAACTGATGGAGCAAATAACAGATTCAAACGCACACGACTCGAACGCGGACGCACCGATGGATACTGACGAATCGACAGAGGACGGCGACACGCGCATCGGCGTCGACGTCGGCGGCACGTTCACCGACGTGGCGCTGACCGTCGACGACCGGCTACTCACCGCGAAGGTGCCGACGACCGACGACCAGCACGTCGGCGTCCTCGAGGGGATCGAAAAGGCCTGCGACCGGGCCGGTATCGACCCCGCCGAGATCGACGGCTTCGCCCACGCGATGACCGTTTCGGTCAACGCCCTCCTCGAGCGCGGTGGCGCGCGAACGGCGCTCGTGACCACCGAGGGGTTCCGTGACGTCCTCGAGATCGGACGTCAGGACCGGCCGGATCTGTACGATCTCGAGGCCGAGAAGCCAGAGCCGCTGGTCCCTCGCGACCGACGGTTCGAGGTCGACGAGCGGACGACCGCGGCGGGGGTCGAGCGGTCGGTCGACGCCGAGGCGGTCCGCG
>NZ_JAQIVI010000626.1 GCF_028618695.1 Natrinema soli | reverse complement strand
GGCGACGCTCTCGGCGAGCGTCTGCCCGGTGTTGCTCCCGTGTTCGATCGAGTCGACGTGCTGGGCCCACGTCTCCGCGCCCGTTTCCGCGACCCGCTCGAGGTGGGTCGCCTGTGGCGCGACGGCAAGCCGGGCGTCAGTGGTCTCGTCGACGTCACGGACGGCTTCTGCGACGGCGATCGGATCGCACGGATATGTCTTCAGGTTAACGAGGACGAACATATCGGCAACCCCACCCGCCCGAAAGAAATAGCTTGCGAGTCCGCGACGCTATCGAGAGCGGAAGCGAGGACCCGCTTCAGTCCTTGCGCTTGACGACGTCGCCCAGCGTGTAACTCCCCGTCGAGGAGCCGCCGGACCACTCCGAGTCCTCACCGGAACTTCCCTCGGCGTTCAGATCGATCTCGAGGAAGTTCTCGAGTTTCGTCTGGACGCGATCGCTCGGGAGGGTGTCGCCGCGCTCGATCTTGCGAATCAGGCTGGCCTTCTCGTTGAGTTCGTTCGCGAGATCGGACTGGCTCAGTCCGTTGTTTTCACGAGCGTTGCGGACTCGCTCGTCGTAATCGGTCGCCAGTTCGTCCATGTCGTCGAACATGTCCGACCGGCGCTGACTCGAGCCGCCCGAACTCGAGGAACTCGCGCTCGAGCCGGTGGACTGGCCACCACTCGACGAGGACGAACTCGAGCTGGTCGAGTACTTCGTCGACGAACCCGAACTCGAGGTCTGTTTGACTTCAGTGCCGAAGTCCGTGCAGTCCGAACACACGTCTAGCTTCGCGCCCTCGACTTTGATGGTTTTCGGGGACGACGTCTCGGCCCCACACATCTCGCACTGAACCATGTCAGTCCCTATATCGCGGTGAGGGATAAAGGATGCGACGCGGTTCCATCCAGTCAGACCCCGTTCAGCGGGTTGAAACGACTATCGCTCGAGGGCGATCCACGAGTAGTAAAATCGCTGCAATGCCGTCAGATGGCCGACGACCGCGAGGAAGACGAGCAGCAAGCCGACGAGGGTGAAATCGCCGACGATCGGCCCGGAGAGCGGATAGGCGAGGTAACCGACGACACCGATGATCGCCAGTCGGTCGGCCCGGCCGACGAGTCCGCCGTAGACCCGGTCGAGGCCGACGGCCTGGGCCTGCGTTCCGAGGTAGGAGGTCATCACGACGCCCGTGACGGCGGCGAAACCGAGCAGGTAGTCCTCGAGCCCCGCGGCCAGCCCTGCGATGACGACGATGTCCGCGTACCGATCGAGAACGTGATCCAGCAGGTCCCCGCCGGCCGAGGCGACCTCCTGTTCGCGTGCGAGCGCACCGTCGACGATATCGAGCCAGCCGTTGAGAAAGACCAGCGTCGCCGCGACGGCGTACCATATCGGATCCTCGAGCCCGCCGAGTGCGAACGCCACCGCGGCCAGGATCGCCATCCCGAACGCGACCACGCTCACGCCGTTGGGCGTCATTCCGACGCGGTCGAACCCCTTGACGAACGGCTCGAGGAATCGGGAGACGTACGGACGGAACTTGTCGAGCGTCATGTCAGGTACCCCATGTAGTCGACCTCGCCGGCGCTCGGCTCGCGCTCGCCCGCTGCGACCGCCGCGAGGTC
>NZ_JAQIVI010000625.1 GCF_028618695.1 Natrinema soli | reverse complement strand
GTTCATCGCTCGCCGGCTCGAGGGTGACGACGTTCCAGAGGCCCTCGAGTACGCCGCGGCGACGGCGGCGCTCAAGCGGACGATCCCCGGCGACGTCGCGCTCGTCACGGCCGAGGAAGTCGAGGCCGTCGTCGACCAGCGGGGCGAAGATATCTCGCGGTAACGCAACAGCGGATCCGACGGCGACGGCGGCCGCGGGGACGGACGATTGGACGGATTTGCCAGAACGAGTTTTATGGCGGCGTCGAAAGTCACGGCGTACAATGAATCGTGGTGCTACGGTGCTGATCGCACTGCTCGTGGCCGCGAGTACCGTGACGATGGCCGCGGCCGCCGGTGCAGCGACGACGTCGACCGAAGTCGCATCGAGTACGACCGCACAGAGCGATGCGGAGGCTGACGCAGACGCGAGCGCACACGTGACGTTCGATCTACAGGGCGATGCGATCACGAACTACCGCGTCGACGGCGAAGAGACGTTCTCGTCCGTCGCCGTTCAGTCCCAGAGTGAGGCCGAGTCCGGTACAGACTTCGACGCCGACGTCGGCCTCGAGGCGGCGACGAACCTGGACGGGGCGAGCCTGTCGGTGGCGACGCGGACGCAGGCGAGCACCGAGATCCGGACCGAAAGCGGCGCGACGCTGTCGGCCCACGACACCGAGCGCG
>NZ_JAQIVI010000624.1 GCF_028618695.1 Natrinema soli | reverse complement strand
CGACCTGCTCGGCGATCGCCCGCGCCGTCCCCTCGTTGTCGCCGGTCAGCATCACGACGCGCTCCACGCCGAGCTCCCGAAGGTGCTCGACCACCCGCCTCGAGGCGGGGCGTACCTCGTCGGCGATCGCGATCGCGCCCAGCAGTTCGGTCTCCGTCCCGACGAGGACGACCGTCTTGCCCTCCCGCTCGAGCGCGGCGAGCGTCTCGTCGGCGAACGCTTCGTCGGACTGTGGTGCGTCGGCGGAGACGACACCACCGTCAGTTGCCGAGTGGGCCCGCGAGAGATCGAATCCCAGCTCTTCGAACAGCGCGGGTTTCCCCGCGTAGTACGTCTCGCCACCGTCGGACTCGTCCGACGAGCCTCCGGCTTCGCCGGAGACGTCGATCTCGCCGCGGATTCCCTTGCCGGTCAGGCTCTCGAACTCCGTCGGTTCGGGGAAGTCGCCGACACCGGCCTCTTCGGCCCGGGCAAGGATCGCCGCGGCGATGGGATGCTCGCTCAGTCGCTCCAGTCCGGCGGCGTGGCGAAGGAGCGTCGCCTCGTCGGTGTCGCCGACCGTGACGACGTCGGTGACGGCGAGTTCGCCTTTCGTGAGCGTCCCGGTCTTGTCGACGGCGACGACGTCGACCTCTCCCATCGCCTCGAGGTGATTGCCGCCCTTGATCAGGACGCCGTTCTTCGCGGCGCTGGTGATGCCCGAGACCACCGAGACGGGCGTCGAGATGACGAACGCGCAGGGACAGGCGATCACCAGTAACGTGAGGCCCCGAACGAACCACGTCCCCCAGTCGCCGGCGAACGCGAGTTCGTAGCCGGCGACGCCCGCGGTGACGGGGTCGCCGATGACCAGCGGCGGAACGGCGGCGGTCAGGATCGCCAGCACGACCACCACGGGCGTGTAGTAGCCCGCGAACCGATCGACGAACTGCTCCGTTTCGGTCTGTTTGGCCTGTGCACCCTGCACCATCTCGATGATCCGCGAGAGCGTCGAGTCGCCCGCCGACGAGGTGACTTCGACCTCGAGGTAGCCGTCTTCGGTGATGGTACCGGCGTAGACCTCGTCTCCCGCGGCCTTGTCGACGGGGACGCTCTCGCCGGTGATCGGCGACTCGTCGACCGCACTTCCGCCCTCGCGGACCGTTCCATCGAGCGGGATCTTGTCGCCGGGCCGAACGACGACGGTCTCGCCGACCGCCACGTCCGCCGCGTCGACGGTCACCTCCTCGCCGTCGCGCCTGACTGTGGCCTCGTCCGGCGAGAGCTCCATCAGTTCGCGCAGGGAGTCCCGCGCCCGGTCCATCGCGTACTCCTCGAGCAACTCGGCGATGCTAAAGAGAACCGCCAGCGTCGCGGCCTCGACGAAGTAGCCGATGCCGGTCGCGGCGATGATCGCCGTCCCCATCAGCAGGTCGATGTCGAGGCTCCGGTTTTTCGCGGAGTAGTAGCCGCTCCGGACGACGGGGACGCCGCTGATTGCGACGGCCCCGAGGAAGAGTAGATCCGCGATGCGGAGCGGATGCTCGAGGACGCTCGCTACCGCGACGTTCCCGCCCGTCAGGAGGAACTCGAAGACGAGTCCGAGGGCGACGAACGCCGCACCGAGCCACGTCTTCTTCGCTCGCGGGCTCGTCCAGACCTCCGACGGGGGGGCGACATCGACGCCGTCGGCGCTCGACGCTGACTCGGTCGCCTCATTATCGTCGCCCGTTCCCCCCGTGACCTCGTAGCCGGCACCTTCGATCGCTTCGACCACGTCGGCCTCGCTGGTTCGATCGGGGTCGTACGTGACCGTAGCCGTCCCGGTGGTCGGATTGAGGTCGGCGTCGACGACCCCGTCGACGCGTCCGAGGCTCTTGTCGACCTTTCCCGCACACGATGGACAGTCCATCTCGGGGACGGCGAGTCGAGCGGTCAGCTCCCGCCGCTGACCGCTCTCGTCCGCCACCCTCGTCGCATCCGATTCGTCAGTCATTACCCGGAGGTAAGCGCGTCAGTTCGATAAGCCTTCGTTGGAATATTCCAACTTACCTCGGCACCCTAGAGCGGTGTCGACGGGCCGTCGACCAGTTGCTCGCTCGCGACGTGTTGCTTGGCCAGATGTTCCTCTGCCCGGCGAAGCCGATAGGTGAGCGTCGAACGGGGAACGTCGAGGTGGTCGGCGAGTTCGCCGACATCGACCGCTCGAGGCGATTCGTAGTAGCCGTGTTCCACGGCGGCCCGGAGCGCGGCTTCCTGTTCGGGAGCGAGTGCGTTCGCCCCACCGTTCGCGTCGCCCGTCGCATCGGTATCCGTCGTCGCCGCTCGAAGCATCTCCATCCGGGCGCGGTCACCGACCGCCGCCTCGAGGGAGTCGAAAAAGGCCGCCGCGTCGCCCTCGCCGGAGTGGACGATCCGCCAGGTGTAATGTCGCCCCTCGTGGCGGGTCTCGAACAGCACGCCGTCGCCGAGGTGGTCGCGGGCGATGTGCGGGACCGACGCGCAGTTCGGAGTGCGCTTCCAGTCGGAGTAGAGGACGAGCGTGTCGTCGGTTCGGTCGAGCACCCGCGTGGTCTGGGTCGCGCCGCAGTCGTCGGTCGCGAGGCAGTCCGCGTAGTAGTCGCTGGTGAGGAAGGCGTTTTCAATGTCCTCGAGCGCGTCCGGCGTTCCGGTAACGTGGTCGACCCGCCAGAGGCGGTCGTCGGTCGCGTGCAGCGACAGCGAGCGGACCCGGGCGTCGGGGTGGTCCGCGAGCGCGTCCGCCACCCCGTTGCAGCCGGGTTCGTACTCGAGGGCGAAGACGAACTCTCTCATACCTCGAGGAAGGGGCCGACGCGACAAAGGGTTTCCCGCACGGGTCCGTCAATGTGCCTCGAGGCCGCTACGATCGGCCACGTCTTCGCACACGTGGTCTTCATCGTGCTATCGCTGGTGATGGTGGTCGTCAGTGACTGAAGTAGACGACGGCGTCATAGAACCGCTCGCATACCGTATCGAATCCACTAGTGAATCGTTCAGTACAGGCGAAGCAGTTACCGGAACAACTGTTGATCTCCATATAACCTATCAAAAGCTGTCTGCCGCAGAGACTGAGTTCACCAGAGGGAATATGCGGGTTCCAAGCGGTCTCATTGCAGTGTTATGTATTTACGAGTCGAGCTGGATATTGGATCACATGGAGAAGGCCACTATCTCTGAGGTAGAATCATTCGTGTTTGGTGAGGAGAGCACACGCCGCGGACTCTCTGAACATCTCGGCGCAACCGAGCTTGCACTCAATCAGTATCGGCTCGCTCCCGGTGATGGACTTCCTGGCGGACTTCATACGCATATAGATCAAGAGGAGGTATTTGTGGTACTTGACGGGACAGCGACTTTTGAAACGATGAACGGGAAGGTTACTGTCGATGAAGCCGAAGCGATCAGATTCGGCCCCGGCGAGTTTCAGTCTGGCAAAAACGAAGCAGACAGCGAACTCGTGATGTTGGCCCTAGGCGCGCCTCGTGACACTGACGATATCCGAATTCCGGTAGACTGTCCCGACTGCAACCACGAAACGCTGCGCTTGAATTTTAGTGATAAGATGACGTTCATTTGTCCGGGCTGTAATGGCGAGCACATCCCCCGAAACTGCCTCAACTGTGGGCATGAGGACCTCCGGGTGACCCTGGGAGAAGGAACTCAAACAGTAGTTATCTGCCAGAATTGTGAAACCGAATTCGAACGCCCTCCGCTTCAAGGCTGAAGGCGAGCTATCCTCGCTGTCTGCTCCTCCGACAGTTATCCTCTATACCTAATAGAAACTCAGCGTTCACTTCGCACGTGTAGTTGCCGTTCAGTACAGAGCGTAAGTCTATCACGACTGTCTGTGCAGACGAACCGCGCGTACGAGCAGGCCAGCACCCACCGCGAACGAGATGATTGCCCAGACATCATTTGGAATCGGGTCCTTGATAGTGTCGGTCAGTATTGCTACACCCTACACCAAACATAGCAGTCCAAAGCCGAGTTTCACATACCACGGTAGTCGGGCATACAGGTCCCTGCCAGAATCAGGTCCATTGGCCGACATAAATTGCCGTAGGCCGTTTCGATATATATCACTTCGGACCAACCGACTGTTCTGGTAAGCCCACACACGTAGTTGCCGGTCAGTACAGATGGAGGAGTGAGCAACCTGAAGACTGGTACTGATTAGTAAGTTATCGAAAGGACCAGAGCCACGCAAGACCAATCAGAACGTAGCTAAGCCCAAAACCTGCAAAAAGTAAATTATCGCTCAAAGTACCGAGCCCTACCTGAATAAGACCACATACAACCAGCAGTGGGAGTAGCTTCTTGGCGCGCTCTTGTTGCACATACTGTCATCGATTTATAGGTATATGACTCATTTGATCCCTGTGTTCGCCACTCCGAGCCACCGTCAGATGGCGATTAACCAGTGACAGACTTGCGCTCTGTAGCACGATTTACTCAAAACCATCGCCATTTCATAGAAGCCGCAGCGTTCCATTCGCATGCACGTTTCGCCAGCTGATCCAACGAATTTAGGCCAAAACCAAGACATTGTGAGGAGTTCTATCACGCTCGACTACACGAAAATCAGTGGCCGTGAGCGCGGCTCGAGCGAACGCGAGAGTCGCGCGATCCGGGGAAAGGCAGGCTGCTACCCAATTACGACCGCGAGCGAACGAAGTGAGCGAGCGGGCCGACGACTGACCCGGAACGAAAGCGCGGCGCGAAGCGCCGCGGAAAGGCGAGCGGCAAAGCCGCGAGCCAAGTGGAGGGGAAGGAGGAGTGCTTTTCATCGAAGTTTTGCCGAGGGCGCGGCTTCGCCGCGCCCGCAGAGCAAAAGTTCGGTTCTAGTCGTCTAGCAGTTCCCGCGCGATGACGTTCTTCTGGATCTCGGTGGTGCCCTCGTAGATCTGGGTGATCTTCGAGTCGCGGTAGAAGCGCTCGACGGGGAAGTCGTTGACGTAGCCGGCACCGCCGTGGATCTGGACGGCCTCGTTGGAGACGTCGACGGCGACGCGGGAGGCGTACTCCTTGGCCATCGAGGCGAGCTTCGTGATGTCGTTGCCCTGATCGACGTTCCAGGCGGCCTTGTAGGTCAGGTTGCGCGCGGCCTCGGTCTCGGTGGCCATCTCGGCGAGTTTGTGCTGGATGGCCTGGAACTCCGAGATCGACTTGCCGAACTGCTCGCGGTCCTGGGCGTACTCGCGGGCCGCCCGGAGCGCGCCCTTCGCGATGCCGAGTCCCTGCGCGGCGACGCCGGTCCGGGTGGCGTCGAAGAACTGCATCTGCTGGAGGAAGGCGGCGTCCTCGTCGCCGACGAGGTTCGCCTCGGGGACGCGGACGTCGTCGAAGATGAGTTCGGCGGTGTCGGAGGCCCGGATGCCGAGCTTGCCCGTGATCTTGTCCGAACTGAAGCCGTCGCGGTCGGACTCGACGATGATCTGGCTGAAACCGCCGTAGCGGCTGTCGGCGTCGGGATCGGTCTTACAGAGCACGACGAAGAAGTCGCCGACAGTGCCGTTGGTGATCCACATCTTGTTGCCGTTGATCACCCACTCGTCGCCGTCCTTCTCGGCGCGCGTCGAGACCGAGGAGACGTCGGAGCCGGTGTCGGGCTCGGAAATCGCCGCGCCGGAGATCTTCTCGCCCAGCGCGACGGGCTCGAGGAAGCGCTCCTTCTGGTCTTCGGTTCCGAACTTGCTGATGGCCTCGGTACCGAACGAGCAGGCCATGATCGAGAGCGCGATCCCGGCGTCGTGGGAGAACAGCTCCTCGGCGATGAGCGCCGACTCGAGCGTCGAGTAGCCCGCCCCGCCGTACTCCATCGGAATCGAGGTGCCGACCAGGCCCATCTCGGCGGCCTCCTCGACGATCTCGTGGGGGAACTTCTCCTCGGTGTCGTACTCCTCCGCGTTGGGGACGATCTCGTTTTCGGCGAATCGGCGGACCTCGTCGCGGATCTGCTCCTGTTCTTCGCTGAGTCCGAATTCCATGGACGACCGTTACTATTGCAGCGATAAAGAACTTTGTAACCGTCTGTAAACGGAAGTATAGTTTCTATCATGCGAGGGGAAACGTTGAAACGGGTCCGAATAGGATTTGTGAGCATGGACCTGGAGGATATCAACACTGTCGCAGTTCTAGGTGCAGGTAACATGGGCCACGGTATCGCAGAGGTCGCCGCGATGGCGGGCTACGACGTTACTTTGCGCGATATTGAGGAGGAATTCGTCCAGAACGGCTACGACCAGATCGAGTGGTCGCTCGGCAAGCTCGCCGAGAACGATCAACTCTCCGAAGCGGAAGCCGACGCCGCCCTCGAGCGGGTGACGCCGCTGGTCGACATGGCGGAAGCCGTCAGCGACGCCGACATCGTCATCGAGGCGGTCCCCGAGCAGATGGCGATCAAGAAAGAGGTCTACGCCGAACTCGAGAACGTCGCCCCCGACCGGGCCATCTTCGCGACCAACACCTCGAGCCTCTCGATTACGGACCTCGCGGAGTTCACCGAGCGCCCCGAGCGGTTCTGCGGGATGCACTTCTTCAACCCGCCGGTGCGGATGGACCTCGTCGAGGTCATCTCGGGCGCGGAGAGCAGCGAGGAGACCCTCGAGACGATCGAGGCGCTGGCCGAGGACATCGGGAAGACGCCGGTGCGCGTCCACAAGGACTCGCCCGGGTTCATCGTCAACCGCGTGCTCGTGCCGCTGATGAACGAGGCCTGCTGGCTCGTCCACGACGACGAGGCGACCATCGCCGAGGTCGACTCGACGGCGAAGTACGGGATGGGGCTGCCGATGGGCAGTTTCGAACTCGCCGACCTCACCGGCATCGACGTGGGCTACCACGTGCTCGACTACATGCACGACGTGCTGGGCGAGGCCTACGAGCCGAGCCCGCTGTTCGAGCGGAAGGTCGAGAACGAGGAACTCGGCAAGAAGACTGGCAAGGGATTCTACGACTACGAGGACGGCGAGGGCGTCCAGATCCCGTCCGACGAACAGTCCGACCTCGTCGAAAAGCGGCTGATCGCGGTGCTGGCCAACGAGTCCGCTAAACTGATCAGCAACGACGTCGCGCCGCCCGAATCGATCGACGAGGCGACCAAGCTCGGCGCCGGCTTCCCCGACGGCCCCGTCAAGATGGTCGACGAGTTCGGGATCGAAAACGCCCTCGAGGCGCTCGAGGAAGCCTACGAGACCACCGGGCACGAGCGATACGCGCCCGCGGAGTACCTCGCGAAACGAGCCGACGAGGGCGGGTTTTACGAGAGCGACGAGGACTCGGACGAGGTCGACTTCGAGGCGATCCGCGTCGAGTACCCCGGCGACATGGTCGGCCACATCGTCCTCGACCGGCCACACCGGATGAACACCATCAGCAACGTGCTCCTCGAGGAGCTCTCGGCGGCGATCGACCTGCTCAAGGACGACGGCGAGGTGCGTGCGATCCTCGTCACCGGCGAGGGCGAGAAGGCGTTCTCCGCGGGCGCGGACGTCCAGAGCATGGCCGGCGACGGTGCCGACCCGATCGAGACGACGGAACTCTCGAAGCGGGGCCAGTCCGCATTCGGTCAGTTCGAGACCTGCGAGATGCCCGTTGTCGCGGGCATCGACGGCTTCTGTCTCGGCGGCGGCATGGAACTGTCCATGTGCGCCGACCTTCGGGTTGCGAGCGAACGGTCCGAGTTCGGGCAGCCCGAACTCGACCTCGGGCTGATCCCGGGGTGGGGCGGCACCCAGCGACTGGCGAACATCGTCGGTGAAGGGCGCGCGAAGGAGATCATACTCACCGCCGACCGCTTCGACGCCGAGACGATGGGCGACTACGGCTTCGTCAACGAAGTCGTCGATACCGACGAGCTCGAAGAGCGCGCGCTCGAACTGGCGACCGACCTCGCCGGCGGGCCGCCGATCGCCCAGAAGTTCACCAAGCGCGCGATGCTCGCCGGTCGCGACGATACCGAAGCCGGACTGGAGTACGAGGCGTCCGCGTTCGGTCATCTGATGGCGACCGACGACCTGATGGAGGGTATTATGGCATTCATGGGAGACGGAGAACCGAACTTCCAGGGGGAGTGAACGGACTGTTGGAAGCGATTTTCGGAGCAACCACAGGACGGTTCGCGGTTGCTCCGGTACATCGTTACAGCAGACCGTATGAGGCGACCGCCGACGAACGGAGCGTCGGATCCGTCACGAAGTATGAGTGATCGAACCGGCTCCCAAATTGACCTGTAATAATTTTGCATAGTTGACATCTGGTCGCGAGATTTATCACAGAGAGGTACCATTGGTGACGCGTGGCTGTAACCGATGAAGAGAATGGAGGAGCTCTCCAATGAGTGACGGGCCCGAGGTGCTCGTTGTTGACGACGAGGCTCGGCTCGCGGACCTGTTCGCCGCCTGGCTACAGGCCGACTGGGCCGTCGAGACGGCCTACGACGGTGAAGAGGCGCTCGAGAAGATGGCCGACTCCGTCGAGGTCGTGCTTCTCGATCGGCGGATGCCCGGACTCTCCGGCGACGAAGTCCTCGAGCAGATCCGCGAGCAGGGATACGATTCGCGGGTGGTAATGGTGACGGCGGTCGATCCGGACTTCGACATCATCGAGATGGGGTTCGACGACTACCTCGTCAAACCGGCCTCGAAGGACGAGCTCGTCGATATGGTCGACGACGTCGCCGACCGTTCCGACTACGAGTCCGATATACAGGAGTACTACGCGCTCGTCTCGAAGAAGGCGCTACTGGAGTCCGAGAAGGCCGACCGAGAACTCGCGGACAACGAGGAGTATCAGGACCTCAGCGACCGCGTCGCGGAACTCGAGCAGCGCGTCGACGAGACGGTCTCCGGAATGTCCTCCCACGACGATTTCGTCGGCGCATTTCAAGACCTCCAGTCCGAGAACTAGACGCTGATTTCGAACTCGAACCGAGCCCCTCCATCCTCGCTTTCAGTCGCGACGACCGACCATCCGTGTCCGGTAGCGACTTCTCTGACGATCCAGAGGCCGATTCCGAGCCCCTCCGTCGACGACGAAACCGACGGATCGAAGATTTCGTCCCGGAGTTCCTCGGGGAGCCCCTCTCCGTCGTCTTCGATGAAGAATCCCCGCGCACGTCCGTCCCGTTCGCCACGGCTCTCTTGCCTGTCACGTCCGTCTCTCCCGTCTCGCTCGAGCGGTCCGACGCGAACGGTCTCGGTCGTGTCGCCGTGTTCGATACTATTCCTGAAACAGTTCTCGAGGAGCCGCAGAAGTCGCGAGCGGTCGGCCTCGAACGTCATCGTGTCCGTGACCGACAGCGTCGCCTCCGCGGTCGAGACGTGGTCCCACGCTTCGTAAGCGATCGACTCGAGATCGGTGGGGTCGGTGTCTGCGGCCCAGTCGCCCTCGCGGGCGATGGCCAGCACGTCCTCGATGATCGACTCCATCCGATCGAGTCCACCGCGGGTCTTTTCGGCGTGCTCGATATCCCCGGTCTCCTCGAAGAGTTCGAGGTAGCCCTGGGCGACGCCGAGCGGATTGCGGAGGTCGTGGCTGACGATCCGAGCGAACGTATCGAGTCGCTCGTTGCGTTCGCGAAGTTTCCGTTCGCTTCGCTTTCGCTCCGTGATGTCGCGGAGGACGCCCACCGAGCCGAGAAACTCGTCGTCGGGAACGAGGACCGCGACCTGGGCCTCGCAGGGGATCCGCTCGCCGGCTTTCGTCTCGAGTGGCAGTTCGATGGTTTCGGTGTGACTCTCGGCCTCGAGCAGCGATCGAATGAGGGTCGTCGCGGCGGTGACGTCCTCGCGATCGAACAGGATCGACGCGTGTTCGCCGAGCAGCCCCTCGCGGCTATAGCCGGTCATCTCGATGAGAGCGTCGTTGATGGTCGTGAAGTGGCCCGCGTCGTCGAGGACGTACATCCCGTCACCGGCCGTTTCGACGAGTCGCTCGTACCGGTGGAGGGCGCGTTCTCGCTGGTCGAGGCGGCCGCGAACGGCGATCGTCTCGAGGACGTGAGACGCGGTCGCAGCGATCGCCCGGATCGCGTCCCGTTCGCGTGCGGAAATCGGATTCATCGCGTAGACGACCGCCACTCCGTACAGCTCACCGCGTGCCGCAAGGGGTGCAACGGCGACAGATCGAGCGCCCCGCTCGAACGCACGGTCGCCGAACGGGACGGCATCGCTCTCGTTTTCGTCGTACCGCCGATACTCGATCTCCCCAGTGTGAATCACTCGCTCGAGTAGCGGCTGCTCGCCGTCGCCGATACTGACGGTTCGGTGTAGCGACCACGCCATCGCCCCGGGGTCCGACAGCCACGGCACGATCTCGCGTTCGCCGCGGTCGTACTCGCCGACCCAGGCGAACACGAATCGATCGCTGCCGGTCAGCTCCTCGCGGAGCACCCGTTCGACCGCCAGCGGCGAGGTTGCATCGACCAGCCGGCGGCGAACGGCACCGACGATTCCGGCGAGCTCAGCGGGCAACTCTCGGACTGACACCGTCGTCTCGGTCGTAAGATCGCTCGTGTTCGGGTCGCCCGCTCTCGGGAGTTCCGCGCTCGAGCCGTCGTCGAGTCGATCGGTGATGGCGGCCGCCAGCTGCGCTCCCGGTTCGATCTCCGCAGCCCGGACGATCACTTCGCTCAACACCCCTCCGCCGTCGTCGCTCGCCCCCCAGGAGACGAACGTTGGCGTCCTCGGGGCCTCGGACTCGACGGTATCGACGAGCACCGGCACGTCCGTCACCGTGCTCGCGTCGATGACGACCGCGTCGATCCCTTCCCGCTCGAGTCGATCGATCGCCGCCGCGGGCCGCTGGGCGATGACGACGTCGACGGGGACGTCCGTCAACGACAGCGTGACGGCCGCTCGCGTCGACCGATCGCCGCTCACACAGAGCACGCGTGGCCGGCTCATAACGAGGCAGTACGGGAAAGTATCATCTCGATCACCACAGTAGTTAGTCTGCCCGATCTCATGTTACCGACCGAGATTGTTCTTTCGGCCGACGTGTGACAGCGGCGTCGCCGTAGGTGACTGCCGAACCGGCTCGTCGCTACGGTCGATGGGACCGCAGCCGTCGATCAGGGAGCCTGCCCGTAAATGAGGTTGCGCTGAATTTCGTTCGCCCCCTCGTAGATGACCGGGATGCGGGCGTCGCGGAAGACGCGGGCGATCCGACGCTCGTCGAGGATCGAGCGGCCGCCGTGGAACTGCATGCTCTGCTCGGACACGTCGACGGCCGTCTCGGTCGCCTTCGTCTTCGCCATCGCGGCCCAGTACCCCGCGTTACCTTCGTTCGCGACCTTCTCGCGGGCGCGCCAGGTGAGCGTTCGGGCGCTCTCGAACTCGAGTAGCATGTCGGCGAGACCGTGCTGGACGGCCTGGAAATCGCTGATCGTCCGGCCGAACTCCTCGCGATCGTGCGTGAACTCCCAGGCCTCCTCGATGGCGGCCGCGGCGATGCCGAGTCCGTGGCCGGCGACGGCGACGCGTCCGTGATTGAAGAAGTCCGCGAGCAGCATGAAGCCGTCACCCTCCTCGCCGATCAGGTTTGACGCGGGAATTCGGCAGTCGTCGAACTCGATGTGCGCCTGCTTCGAGGCGCGCATCGCCATCTTCTCGGGGATGTGCTCGGCCTCGTAGCCGTCGGTATCGGTCGGGACGATGAACATCGAGTGATTCCCGTAGGGATTGTCCTCGTCGTCCCCGGTGCGGGCGTAGAGCGTCACCCAGTCCGCCTCGACGCCGTTGCCGATCCAGTACTTCTCGCCGTTGATGACGTACTCGTCGCCATCTTTCTCCGCTCGGGTCTGCATCCCCGAGAGGTCGCTTCCCGTCTCGGGTTCCGAAACCGCCAGTCCCGAGCGCTGCTCGCCCGCCGCGACCGGCCGGATGTACTCCTCGCACTGCTCGTCGGTGCCGTGTTCGTAGGTAATCTCGCAGCCGAAACTCGCCAGCTGCAGCGTCAGCGCGATCCCCGCGTCGGCCCGGTAGAACTCCTCCGTGATCGCGAGCAACTGCGCCAGATCGAGCCCCCGACCGCCCCACTCCTCCGGAATGTCCTGTGCCACGAGGTCGGCTTCCTGACCGGCCTCGAGGATCTCCTCGGGGTACTCGCCGGCCTGAAAGCACTCCTGAGCATTGGGTTCGATGTGTTCGCGAGCGAACTCGCGGGCCTCGACCTTGACGTCTCGAGCGTGTTCCGGAACGATGCTCTCGTCGAGTAGCTCCATATCCCGCTGAACGGTCGCGCGGTCCAAATAGCCGCGGTCGAACAATGCAACCCGAGAAACCGCCGTGTTCGACGCGGTTCGACGGGCATCGCCGGGTCGTCCCTAGCGGAGCGTTCGCGTGAGGTCGTCGACGGATGCGGCCGCGTCCGCGTGGTCCTCGAGCAGGCTGATATCCCAGACGAGGTCGGCGAGCAGGTGAGCGTAGAGAACGACGCCGGTGACGATAGCGAGTGGAACGCTGGCGATGGCGATCACCGGGACCGCGATTCCGGCCAGGACGACGTGGCTCAACAGTCGCGAGAGGACGCCGACGTCACCGGGCTCGAAAATTTCCGACTGGTCCGCGACGGCCGCACGCGGATCGGTGAGACAGAATCGGACGGCGTCCCAGTCGCCGGTCTTGAGACGAGCGATGAGAAAGTGATCGAGGTCGATGAGGACGCCGACTGCGGTGCCGTAGGCGACGACGGCCGCGGCGGGGACCGAATGGCCGAAGAGCGTTATCGACGGGAGCAGTGCGGTCAGAACCCCGGCGACGACGAGCGACGCGGCAGCGTGGTGTTTCGAGTAGATCGAGACTCACCTACTGGAGGTGACGACGTGAGGCAACTAAACCGTCCTGCCTCTTTCCGATTCCGGACGCCACGGCCGTCCCGTCGCCGATCGAGACTTACCCGGCGAATCCCGACAGGAGCCACTCGCCGCCGTCGCCCTCGTCGTCAGCGATGCTCGGCGCGCTCACGAGGACGAACGCGCTCTCTCGGTCGCCGTTGCGGATCTGGCGCGTCGACGCCGGCGGGATCCACAGCGCGTCGCCGGTTTCCATCGCGACCGGTTCGTCGTCGACGACGACGGTCGCCTCTCCCTCGATGAGGACGTAGATCTCCTCGTGGTCGTTGTCCGTGTGATCGTGGGGCTTGCTCTTCCAGCCCGGATCGCAGCGAGCCACCGTTACCCCCACCTGCTCCGTCTCGAGCGGATCGCTCAGAACGTGCATCGCGCTCGAGACCTGCTCGACCTCCTCGTAGTTGACCTTCCGGTATGTCATATAGACCCTTACGTGAGGACGACAGTAAAACTATACTGTTGACTGGCTTTGTTCACGGAATTCGCCGAGCCCTTCTCGTCTCTCCCAGCATGAAATCTGGTTGACGGTATGTGCGGTTCGCATCGTCTCGATTCGTCTCGCGACCTACCCCTGGGCGAGCGGATCGAAACTGTCGACCGGCATGACCGAGTAATCGACCGTCAGCGCGTCCTTGGTCGCTCGAATCTTTCCGACGAACGCCGAGATATCCTCGAGTTCACCCTCGAGGACGAACAGTTCCATGCAGTAGTGGTTACCGACGTGGCTGTGAAAGTTCGACGCGACGAGACTCTCGTGTTCGTGGCGCAGGTGCATCATCCGTTCCTCGACGCTCGTCGTCTCGTAATCGAACAACACCGTGACGATTCCCATCAGATCCCGCTCTTCCAGCCGGGTGTC
The DNA here is from genome assembly GCF_028618695.1 of Natrinema soli. The sequence goes on along the minus strand of NZ_JAQIVI010000624.1, from coordinate 6,811 downwards.
CTCGAACTCGCCCAACAGGTTTCGCGAGGCTTCCCTGACGACTTCGCTCCGACCGGTGTATCCGTGCTCTTCGGCGAACTGATCGAGCCGATCCAAGAGTTCGTCCGGCATCGAGACGCTGACGACTGCCATATAATAAATCTGCCGCCCATATCTATTAAGGATTATCATCGTGCTCTGTCGACACGCCGATGAGGCGCCCGTCCGTCGTCGAACGGGACGGCGGTGACGATCGGTTCGGCCGCGAACGAGCGGTTCCGTCGGATCGTCTCGATTCCAGCCCAGTTCTGCACGGACAGCGTCGTTCGGAAATTTTTCGTCGACGGTATCGTCAATCGCCAGTCCCGCTGGTGGATTTGCTCGAGTCGAAAGACGGTGACGGCCCGAACGTTCGGAGCGCTACTCGGAAATCATCCCCTGTTCGAACAGTCGTCTATCTATCGGATTATTGAGAAAAGGTTAAAGAACGTACCGTTCGACAGAACACGGGCTAGAAAGATATCCGCAGCGGAGAACGAGGACGGGAGTGGAACACCTCCGACTTCTCCCTACGATGGCATAAGCCTTTCCCACGGAAGTGGCGACGCTGGCGGTGTTTCGGCCGATTCCCTTCGGCCACCGAACCCGTCTCAGCGGGCGTCCGTCCCGCGCTACTGGGAGGTGGCCGAGCTATCGCAACGACCCTAGCGAGAGACAATGCGACAGTTTACACACCAGACCCGTTCGCAGGGAGGACCGACGGAGACGACCGGCCGACCGACCGACTCGAGCCGCGGAACCGAACTATCGCGCGTTCACTCGGCGCTGTTACTCGCGCCGTGTACCGTGTCGACGATCTACCTTGGACTCGCCGTCGCGGTTGGCCCGGCGCTCTTCGACACCGGCGCGTCGGGCGGCTCGCGAGTCGTCGCGTTCGTTCTGCTCGGATCGTTGCTCCACCTCGCGGGATACGCCACCATCCGGTTGGACAGAGAGAGCCACCGGATGGCCCGCCGAGCGAACGGATGGCATCCGGACTCGCGGCTGTACGTCGGTGGCGGTGCAGTCGCACTCCTGGGGCTACGGCTGTGTGAGATGATCGTCACGGGACGGTCGGTCTCCGCACCGATGATCTATTTCCTCGGAAACGCGGTCGTCGCCGTCCCGCTCGCGTCGATCGTCGCCGGGCCGGTGTACTGGCTGAATCGGCGTCGCACCGCGAGCCGGTGACGGAGTCCGGAGCGACGACGAGGTGGGACGCGGATCGGTTCCTGCGCCGCTCGCTCGACGTGTCCGTGCAATTACGTCGCTTTCCGCGTCGTTGCGTTGATTTCCCTGTTGTTACGTCGCCCTTACGGGCATTGCTACCGTGCTCACATCACCAGTAGCATCCCCAGCACGACGAGCGCGTAGCACGACACCACACTCAGCAGCGCCACCAGTCGATAGCCGGACCGTTCGTAGGGTCCCGGTCGACGAGGGTACCGTCTCCCGACGAGTAGCTCGTCGAGACGGGCGACCGTTTCCGCCACTCTCGCCTCGAGTCTCGAAACGGCCACCAAGTGGTACCAGACGAACGAGTCGTACAGATACACGACGATCGCGCCGATTTCCCAGAGCGGATCCGCCGCGTCCGTCGGCGTTTCGCGCCGTTCGCGCCGCCGCTCGAGCGACGGTTTCGTTTCGGCCGCGGGGAACGACGAGTGGGCGACCGGTGATTCGTCGTACCGTATCTCCGTCCCGTCGTTTCGGTCCGAACGGATAGTCGAATCGCTTCGGTCCGAGTCGTCGGGTACCGATTCGTCGTCGGTCTCCGACGATGGCGGGGACTCACTCGCCGGGGTACTCGACCCGGTTCCCCGATCGGTCGCGTCGTCGGGTTCCGAGCGGTTCAGGTCCTCGAGCGACGGCGTCGCCCCGGCGTCGTCGGTGTGTCTTCGCCGGAACTGAACGCGAGTGGTCGATTCGTCCCAGTCCGTCTGCACCACCGCTTCGCCGTCCCCCAACGACTGGACCGTTTCGGCCGTCCCGCTCCCCAGAATCCGACCGACGACGTCCGTGTCGTTCTTCCACGTCAACCGATGCCAGACGAACCAGTCGCACTGCGTGATATAGTCCTTGTCGACCGACGCGGGTCGCTGCGAGAGACAGCAGATGCCGATGCCACGCTTTCGACCGCGTTTGGCCACGCGAATGAGCAGCGATTTCAGATCCGATCCGCCCCGCCCGCCCCGCTGGGGAATGAACTCGTGGGCTTCCTCGAGGAGTATCAAGAACGGAATACGGTGGTCGTGTTCGGCGATGAACAGCGCCTCGATCGTGTTCGAAAGAACGGCTTCGGTTTCGTCCTCGGTGGGGTACGTCGAGACGTCCAGCAGAACGGGAACGCGGTCCCCGAGGGCGACCGATGCGAGTTGATCGGTGTCTTCGGCCGAAACCTGTCGATCACACGCGTCGCTCCCGCCGGCGTGCAAGAGATCGTACGATTCCCGTAATCCGGTGTACTCCCCGTCTGTGTCGACGATCAAGAGCGGAAGATGCCGATCGAGCAACTCCTCGACGATCACGCTTGCGGTGTTCGACTTCCCGCTGCCCGATTTCCCGGTGATAAACCCACGGCCGGTGAGTACGTCCTCCACCGGAAACGTGAATCCGTCGTCCGAAACCGACAGTTTCTCGATCGAATCGGGCATTTCGCTTGACCCATTTGAATTCATTCTATAAATGCTTCCTGTCCGTTCAGCGACTGATCGGCGGACGGACGAGTCGGGGCTCGAGGGTCGAAATCGAGACAATCGACCTCAATGTTTTTCTCCCATGGGTTTCCTCCAAGAGACATGGACTGGGGTAGCGCGTTCGAAGCCGTCGGCGGACGAGTGGTCGGAGCGATCGTCGGCGTCACCATCGTCCTGACCGCGTGTCTGGTCGGTGCGATGGCGATGGTAGGCGGTGACACGATCGGAGTCGACAATCGATTTCCGTACTACGTTCTCGTAACCGCCATCGGGTTCGTGGCGAGTCTCTGGAAACTCGACGAGAACGATGCCGACGGAACGACGGTCCTCATCGCGACGGCCGGGATCGCGCTCGCCAGCGGGATCCTATTTTCGTTCGCGGTCGAGGGGGTCGTCTTCGGGATTCGCAACCCCAATCGGATCCTCAGCTCGCAACTGCTCGTCTACTTCCTGGCCGCCGGCTTGATCTGTACCGCGCTCGGCATGTGGTGCCTTCGACACTGGCGTGAGTTTACGGTGTACGAGTCGGCATAATCACGATTCTCGAAGGAACGTCGCTCGGCGGCTCCGGTGGGAGGGTGACCGGAACTGCGATCCGGACTGCCGAGACCGCTCGCGACCGGTCCTCCGTGTGTCCTCCCGCCGTGTGCCCTCTCTCTGCCGTCCTTCCACGCTCTACACGTGTTCTCTCGGCATGAGATCCTCGAACTGTTGCTCGGCGAGCCAGTCGGCGAGGCTGACGAGTTGCGCCGACGCCGCCTCGAAGAGCCGTTCGCCCTTCTCGGCGGTCGCATCCGTCTGATCGCCGAGGACTCCGTTGTTCGTATTGTCGGCCGCATCGTAGAACGTTCGCGAGCCGTGTTTGATCGTCTCGGCCGCTTCGACGCCCGGGATCCCGGTGTCTCTGGCCTCCTCGAGTCGGTCGTCGTGAACCAACTCCGGCTCGAGGTACTGGATCAGCGCGGTCTCCTTCGGACCGCCGTGGGGACCGTTCTGTTCGAACAGTTCGTCGACGAGTTCCGGGATCGAGTCGTTCCACATCCACTCGATAGCGTACGCGACTTCGTCCTGCCGAAGGCGTGCCCCGACCTCGCGCAGGTGGGGGACGTTCCCGCCGTGGGCGTTGACGTAGATCACCCGATCGATCCCGTGCGTCGTGAGGTTTCGAGTCAACGATTCCATATACTCTCGGAACGCCGGCGGCTCGACCCACATCGTCCCGTGGAACTGCCGGTGGTGGCCGCTGACGCCGACGGTAATCGTCGGCGTACAGAGGTATCCCGTCCGATCCGCGACCGCCCGCGCGAACGCTTCGCCGATCAGGTGATCGGTCGCCTCCGGCAGGTGCGGCCCGTGCTGTTCTGTCGATCCCAGCGGGACCAGTGCGAGTGATTCCGATTCGAAGTACGACTCGAGGTCGGGCCACGCTTCGTCGCCGAGGTACATGATGAGCGTTTCGCGTGCGAGCCACCAATAACGTGTTGTCGACGGCAGACCCGCGAGCGAACCCGGTTTGGACTCCGGTCGCAGTATCAGCATCGAATTCGACGGGTCAGGATGCGAATTCGTGACGCCAGCGGCGTCGACGCGTCGAAGTCGGTAATCAAATGTTACCGAGTTCGGCGGTGTTCGTGGGTGCTCCCGATCTCTCTGCCCAATTCGTTCCGTCGAGATGAACGGATCGACGTCGTATTTCGAGAATCATTTCGAATTGTTGCCTATAAAGAGGCCGTTTGCCCGATTTATTTGACACAAAGTTGGAGTACCTGGATCCGTGGAGCGCTGGCAATGACGGCCACGCACCGTGTCGAAACCGGCCGCGTTCGGCCACGATATCCCCGTCCCGTCCGACGGACCGTCGACTGGCCCTATGAGTGAAACCGGACAGGTTTGGCCAATCGGTGCCTCCAGTCGGTTTCACTCGATTGATAGCTGTTCGGTGCCGATTTCGAACTCGGTCACAAAACGCATTTATCGCCCGCCGGCTTGGGAGTCGTCTCTCGATCGCTCGCCAGAAACGCTGTCGTCCCGGGCCGAACCCGTCACGAACTGTCACGGTACGGTCGTCGCGCAATTCGCCGTAACAGACACTTCAATCGTTGCGGCGACAGCGACCGGAAAAGATTGGTTTTGTAACTAATTGATATGCACTCAATTACGAAAGGCGGATGGCACCAACTACGACCGCACATGGCACCACTGTACCCCGCTCAAGCACAGGTTCCGGACTGGCTACAAGACCCGATCGCGGAGCTGATCACGTTCCTCCCGCGGATCGTCGGTGCGCTGGTGATCCTCTTCATCGGCTGGATCATCGGCCGACTGGCCGCGGGTGTCGTCCGACGGATCGCCGACGGCGTCGAACTCGACCGAATGGTCCTCGAGACGCCGCTGGGGCGCATCCTCGGCGGTACCGAACAGGCCGTCTCGAGCGCGTTCGGCTCGCTGGCGAAGTGGTTCGTCTACGCGCTCGCGTTCCTCGCGGCCGCGAATGCACTGGCGATCCCGTTGCTGTCGGAGTGGATCGCGACGGCGGTCTCCTACCTGCCGGCGTTCATCGCGGGGCTGCTCGTCATCACCATCGGGTTCGTCGTCGCCGACTTCATCGGCGACGCGATCGAACGAACTCGCGCGGCGACCCAGACCGCCTACACCACGTGGTTCGCCACCGGCGCACGGATGTTCCTCTACTTCACGGCGATCGTCATCGGCCTCGACACGATGGGGATCGACGTCGGCATCCTCTACGTGTTCGCACGAGCGCTCGCGTGGGGTCTCGGCGCGGCAATCGCCATCGGTGCCGGCATCGCGTTCGGCTGGGGCGGCAAGGACTACGTCGCCGAGAATATCGGCCACTGGATGAGCCGAACGAGCAGCGTTACGCCGACCGAGGAGGAGACGGGCGGGAGCCGATCCCGCAGCGGTGAACGCACCGGGAGCGGTCCGAGCACCGATCGCGAACCCGGATCCGAGCCCGGTCCCGGGCCGAGCGACGACGACTGATCGCACACGTCGAATCGCGTAGTCACTCTCGCGATCGACGCTGTCGGCACAGTATCAATCGCAGTCGATGCTGTCTGCACAGTACCCACGCGGGCCGATTCCGATCGGTCGCGCCGCGACGGTCAGTCGGCTTCGATTCCGGTCGCGGCTCGAGCCGCCGGATCGTCGGCCTCGTCGCGCGGAAACAGCGGTTTGACTGGGACGATCACGTGGGTTCTGACGAGTCCGTCGTCGTGCCGTCGCAACTTTTTCAGGTGTGCGATCGAGTGCGAGCCGCTGTACCCGTCCTCGATGCGCTCGCAGATCGCGTCGAACTCGGCCTCGTCGAACAGTTCGGCCGAGATCCTGTCCGTCTCGACCGCGACGCTCCCGCGACGGGCGTAGACGTCGAGGCGGCCCTCGAACGCGTACTCGAGTTCCTCAATCCAGCCGTGGACCTCGCCGACCGACGGGCGGTCAGGGGCGGTCGGAAAGGTGATCGACGCCCGATACCGGTCGGGACGCTCCCGGACGTGTCGCTGCCAGAGTCGCCCGAGACGCCCTGCGGTTCCGGCACCGGGCAACCCCGATGCGACGTCGGTGAGTCTCTTGGCCGCGGCCGACGAGTACCGTTGGAGGACTGTAACGGGATCGGCTCCATCGCGTTCCCTCATTCGTTCTCACGTTCGACTTGCGGGCATCGGTAATACGTCCTTTGTTGTGAAAAACGGTCGATCGTCGAGACGGTCACGAGATCGAGCAGATCATCGCTTCGCGAGAGTTTTGTACAATCCGTTACTACCGCCGCACAGAATGCCTCGAATAGGCCGCAGCCGCTCGATTCCCTTCCTCGCCGGCTCCGTCGCGATCGTCGCCCTCGGTGTCGCGGGTAATACCGGCTTTGACTCTCCCCGCCGAACGATTCCCGCGCTCCTCTTGATCGCGCTCGGCGTCGCCGGCGTCACCAGTACGACCCGGGAGTACAGCACGACACAGCTCCGCCACACGGCGAAGCGATGGTGGCTGCTCGCGTTCGCGACGTTTCTCCCGTACGCGCTGGCGACCGCTCCCGACAGCGAGGAGGCGGCCGCCGTCGGCGACGCGTTCGCCGGTCC
>NZ_JAQIVI010000623.1 GCF_028618695.1 Natrinema soli | reverse complement strand
CGGGCGAAAGCTGCGCTGGCCGGTTCCGCGCGTCGTCGTCGCCGCGGACGACCAGCGCGTCGTCGATGCCGTCGAGCGCCACACCGGTCTCCTCGAGGATCGGCTCAACGCCCGCGAGATCGAACTCGTCTCGCCGGACGACCGCTGGGGCGAACTGAACTACAGCGCCGAGGCCGATATGAGTAAACTCGGGCCCGAATTCGGCGACCGCGCCGGGCGGGTCATGAACGCGCTCAACGAGGCCCGCATCGACGAACCGAGCCTCGAGGCCATCGAAGACGCCGTCGCGGACGTGCTGGAAGCGAACGAGGAGATCACCGACGAGATGGTTTCGTTCGTCACGCAGACGCCCGACGGCGTCGCTGGCACCGCCTTCGGCACCGACGGCGACGACCGCGGCGTCGCCTACGTCGACGCCTCGCTGACCGCCGACATCGAGAGCGAGGGCTACGCTCGCGAAGTCATCCGCCGCGTCCAGGAGATGCGCAAGGACCTCGATCTCGATGTGGAAGAGCGGATCGCGCTGGATCTCGAGATCGACGATGACCGCGTCGCCGACCTCGTCGCGGACCGCGAGGACCTGATCAGCGAGGAGGTTCGCGCGGACGAGCGCCGCGCGGTCGAGGACGGCCACCGCAAGGAGTGGGATGTGGAAGGCGTGACGATGGAGATCGCGATCGAGCCGCTGGCGGCGGCGGAAGCGTCCGATTAGTCGCCGCCGAACAGCGTGAGGCGGCTTTTTGGTCCAGATTTTTCGAGGAGCGGTGAGCGATAGCGAACCCGACGAGAAAAAGGTGGATGCAGAGATCGCGATCGAGCCGCTGGCGGCGGCGGAAGCGTCCGATTAGCGTCCGCCTCGCCGGTTCTTCCGACCTCGTTCGTTCTTGTTCGCGTCTGATTCTCGAGGACGTGACAGTACGGCTGCCATAAACGTATTGAGCGCTGACTTACCAGCAATGGCTAGTGAAGTCTCGGGTTGCCGTTCTGGTGTTCGTCGTCTTGCTCATCGGAAGTCTCCCGGCCGGCGTCGGTGCTCTCGAGCCGGCACAAACCGCGGATTCCGAGGCGACGTCTGGTCTCGATGTCGGTCCCAGCGAGTCGCTCGTTTCGGCCGGGACGAGCGCCGGATCAGTGGCCGCGACGGTCGGCTCCGAGGATGTCCTCCACCGGACGACCGTCCTTCGGCACCGTCCGGCGGAGTCCGACCTGTTCGAGGCGGAGACGACGTTCGACGTCCCCGACCCCGTCACGGAACTCGAGATCACGCTCCAGCCCGATGCGACCGTCGAATCGACGACGGGGTTCGAACGGACGGGCGAGCGGACCTACGAGTGGACCGAGTCGACCGACGAGCCGACGATCCGGTACACGATGCCGGCCGATCGGACAGGGGACGAGGGGACCGTCGGCGCGTCGAGCGACGGCTACACGTTCGTCGACACCGGTGACTGGGGCGTGGTGCAGGTGCCCGACGTTTCGATCCGGTACAGCCGGACCGATCCGGTCGGCATCGAAAAGGCGGTGCGCGTCGACGGGCCGGGTGCGACCGGCGGTGACATCGCGTTCTTCGGTGCGGTTCGAGAGCACCGGCGGACCGTCGACGGGGAGACGTTCAGGCTGGTCGTTCCCGAGGCCGCGACCCTCCGGGAGTCGCCCAAGGCGATCCTGTCGGCGCTGGCGGATGCGAGCGACCGACTCGACGTCGGGATGCGAAGCGACGAGGTGTTCGTCGTCGCGGTCCCGAACGACGTCGACTGGGGGCCGCCGGGGCTCAAGTACGGCCGATCGGACGCGTGGGTCGTCGCCGACGAACGTCTCGACAAGTCGAACCCGGTCTGGTTCCACGAGTACGTCCACGTTCGACAGCGCTTCTCCAATTCGAACGCCGACACCGCCGCCGAAGTGGAGTGGCTCGTCGAGGCCCAGGCCGACTACTACGCGGGTCTGCTCGCTCTCGAGACCGGGCGAACCGACTTCGGGGACTTCAGCGACCTCCTCGAGCGAGGGGAGCGATCACGGTACGCCGACGGGGTACTGATCGACCGATCGACGTGGGACGACCCGGATACCGACTACGCGAGGGGAGCGCTCGTCTACGGCGAGATTGACCGCCGGCTGCGGCTCGCGACCGACGGCGATCGCACGCTCGAGGACGTTTTCCGCGCGCTGAACGCCCGGGAGGGGGAGATAACCGAGGCGGACTTCCGCCGCCTGCTCGAAGAGTACGGCGGAACGGACGTTCGGGCCGCCGCCGAGCGGTACACGCGGACCGAGGCGACCCCCGAGATGTGGAGTCGGAGCCAGCACGGGGCGGCCTTCGACCAGCCGGTCGCGGTCTTCGAGTACGGGCTGGGAACCGAGCCGATCGACGTGGGAGACCGGGAGTGGCCGCGCTGGAAATCGTCGACGATCGGTGCGACCGGCGGCGAGAACGGCGACGTGATCGCAGTTCCGGTCGGTGAACCCGTGTCGATCCCGGTCACGGTCGACAACGTCGGCGATCGCGACGGGACCTACGACGCGACCCTGCAGGTCGACGGCCGAGTGGCCGATCACGAGCAGGGGACGCTCGCGTCCGGCGAGGGGACGAGCCACCGTCTCTCGTGGACGCCGTCGAAGCCCGGCGAGTACACGGTTCGCGTCGGTTCCGAGCGGCTGACCGCCGTCGTCCGGTCGGCGACGAGCGTGACCGTCTCCGACCTCCGACTCTCGTCCGAGACGATCGAT
>NZ_JAQIVI010000622.1 GCF_028618695.1 Natrinema soli | reverse complement strand
CCCTGCGTCGCGACGAGACCGCAACGCCGTCGCTCGAGTCGACGACCGAACGCGACGCGGACGACCCAGGGTGCCTTGAGCACGCACCGACGGCCGAATCCGAACCGCCCACCGACGTACCGGCGGACAACGACGTCTACCGCGCCTGGCAGGCGGTGGTCGAGGCGGTTGGGAAGCAGGCCGACGATGCGGCGACGCCTGGCGACGTTCGCGAGGCGGCGATCGCCCACGGGTTCGACGCCGACACCGTCGACGAACTGACGCGTCTCTTCGAGGACAGTCGCTACGGCGGCCGAGAGCCCGACTCAGACCGAGAGCGGCGGGCGCGGACCCTCCAGCGCGATCTGGGACAGACGGAGGACGATGGCGATGGGTGAGCAGGTCGTCCGCTGGCTCTCACTCGCCCTCGCGGCCCTCTCGCTGGTGATCGGGGGCCTCACCCTCGTCGCGACCGACTGGGTCCTCAAGTGGGTCCCCGGCGACGCCGTCGTCACCATCGAGGTGCTGGGTCGACTCGCGTTGTACCTGTTCCTGTTTCTCGTCCTGGTCCAGAGCTACCGCATCGCCCGCTACCGGTTCGTGACGTCGGTCGACGAGACGGCGCCGCCGCCCCGAGAGCGCGCGACGGCGATCCCGGTCCCCGGCGACGACCTCGCCTACGCCGT
>NZ_JAQIVI010000621.1 GCF_028618695.1 Natrinema soli | reverse complement strand
CCGGGGCGACGACGTACGGCAACGCGCTCGCGCTGCTGGGGGCGGTGTCCGTCGCCGGCTACGTGCTCGCCGGCCGCTCGATCCGCCAGCGTGTTCCGCTCTTCCCCTACGTGACCGTCGTCTACGGTGCCTGCGTAGTGGCCCTGTTCGTTCTCGTCGGCGTGCAGGGCCACTCGTACGTCGGCTACCCCGCTCGCGAGTGGCTGCTCTTTCTCGGGCTGGCCGCCGGGCCCGGCGTCTTTGGCCACACGGTGAGCAACTGGGTCCTCGAGCACCTCGAGTCGGTCGTCGTCAGCGTCGCCTGGCTCGGCGAGCCCGCGGGTGCGACACTGCTCGCGCTCGTCTTGCTCGCGGAGGTCCCCGACGCGATCACGGTCGTCGGCGGCGGCGTCGTGATCGCCGGGGTTTTCGTGACGACGCTCGAGCGGGAGCGAGGGCACGGGACGGCGGACTGACGGACTCGGCTGCGAAACATTGCCTTGCGAATCGTCCGAGATGGCTTCGGTAGCGAATTCGAGAATGAGGTGATTCCTGGGCTAGCAGCGTTTCGAGAGCGGGTCTCGGTCGGTGGCGAACAGTCTCGTGATCGAGACTGTCAGCGAGATCCACCCGGTTACTTAGTAACGCTCCGCTCGTGATGCCCTCTATATCATGACACGAGATGAGACGATTCCGGTCACCGTCGTCAGCGGCTATCTCGGCGCGGGAAAGACGACGCTGATCAATCACGTGCTGTCGAATCCGGGCGGCCGACGGGTGGCGGTGATCGTCAACGACATGGGCGAGGTGAACGTCGACGCGGAACTGATCGCGCGAGAGAACGACGAGGAGGGAATCGTGGACCTCTCGAACGGCTGTATCTGTTGTCGGTTACAGGGGGATCTCCTCGAGGAAGCCGCGCAGTTGGCGGAAAGCCGAGCGTTCGACTACCTGCTGGTCGAGTCGTCGGGGATCAGCGAACCGATTCCCGTCGCGCAGGTGTTCACCGAAGGGACGGACGCCAGTGACGTGGACCCGACGTCCCTGTTTCGGCTGGATACGATGGTGACCGTCCTCGATACGTACGGGTTCTGGAAGGAGTTCGACGCCGGGGCGCAGCTACCGGCGGGTGCCCAACCCGACGAGGACCGACCGTTGAGCGAGGTCCTCGTCGAGGGAGTCGAGTTCTGCAACGTCCTGCTACTCAACAAGGCCGATATGGTTCCCGACGACGTCCTCGAGGAGATCGAAGCGGTCGTCGAGACCCTCCAGCCGCGGGCGAAACGGCTTCAAACGACCTACTGCGAGGTGGATCCGGCCGTCATTCTCGACACCGGTCGGTTCGACTTCGAGACGGCGAAGCGCTCTCAAGGGTGGAAGCGTCACCTGCGCGGGGAGGGTCACGACCACGAGGCGCACGACCACGACGAGGAGCGAAGCGCCGCCGAGCGCCACGGCGTCTCGTCGTTCGTCTTCCGATCCGACCGACCGTTCCACCCGGAGCGACTCGCGGCCTGGCTCGAGGACTGGGACGGAGCGATCATCCGCGCCAAGGGCGTCTGTCACGTCGCGAACCACGAGGAGGTGATCGGCGTCAGTCAGGCCGGGCCGTCCGTCAGGGCCGGTCCGATCGGCGAGTGGCGGCCGGATGACGACCGTCGTACGCAACTGGTATTCATCGGCCGAGAAATGAACGAGGAACGGATTCGCGAGGAACTCGAATCGTGCGTCCTCGACGGCGACGAGACGGAGGGGACGGAAGCGGTGGCCGATCCGTTCCCGCTGTAGCTGTTCCCCGGACCCTACGACTCTAGTTGGTCACTGAGTTCCGCCCAGGACTCGTGAAAGCCGTGCGTCGACTGATCCGTCGTCCGGTCGGGAAGGGCATCCTGATAGACGTCGTCGTACTCGAGCAGCCGTGTCCAGCCGTCGTGCAGGGAGTAGCTACAGTACTGGCACATGTATCGGGTTACGTCCGTCGACCACATACCCGTTTTGTCGCTCGAGGCACGCTCGCGTCGGTCGCAAGCGACAGAGCAAAGACGCGACGGCATCGAACGCGAGTGATCGACGGATGGGACAACAGAAGTATGGCGTCGCGAGGGGGCGACGATGAGCACGAATCGACGGGGCGGATACGTTAGTAGCGCGAACGACACGGTCGAACGGGAGTGCGATCGCTGTGAGTGGCACGCTGCTGCGGGATCCTATCCGGAATTGATCAAACGGTATCAGGATCACCTTCGCGACGAACACCCGACAGCGTGGCTGCGAAGCTAACGTCGGGATCGCTGGCGGACCGGGCGAGATCCCGGTCCGATCCCGGGCAGAACGGCTAGGGCTCGAGCAAGACCTTGATGACGCCTTCCTCGCGTTCGTCGAACTTCTCGTACATCTCCGGCGCGCGCTCGAGGTCGACGCGGTGGGAGACGACCCAGCTGGGGTCGGCGCGCCCCTCGACGATCATATCTCGAAGCTCTCGATTGTACTGCTTGACGTTACACTGCCCGGTACCCAGCTTCAGTCCCTTCTCGAAGAGCTTCCCGAAGTCGATTCCGAGTCGCCCCTGGGCCGCCATCTCGTCCGGCGCACCGGGGTCCGACGGGACGTACAGTCCCGGGACGCCGAGCTCGCCGGTCGGTCGGACGGTCTGGATGAGCTGGTTGAGCACGACCGCAGGGTTTTCGCGGGCCGGATCGTACGCGTCGTCACCCGGATCCGTCTCGGGATCGATCGCTTGATAGCCCACGGCGTCGACGCCGGTATCGACGCCGCCGCCGTGTGCGTCTTTGATCTGTTCGACTGGATCGCTCTCCTCGAAGTTGATCGGGCGGGCGTCACAGTGGTCCTCGGCCAGCTCGAGGCGACTCTCGACGCGGTCGACGACGTATATCTCGGAGGCGCCCTGAATCTTGGCGCTGTAGGCGGCCATCAGGCCGACGGGGCCGGCCCCGAAAATCGCGATCGACTCGCCGGGTTGCAGGTTCGCGAGTCGGGTACCGTGCCACCCCGTCGGGAAGATATCCGCGAGGAGTGCGAAGGAATCCTCGTGTTCGTCACCCTCCGGTAGCTTCAGCGCGTTGAAGTCGGCGTACGGAACTCGGAGCTTCTCGGCCTGACCGCCCTTGTACGGTCCCATCGCGACGTAGCCGTACGCACCGCCGGCGAAGCCGGGATTGACGTTGGTGCAGAAGCCGGTGTAGCCGTTCTCACAGTTCCGACAGAACCCGCATGCCACGTTGAACGGCATCACGACGCGGTCGCCCTCTTCGAGCGACGTGACGGCGTCGCCGGTCTCGATCACGTTCCCCATGTTCTCGTGACCGAAGACGATCCCCGGGTCGGCTGAGGTTCGTCCCTCGTACATGTGGAGGTCCGAGCCACAGATGCAGGTCGTTGTGATGTCGACGATGATGTCGTTCTCGTGTTCGATCTCGGGTTCGTCGACTTGCTCGACGGCCACGTCGTGCGGTCCCTGGTATACGACGGCATCCATTGACATTTGGTATCGAACCTCGATGAACGGACTACAAGCGCCATTGTAAATGTTCGTGTAGATGCCGCCAATGATCAAAAATCAATATTGATTGAGTGTCAATAGTGATGTTATATAGAAATCACAGGTGAGAATTCTGAATATATGAAGTTTTTCACAGAGGGCATTTATAGCTCTCTAGGGTGTGGAAAAAGTCCGCATGGTAGAGACAGTAAGCCTCGAAACAGCGAAGGAGGTCATCGACGCGGCCGAACAGCGAGCGGACGAGATCGACAACCCCATGGTGATCACGGTCGCGAATTCCGAGGGAAACCTCATCGCTCAACACCGGATGGACGGCGCGTGGCTCGCATCGATCGATATTTCGCGGAACAAAGCCTACACGGCGGCCGCCCTGGATATGCCGACGGACGAATTGGCCGATCCGACCCGGCCGGGCGAATCGCTGTACGGTCTGCAGAATACCAACCAGGGACGGATGGTCATCTTCGGCGGTGGCTACCCGCTGATGCGAGACGGTGACGTCGTCGGATCGATCGGTGTGAGCGGGGGAGCGGTCGAACAGGACATGGACGTCGCGGAATCGGGCGTCGACAGATTCGACGAACTCTCTTCGTAACGTCCCGCCGCGAGTTCGACGCCCGTTGCTATTCGACGCAAACGCCGGACTATCGCGCCGAAACGGCGGACTGGCTTTGTCGATGATGGTCCCATCCGCTCGCCGATCTCGCCGGCGGCCTCTCGCCGAACTGATCGGGGTATACTTCCTTCTCCTCCTCGGCGTCAACTTCGACGACGGTGCGCGTCATCGACTCGAACAGCAGTGTCACCGATGGATTCGCTGACCGAGTCGAAGCCGCTCCAGAGAAAACGGAGGTCGCCGAACGGAGAAGCGACGTCGGTCGCTGTCGTCCGTTCAGTATCCGTTCGTCCCGTCCGTCTCGTTACCGTCGGCGGCGGTCGTCTCGTTACCGTCAGCGGCGGCCGTCTCGTTACCGTCAGCGGCGGTCGTCTCGTTATCGTCGGCGGTGGCCGTCTCGTTACCGTTCGTACCGGTCGTCGCATCCTCGGGAGCGGTCGTCTCGCCGCCCCCACCGCCGACGCTGATCTCACCGACCGCCTCGAGTTGCGACTGGTCGAGGTAGACACCCATCTCCTCGGTGGCGACGAACTCGATGGTCTGGGTCGCGCCTTCTTCGGCGGTGAAGTCCGACCGGACGTACGTGTTCCACTGGTTCGTGTCGCCGGCGCTGGCGATCACGAAGTTGTGCCCAGGGAGGGATTCGTACGTTCTGTTCTCCGCCTCCGGCTGGTGGCGGCCGATCGTGTTCTCCCACTCGACCGCGTAGGTTTCACCCGCCTCGAGTTCGAGCGTCGGGTTCGTCTCGTCTGCGATCGAGTCGGGCGATTGGCCGACCCATTGGCCCTCCTCGAGCGCGAGCGAGTAAATCTCGGCCGGTTCGCCGGGTTCGGTGGCCGGCAGCGTCGCCGTGAACGCTCGATCCTCGCCGTCGATCGTCACCGTGTCAGTGATCCGTTCGTGACCGTAGGTCCAGATCTCGACGTCGTACTCGCCGTCCTCGAGCATGTCGAATCGGGCGACTGCCGGCGCGTCCTCCGCGGCCGGCGCCTCCTCCGCTTGGACGTCATCGGTGGCCGTTTCGTTGCCAGTTGTTTCGTTACCAGTCGTTTCGTTACCGATCGTTTCGTTGCCAGCTGTTTCGTTACCAGCTGTTTCGTTACCGATCGTTTCGTTGCCAGCTGTTTCGTTACCGATCGTTTCGTTGCCAGCTGTTTCGTTGCCAGTCGTTTCGTTCCCATCTGCGCCGCCGGGCTCTTGCCCGCTCTGCTGCTCGTCTTCCGGCGGATCGGGTCGGGCGGCGATATCGGAGAACGAGTGCATGTCTCCGACGAACACCTCCGCACCGAGGGGCTCGCCCTCCTCGTCTTCGACTTGCACTCGGAGTTCGTGGACTTCTTCTGCGTCGACCAGTTCGATCGGGCCGCGCATCTGGACGGGATGGGGCGCGCAGTTGTACTCCGCCATCTCCGAGTCGGCGGTGAAGGTAAACGAGAGGGATTCGCCCTGCTCCTCGATGAACTCCGTGGCCTCGATCGTCTCGCCGTTCTCGTCGAGGAGATTGAAGTTGTGGTGCGAGCCGTCGCCGTTCGTCCAGACGACCTCGTGCTCTTCGCCTTCGATCAGTCGCAGCGTCGGGTTCGATACGCCGTCGATCTCCGCGGGTGCGACGCCGACCCAGCCGCCGACGATACCGAGCAGCGAGAGCGTCCGACCCTCGCCGTCGTTCTGCGCGGCCGGCAGTCGGAAATCGATCTCGTCGCGGTACGCACCTGCGGTGCCGGCCATCGCAGCCGTCCCTGTGAGCGCCGCCGTTCCCTTTAGCACGCCGCGACGCGAAACGTCACGTGAGCGTTGTTCGTTCGTCATGGTTGTGTCGTGTCAGTTTCGTTGTAGTCGCTATCAGGCGTCCATGGAGAACACAGCGAGCGTGTCGCCGCGGTCTCCCTGGCGGAGCCAGCCGCTGCCGCCGACCTGCACGGCGACGTACTGTTTCTCCTCGCCGGGATCGTACCAGCTCATGGGCGAGGCGCTGATCGGCACGTCGAACTCGTGCTCCCAGAGGCGATCGCCGCTCTCACCGTCGTAGGCGACGAGGACCCCGTTCTGAGTGCCGTTGAACACGAGTCCCGTCGCGGTCGACATCGAACCGCCCCACATGTAGTAGTCGTCGTCGCTCTCGATCCAATCGCGCCAGACGCGCTCGCCCGTCGCCGGATCGACTGCCGCGAAGGCGGTGATGTTACCGTTCCACTCATCCGGCATCTCCGACGCCGGATCGTCCAGGCCGCCGCCCCAGTAGGGGTTACCCTGACTGTACTCCTCGTACCGCCAGTAGAGGTCCTGCGGGTAATTCTGGTGGACGACGTACACGTACCCGGTCGCCGGGTTGTACGACGGCGGCTGCCAGTCGTTGCCGCCCGGTGCGCCGGGAACGAACGGGATCCGCTCGTCCTCGCTGATGTGGGGGATCATCTCCCACATATTGATGTGCTGGCAGATCTCCTCGCTGCGCTCGTGGAGCTTCCCGGACTCGGCGTCCATCATGTACACCCAGCCGGTCTTGTCCGAGCCGACGACCATCTCCGACGGTCCGTCGTCGACGTCCACGTCGCGCAACAGTACTCGCGGCGCGACCGCGTCGTAGTCCCAGACGTCGTGTGGACTACTTTGGAAGCCCCACTCCCACTCGCCGCTCTCGAGGTCCAGTGAGATGGTTCCGCAGGTGGGGAAGTTCGGTCCCGGCCGTACCGTGCCGTCGAAGTCGGGACCGGGATTCGCCACCGCCGTGTAGAGGACCTCGCGGTCCTCGTCGATGGTCGGTGTCATCCAGGTCGTGCCGCAGCCGTGCTCTCGGCTCGCGCCGACCCACTCGTCTTCGGGGAGCGTCGACGTCTGCCACCCCATCTCACCGCTTTCGGCGTCGAGACTGGCGACGAATCCCTGGACGCCGTACTCGCCACCGGCGCTGCCCGTGTATATCGTTCCGTCGCGGATCACCGGTGCCCACGTCGCGGAGTACCCCTCTTGGTGGTCCGCGGTGCTCGTGTGCCAGACCTCCTCGCCGGTGTAGCGGTCGAGCGCGGTGACGCCCGAGTCGAGCGTCGTCATATACACCTTGTCGCCGTAGACGGCGGCCCCGCGATTGTTGTCGTCACAGCACAGCTCGACGCCTATCGGGACCGCGTAGGTGTAGCTCCAGAGGACCTCCCCCTCGCGGGGGTCGATCGCCTTCATGTGATTCGGCCCGTTCGTCTGGTACATGATCGGCGGATCGCCCGGGACGACGATGGGCGTCCCCTCCATGCTCGAGCCCGTCCCGACCGACAGCTCGTACTCGAGCTCGAGGTCGGAGACGTTCTCGGGCGTGATGACGTCGGCGGTCGTCGCCCGGTGCTGTTCGTAGTTGCCGCCGTACATGAGCCACGACTCGGGATCGTCCCCGGTGTTGCTCAGCATCTCCTGGTCGACGTCGCCCTCGGGAATTCGGTCGGTATTGTGCTGTTCGGTGACCGCCTCCTCGGGTCCGCCGACCAGCGTATAGCCGTCTTCGATTTCTTTCAGCTCGATGTCTCGTGCGGCCTGAACGGCCCTGTCGTTGCGTAGTGCCATACGGAATCACCTCAGTTCGCTCGGAGCGCGCACGTCGTCCGTGATGTAGAAGGCGCTGTGCAGCAACTCCTCCTGGCTGATGATCTGGACGGCCGAGCCCGCGGTGAGCGCGGCGGTCAGCTGTTCGTCCGTGAACTGGCCGTCACCGACGAGATCACGAGCGGCGGTCACCGACACGAACAGTCCGCCCAGCATCGCCTTGACGTACCTGACCGCGTCGTCGAGGATCTCGTCAGTGATCATCACTTCGTTCTGCCAGAGGTGTCTGTCGAGCCCCCGGATCCACAGCAGCGCCCCGCCCATCGCGCGCTGGTGGAGCGGCGGGACGGTTTCGGTCTCGAACTCGACGCCCGTCGGGATCTGGTTCGACGGTACCCAGCGGGCGAGCCGTTCGTCGTTGTTCGCCACGTCGATCAACAGCGCCGTCTTCTCCGACTCGTCGAACCCGACATCGTCGAGCGCCGACGACAGGGGATCCGCGAGAACCAGTTCGCGTGTCGTTGTCTCGACGTGGTCCGCCGTAAACCGCGGCAGGTTCTCGTCGAGACTCTCGAAGAAGCCCACCTCGAGCAGGTGGTCGTACAGTCGCCAGCCCGGTGCTGCGACCGCTGTATACAGTCCCTTCGGATCGTCAGGGACACCGATATCGCGAACGTCCGGTAAGCGGCGGATTTCGTCCGCGACGTTCTCGCGTTCTCGCTCGATCAGTGCGCGATCGAGTTGTCCCGCGAGATCGGCCCGAATCGCTTCGCCTCGAGAGGCGAACGTCGAGTCGGACCGCGATTCGATCTGTCCTGCGAGCAACTCCCACGTCACCGCCCCATCCCTTGGGGTGTCGACACCGAGAGCCGTCGCCAGATCGCGTTGTTCCGCGACCGTCATGTTTGACGCAGTGGATATTTGTGTCATGGTACCACGCCACAAAGAACTCCATTACGTCTTTTGATAATGCTTATCAAAGAATTCCGTATCTATAGGGAAGAGCTAAATGAGAATATGGGTCAAACAAATAAAATTACCTGTATCACATATATTCTTGGCAGTATCCGGCTCGAAGTAGCAATCAGCAGCACGTGAGGCGGGACTCGATTATGGGGCCCGTACAGCCACGGATCACCCCCTCACAGACGATCCGTTCGCTCAAGGCCGCCCCTACCTGTTGCAGTAGCCGTCCGAGTGGACGAAAACACGTCCCCGGCTGGTACATCCAGTATGATCCACACCGTGTTCGACGGCGCTCGCCGCAGCAGTCACGGTGGCGGTTTTTCATCGTCCGACGCGTATCATCCGATAGTGATCGACGGTGATCCGCATCCCCGATACGCTCGCACGGCTCGAACGGTCCGAATACACCGGTGAAAATCGGTGTCGTCCGTGTACGGTCGTGAACGTCGTCATCGCGCTCGTTGTAGCAGCCGGGATCGGCGTCGCGCTCTCCGCTCCCGTCGGTGTGCTCGCAGTCGTCGTCTTTCTGGGGCTCATCCGCCTTCGCGGCTATCTGATCCCGGGCACGCCGACGATCACCCGTCGGTACCTTCCCGACCGCGTGCTCGAGGGCTTCGGAAAGCCGCCGTCGATCGAGTCGACGATCGAAACGGTGACGCCCGAGGAACTCACGACCGTCCTGATTGCTGCCGATATCGCGGCCAACCGAGGCGGAGAATTCCGAGTGACCTCGTCCTTTCGAGAGGGGTGGAACGACCGACTTTCGAGCGACGATGCAGGCGAGCCGGGCGTGGACGAAGTCGAATCGATACTCGGGGCGGACGACGTCGAGCGACTCGACGATATCTCGTTCGTTCTCGACGGCCGGAAGCGGGTTCGATGGGAATCGGCTGCGGCGCTCGCGGCGGACGTGGCCGCAGCGGCGGAACTCCGAACCCGGCTCGACGGGTGGGAGCGGCTCGAGACCGACGAGCGTCG
>NZ_JAQIVI010000620.1 GCF_028618695.1 Natrinema soli | reverse complement strand
GCGCACTGCAACGCTCGAGGCGTCGGCGGACGCGACGTGTGCCCGCATGTCCTCGATCGTCGACTCGTCCTGTGCGGCTCGCCAGAGCAGGCTGCCAGCGCCGCGTTCCGGCGAGAGGCCGAGCAGTTCACACCACGATCTGGGATCGAGAGACGCGGCCGTGACGGTCGGTTCGTCGACGATGCTGGCCGGCACTGCCTCGCCGTCGACCGGTTCCGCCAGCGTGTCGAACGCGCCCATCGGATCGACGAGAACGGGCGCGACGCCGCGTGATCGAGCCAGGTTTTCCGCGATGACGCCCATCGTGTAGGACTTCCCGTAGCCGCGCTTGCCGACGAGCAACATCGCGTGTGGCCCGTCGAGATCGAGGTGGAGCGGTGCGCCGTCGCTGCCGTCGAGCGCCCTGTAGGAACCGATCCGACCGACGGGGCCATCCTCGCGATCGCCGCCACGACCAAGTACGAAACTCACGGGAGGAACTGCCGCGGTATCGTATTTGAATTCTCGAGCCACCGTTTAAGTGCGAAGCCGCGGCCAAGCGAGGCGTGACTTCGAAACGGACCGACTCGGATTCGACGGATGGGACGAACCGGTCGCGGTCGTCGTTCGCTCGAGACGATCGCGCGATCGAGGGGCTCCTGATTCGGCTGGTGATCGCGCTGGTCGTCGGCGTCGCGGCGCTGGCGATCATGCTGAACATGCTCGGCGGAATCGGCAGCGTGGGCGATACGGAGGTCACCGTGAAAATCGCCGACGACGATCAGGTGATCGATGCGGATGCGACCGGTAACGATGCGAAAGTGGACGTCTACGCGATGGACGAAAACGGGAACAACGTCTCGGACGCGACCATCGTCGCGACCGCCGACTCCGCACAGCTCGACGGTGTGCTCGACAAACCGACCGGCGACGACAACCACGCAGTGCTCGATTTCGACGGCTCACAGAGCCTTCGAGCGGACCAGGACATGGGAACGATCCAGCTCGAGGTGATCCCGCCGTCCGACAGTAACTACATCGACGAACAGCCGAACCCGAGCATCCGGGTCGTCTCCCGATAGCGATGATCGAGACGAAGGATGACCGAGACGACCGATGATCGAAACGACGACCGAGCTCATCATCGGTATCGCGTTCGGGCTGGTCATCGGGATCGGCCCCGCGATCGCCGTCGGATCCCTCGCTGCCGTCCGCAGCGCCCGCGACTCGAGGCTGCCGTCGTCCGCGAGCGTCGTGCTCGGCGTGACGCTCGCCGCCCTCAACGGCTACTTCGTCGGCGTGCTCGAGTCCGGTCCCGTTCGAACGCAGCTCCCCCGCCTCGCGACCGGGACGCTCGTCGTTGCCATCCTGGCGGTGTACGCGGCCAGTCAGGGCGAGCGCGTCGCGTCGGAACTCCCGTTCGGAGCCGGACGGCCGACACAGCGGACCCGATCGCTCTCCGCCGAGGCCATCGACTCGGTCGATGCGGTGGGACAGGTAACGATCCGAACGACCGGGCGAGTTCGTGATATCGACGGCTATCAGTCGCTGTCGCCCGACGTTCGGCGGGCACTCGAGGCGGACGCGTGGCGATTCCCCGCCGACCTTCCGTTGGCCGCGCTCGAGACGCGGCTCGAGGCCCGACTCCGAACCGAGTACGAACTGGCTGCCGTCGCCGTGTCGATCGACGGGCGCGGC
>NZ_JAQIVI010000062.1 GCF_028618695.1 Natrinema soli | reverse complement strand
CCGCCCCTGGGAGATCCCCGGAGCGGTCGCGATCGCTTCCACGTCGCCCGCCCGGAGCGCGCGCTCGGGATCGTCGAGCGCGGACAGCGCTCGGGCGGTCTTCTCGCCGACGCCCGGAATCGACTCGAGGTCCATGTTCTCGAGCGGTGTAACAAACCGGAGCGAGGAAAAAGTTCCTGCCCGGGTTTTTCCGCGTCGCCGTGGTAGCTCTGCGCATGCCAACCGGGGCGATCGACTACCACGAGCGGACGAAACACTCGCCCAGAAGCGTTCGCGAGGGCGGTCGCGGCCTGAACTTCGACAACAAACCGCGACCGGACAAGGAGTACACCGACCTGCCTTCGAAGGCGCTCGCCGGTCGAATTCGCCCGCCTCAGCAACCCGCGCTCGCAGCCATCGCGGAGCCGACGCCCGACGGCGATCCGACTCGAGCGCGCCAGCCGGGCCTCGAGACGGTCACGAGCCTGTGTTACTACGCTGCCGGCATCACGAAACGGATCGACAGGCGCGGTCGCACCCTCCGCTTTCGCGCCGCGGCGACGACCGGCGCGCTCTACCACGTCGATCTGTACGTCGTCTGCGGCGATCTCGGGGTCACCGCCGAAGAGAGCGGCGGCTCGGACGCTGAATCCGAACTCGAGGCCGGCGTCTACTGCTGTGTTGAATTGCCATAGGGCGCGGTGATCAGAGTGGTTCACAG
>NZ_JAQIVI010000619.1 GCF_028618695.1 Natrinema soli | reverse complement strand
ACCGCCGGCCCCGACGACGACCGCGCGCGCATCTTCGACCTGGACATCGTGATCGCGTAACGCGCGCAACGCGCCGACGGCGTCGGTGTTGTACCCCGTCGGCGGGCCCGACCCCGAGAAGTCGATCGTGTTGACCGCGCCGATCCGGGTCGCCAGATCCTCCGGCGCGACGATCTCGAGCGCGTCCCGTTTGAACGGGATCGTCACGTTGAGCCCCGCGATTCCGAGCGCGTCGGCCCCCCGGATCGCGTCGTCGATATCGTCTTCGTCGGGCTCGAAGGTCACGTAGCGCGCCTCGAGCCCGAGTTCGTCGTACGCGGCCTCGTGCATCGGCGGCGACAGCGAGTGACCGACCGGATTGCCGAGTAAACCGTAAACGTCCATAACCATCGTTTCCTGGCACTCGGTACGGCGGAACCATAATCGGACTGGTCCGGCAGCGAAGTGTCCGCAGTGGCGGCGTGGCAGTCCGGGCGGGCTCGAGTCGTTCGAACCGATCCCGCGACAGTCGCCGCGCCGGCGAGCGTTCTGCGCGTGCCGGAAGGATGAGATATCGATTCGCGTCGTTTTTACACCCCTCTCGAGTAGCCGGTGCTATGCTCTCCGGAACCCCGCTCGACCTCCTCTTGCTGGCGGGCGGGATCGTCGCGCTGTACGGTGGTGCCGAGTTGCTGGTCGCGGGCGCGGGGCGGCTGGCGATGGGGATCGGGCTCCGGGCCGCGACCGTCGGCGTGACGGTGATCGCGTTCGCGACGACCGCGCCGGAACTGTTCGTTTCGACGATCGGCGCGCTGAACGTCTCGAGCGACGTCGGACTCGGCACGATCGTCGGTTCGAACATCGCGAACATCGGACTGGTACTCGGGATCTCCGCGCTGATCAAACCGCTGCAGATCAGTGACCGGGTGCTCCGGCAGCACGTTCCCGTGATGGTGTTCGCGGCGATCCTGTTGGTCGCCCTCGGCGCGAACGGACGGATCGGTCGCCTCGAGGGGGTGCTCTTCCTGCTGGCCCTCGCGGGGTTCACGGCGGGTATTCTGTACGCCGTCAGTGAGGAGTCCCCGCCGATGGTCGACGAACCGGACGCGGAGTCGGGGGCGTCCGTGCGGGACGTCGCGCTCGTCGTCGGCGGGCTGGTCACGCTCGTCGTCGGCTCGCGGTG
>NZ_JAQIVI010000618.1 GCF_028618695.1 Natrinema soli | reverse complement strand
CCGACACAGGCGACCGCGGCGTCGGAAAAATGCTTGTCAGTGGTGACGGTACCCTCTCCCCAGGTCTCGGCCGACTCGATATCCACGTCACCGTCCGCCACGACGAGTCGGATTGGCTCTGACGCCCGGCCGGTGACGAGGATGCCGCCGGCGTCGTGTAACGCGCCCGCGAGCACTGCCGGGAACGTCCCTCCGGCGTACGAGTCAAGGAAACTCCCGGTCAGAGGGGACTTCGTGATAGCTGCGTAGCGGCTCTCTCCCGGAAGAAGTCCCGAGACCGGGCCGACCATGAACAGCAGGACGTTGTTCGGCCCGAGCGGGTCTGTACCGGCGTCCAGCTCTTCGTAGAGGTACCGCGCTCCGAGACCCTTGCCACCGACGTAGCGTCGTCGCCACTCGTCCGGGACGGAAACGCGTTCTACCGACTCCGTCGAGAGATCCACGCGGAGGAGTCGGTCGGGTGCGCGAAGGTGCATCGGTTGGACGTATCCGCTTCCGGTGTAAAAGAGTACCCCGTCTCCGACGAAGCTTCGTACAGTGCCGCGCGGACGACCGTGCATGCGCGCGCCTCATTATCGCCGGCAGCCGTTCAACGCACTTCGGCGAACCGGACAAGGCGGTCACCGACCTCGCCGGGACTCCCATGAGACGTCGCGTCACGGATTGGACCACCACTGTCACTGACGAACTCGTGGCCAACTGCCGGGTAGACTAGGTCTCGCCAATCGAAGTGCGAATAGACTATCAATTTCCGATGGCGATAGTCCCTCTGATCGCACAGCAGAGAGTCGATCCCGTCGAAGGAAAATAAAAAATCAGACGATAGACCCCAGTGCGCCGTCGAGTGCGCTCTTTTTAATCGAGTAGCGGCTCCTCGCGAACGGTCGCGTCGTACCGTTCGCCCTCGTACTGGATC
Source organism: Natrinema soli (assembly GCF_028618695.1). Next base: position 35,311 of record NZ_JAQIVI010000618.1, on the reverse strand, counting down.
TCGAGTTCGGTCCCGGGCTCCGCGTACTCCGGCGGGAGGTACGTGTAGACGACGCAGGCGCCGACTGTGTATCCGTACTCAGCGCTGTGCACGTAGCCGATCGGGTCGTCACCGTCGAGGACCGGACGGTGGGGGAGGATCGTCGCCTCCTCGTCGTTGAGGGTCAGGCATGCAACCTTGTGGTCGATGTTGTTACCCTCGGCTGCTTCAACGACCGCTTCCTTCCCGATGAAGTCGGTCTCCAGGTCGACGGCCCACCCGAGGCCCGCTTCATAGGGGTTGTGCTCGGTGTGGAGGTCCTCCCCCCACAGCCGGAAGCCCTTCTCGATGCGCAGCGCGTCTAGCGCGCCGTTGCCGTACGGACGAATGTCGTACTCTTCGCCGGCGTCCATGAGATGCTCCCAGAGCTGCTCGCCGTACTCGGAGGGTGTGTAGAACTCCCAACCGAGTTCGCCGGCGTAGGAGACCCGGAGCGCGGTAACGGGTACGTTCTTGATGAAGAACTGCTGACTCGTGAAGAACGGGAACGCCTCGTCGGAGAGGTCCACGTCCGTCACCTTCGAGAGCACCTTCCGCGCGTTCGGACCGGTACAGACCATCGCCGCCAGGCTGGAGGTAACGTCGTTGACGACCACGTCTTCGGGGGACTGATCGCTGACCCACGCCACGTGGTTATTTCCGACCTCGCGACCGGTCGTCAGGAGGAGGTAGCGGTCGTCGTCGACGCGCGTAACGGTGATGTCCGCGCGGACGCCACCGTTCTCGTTACACATCAGGGTGTACCGGACATCGCCGACGTCGAGGTCCATGTCGTTCGTACAGAGGTGCTGGATGAAGTCCCCGGCGTCGCTTCCGATAACTTCCATCTTGTTGAACGACGTCATATCGTGGAGGCCGACCTTGTTACGGACGTGGAGTGTCTCTGCACCCTCGATGGGCGACCAGTACTTATCTTCCCAGCCCTCACGGTCCGGGATCTGATCACCGTACTCGGCGAGCAAGTCGGCGTTTGAATCGAACCAGTGGGGCTCCTCCCAGCCGGCTTCGGCCCACAGCTCGGCGTCGAGTTCCTTGTGGCTGTGGTACATCGGCGTGCGGCGGATGTCGCGCTGGTGGTCCGTCCACACCCACTTCGGGTGCATGATGTTGTAGACGATGCGGTACTCCTCGCCACCGATGTCTCGAGCGAAGTCCCAGCTGCCTTCGTGGGCGTCGAACCGATTGACGTTGCAGTGACGGAGACCGATCGGCCCGTCAGGAAGGCGGGGGACGCCGTTCTCCATCCACTCGGCGAGAGCTTTGCCAGCGCCACCGGCGTGAGTCACCCAGATGGCTGCCGCAGTCCAGAGACCGTCGTACTTCTGGACCGGGCCCATCACCGGCAGGCCGTTGGGGGACTCCGCGAACATGCCGTTGTACTTGTGTTCGAGTTCCCTCCCCTCAGTGGCCGGTAACAGTTCGTCGCTGGCCTGTCGCGGGGCCTTGTCCGGTCGATCCGGGTGCGTTGCGTTGTTCATATGGTACTCGGTGAACTCGTGGATCGAGCCCTGTTCAGCGTCTTCCTCGTTGTCGCCGAGGTCCTGGGGGTCGGGCACGACGGATTCGTGGTTGTACGACCCGATTCCGTAGGAGTCCCCGTGCGTCCGGAAGTACATCGCGTTGTCCTGATCGCGGAGGATCGGCCGGTCAGGACCCGCGAGCAGGCGGTCGACTTTGTCTCCGGAGACGTCCTTGTAGTTCTCATACAAGGGGTGATCGCTGACGTCGATCCGGTTGTCGGCGAGTTCCTCGAGCGGTTCGGTCATCGTGTACTGGTGTTCGACCGGCGTCACCGGGAGGTGAACGTCGAGTTTCTCGCCCAGCTGACGCGCCCAGATATTCGTCGCGATGACGACTTCGTTACACTCGATCGTCCCGTTTTCGGTGATCACCGAGCTGACCGACCCGTTCTCGGTCTCGACGTCTTCGGTGCGGGTGTGCGGAACGAACTTTGCTCCCCGATCCATGGCCTCGCGGGCGAGGGCAGCGCATGCGACGACACCGGATACCTGGCCGTCTGTCGGCGAGTAGTACCCTCCCTGGATCTCGTTGGTATCGACGAGCGGTAGTTTCTCTTCGACTTCCTCGGGCGAGAGAATCTCCGGGTTCGGGAGCCCCCAGGACTGGGCCCACTCGACGCGGCGCTGCAGGTAGTCCATCCGCTCATCGCTCCGCGCGACCTCGATACCACCAACTTCGTTGTAGGCCTGAACGCCGTCGTCGTCCTCCAGATCAGAGTACAGGGTACGGCTGTACTTGGCGAACTTCGAGAGAATCTTCGACTCGGCGGTCTGGAACATGATTCCCGGCGCGTGGCTGGAGGATCCTCCAGTCGTCGGCATCGGCCCCTTGTCGACAACGACGATGTCGTCCCGGCCGAGTTCGGTGAGCTGATACGCCAGATTGCACCCGACGATACCAGCACCGACGATAACGGTATCTGCCTGGTCCGGCAGGCTATCGTCTGCGTTCATGATTGTACACTCCGTGGTGCCAGTCGAGTACAAATATAATTATCGCTCACCCAGATCTTCGGCAAAACTTGATAGGGGAATTATAATTAGAGTTTCGAGGCGGCTGTAGATAACAGTGACATCACTGTTATCCTCTGGTATCATCGCCAAGCGACGGCGCTCGGTTCCGTGCACGGACACGCCAACAGTCGTTCAGAGGCATCGGTAAAACTGCGAATAAGCATAAAGTGACAGTTATATATTATTTTGACGATAGTAACATCGAATCGCGGAGTGACGGCTCCCCTTTGCGGTCTCCTGAACCAATCAATCGAATTCGGGGATATCCGGACAGATAGCCATTGATGAGACATAATTCTCTATCAGTTTCCAAAAATAATATTGTATGTCGAGAGAATAACGGCAACTTATTTTATGACAACGTCTCATCTTCCTCTTGCATGGTAGAGTCCATTCCGCTGGAGACAGCGAAAGAGCTGATAGAAGCGGCAGAAGAGAAAGCGAACGAGATCGACAACCCGATGGTAATCACGGTTGCAAACAGCGAGGGTAACCTCATCGCTCAGCACCGCATGGACGGCGGCTGGCTGGCCTCCGTGAGCATCTCGCGTAACAAGGCGTACACGTCGGCTGCGTTGGAGATGCCGACTCACGAACTGGCAGAGCCCTCCGAACCAGGCAACTCCCTGTACGGCCTCCAGACGACCGACGACGACCAGATCGTCATCTTCGGCGGCGGCTATCCACTCGAGCGAGACGGTGAAGTCGTCGGCTCGATCGGTGTCTCCGGCGGCGCCGTGAGCCAGGACCGCGAAGTTGCCGAAGCTGGCCTCGAACGGTGGAACGAGCTCGTCAAAGAGGAAGCGATCACGGCAGACGACTGATCAGCGAGAGACACGGAGTCACTCGTCCGGTGAGCGACTGAACTCCCGACATCTTTCAGTCGCTCCTTTGTGGCTCCGCTGAAGCGCAGTTCTCACACAGGACATGTTGGAGACCGCTCGGATTACGCCAGAAATTCCTCCTGTCGAATTGATCCCACCCTGTGAGACACTGATAGGAGCGGTGGTCAGGACGAGTCGCCGGTGTACGACCGTGTTACCGATGTGTGGGGCGGTCCGGATCGTGCTCGGCCACGGTTTCGAGCAACTCCATGAGCGCTTCGCTCGTGGCGTCGAGCAGTTCCTCGCCCAGATCGGCGCTTGCCTCGCGCGGATCGCCGACGACGCCGTTCTCGGTGAACTCGGCCGAGTCGAACGCGAGATTGACTCGTCCCTGCCAATCACCCCACCGATCGCTGGCTTCCGCGGCTGCGTCGTCGAGACACCCCTCGCGCACGTGGTCCGGGTTCACGTGCTGGAGCAATGCCGTCTCCAGCGGACCGCCGTGGCCCATGCGGGAGGTATAGTCACCGACCTCCTCGAACCAGGTGAATGGGACCGCGTACGCATCGTCGTGACGCGTGATCGCTCCGGCGACTTCCCGGAGCGCCGCTGCGTTTCCACCGTGACCGTTTACCAGCACGACGCGGTCGAAGCCGTGTGATGCCAGACTTCCGACGATGTCACGGACGTACGACCTGAACGTCGATTCGGATGTCCAAAGCGTTCCGGAAAACTGTCTGTGTTCCTCGGCGATGCCGACCGGAACTGCCGGGGACACAACGACGGGGTCGTCGAGTCGTTCGGCGGCGGTCTCAGCGACTGTCTCAGCGTTGAGCGTGTCGGTACCCAGCGGGGCGTGAGGACCGTGCTGTTCCGTGCTGCCGATCGGCACCATCGCTAGATCTGTCTCTACTCCCTGAACGTCGGTCCACATTGCGCTCTCGAGGTGCATACACTGGCTGCTGTTCGGGAAGCGCATAAAAGCCTGACCTCTCCGCCACTTACAGCCTCGATACCCGGGAGATGCAGTATGAAGCGCAAGCGCGTTACGCATACAGCTACCGAGCGCCGTCTCGCTCGGTTGCCGTCCGGCTCTATTTCCCATTACCGTCCACCGGTACGAGGGCAGCCTCGGCCCGACGGTGTACGTTCAGGTGCACAGCACGGAATCGAACTCAACGGAACTGCTGCGCTGTGACGCCTCCACGATCACCTCACATCTACCGAGGTCACAGAGAGAGTTCTCGTAGTACCCATCGCGAATCCGCGCGCGATAGGGACTATTGCCAGATATGTCGGACAGAGGACAGCTCTTGTTTCTCATCTCTGAGCCGTTTTTATATAAATAGGTTCCCTATTCCTCACGCACATCTATACTACCAAGCAGATAATTGTGTTACTATACCATGGGTATCAGTACCTCGTTCAAAGAACTCTCCCGAGTGATCGGGCGATACGAGTCGGATGGCGGGAGGATCCACAGTGTCGAAGCGGAGACGCCCAACCAGGAATCCGAGACAGGGCTAACCGTCACACTCGATGTTCCCGTCTCCCTGTGTTCGGGAGCAGAATCGGGAACCGAAGCGTCACCGCAGGCGGCGACGATCACGGGTGACGGGGGGATACAAATACAGTTTTCCCCGTCGATGCTACCGAGGTTAGACGAGTACGTACCCGAAGACGCATCGACCATCCGAAAAGATGCTCGCGTGACCGATGATGGCTCCCTAGTAGCGACGTTCACGCTCACTTTCGAGACAGAGGCGGGGCACCGGCGTTCCGAAGCAGTAACCACCGATACCGGTGACTCTCGAGTCCCGTCAGCACTAGTCACTGCCGAGAGTGACGAAGCGACCGGCGACGAGCCAGAATCGGCTGATGCGAGTCCTGCGACGGGAGCTCGCAGAGAAGCGGTCGACGACACGGACGGTATCGGTGAGCACGAGGATACCCAGACAGCGAACGAGGAGTCGGCGAGCGACCGAAACGAGGTAGCGGAGAAACTCGACGCTGCACGCACCGACGACCTCCCACCGTACGAAGACGACGAGTATCTCCAGTGTCTGTACGATTCCTTCAACACGTTCGCTGAAATGACCGAGCACATCGAGATGGATGTCGCCTCAGAGACCGTTCGGCGATACATGACCGAAGCCGGCATACACCAGCCGACATCGTACGAGACAGCCGACGAGGCCGACGCGGACAACTGCACGGCAGACGGAAGTACAGCGGCGGTAGATGCCGGTGACACAGTCGACGAGACAGACGGCCGAGTAGCCGCTAAAGAGTGTGCCGAGGACGCGCAGTCGTCACCCGAATCGGAGTCGGAGCAGGATTCAGCGGCCGACAGAGACGACCCGATCGAGGGCGTCTCCAACACACAACTCGCTGCCGACGGGCTCGGTCTCCCGGACGGCCTCACGATTGAAAAGGTTGCAGACGCCATAGAGTCGTCGATGACCCTGTACGACGTACAGCGACAACTGGACCTCGGCCGGGAACGGACCCAAGAGTTACTTGAACAATTGAACCTGATCGATCTCGTCACACATAGAATTTCGCACGAGCCCGATCAGGAAGACACTCGTGAAGAGATCGCCAAGCGGATTCACAGCAGCACTATCAGCGGCTGAGGCCACAATTCTCCGTGCTATCCACCGCCATAGCGCGTCTCTCAGCTATACGAGCTTTCGCTGAGAAAGAATGATGAGCACCACCTCGTAGCTGCGTCCTCCGTCATCCCCTCCTGTTCGCGTTCCGGACACGTTACCCGTAAAACGGCGTGAGAGTCAGATCACGCTCGACGAGACAGAACTCTTCTGGGACACCTTCCTGGATCACTGTCACTGCAACCCTCCACCAGGATCGGTAACTGATCACGCGGAACACGCCGGCTGGTCACGAGCCGAGATCACGAATGCGTTGTTGCTCTCCTGTGTGGACGATGCTTCGTCCGTTCATCAACACCCCCGAATTCTCACTAGTTTATAGTGTGGTTCAGTATCACAGGTGAACTGTTTTTTATGGGTGTGTCATCTGTGGTCCTGTATGACACAGTGGGACGAATCACAAACGCAAGTAGTGAGCTCGGATATCACGGAGAAGTCGAACGCGTTACCGGCGAAGTACTTCACCGATCCGGAGATCTTCGAGAGAGAGAAAGAGGAAGTGTTCGGCCAGTACTGGGTATACGCCGGACACGTCAACTGCATCCCGGAAGCGGGCCAGTACTTCACCCGGACGATCGGTGATCGACAACTGATTATCGTCCGCGGTCACGACGGTGATATCAAGGCGTTCGACAACGTCTGCGCCCACCGTGGCTCGAAGATGGTCGAGGATACACCGATGACCGACCCCGGCGATGCAAAGCGAATCAAGTGTCCGTACCACCTCTGGACGTACGACCTCGAGGGAGAACTCAAAAGCACGCCCAAGAGCTTCGATGAAGCCGGTCTGAATCCCGACCTTGAGGACGAGGAAGTACAGGAGTTCGACGCCGAAGAGAACGCCCTGAACGATGTGCACGTCGATAGCATCGGGCCGCTGCTCTTCGTGAACCTGCGCGACGATCCGATGCCGCTGGCCGAGCAGGCCGGCGTGATGAAAGACCGCCTCGAGGCGCTCCCGCTGGGGGAGTACGAGCACGCCACTCGGATCGTCTCGGAGGTCGAGTGTAACTGGAAGGTGTTCGCGAGCAACTACTCGGAGTGTGATCACTGCCAGGCTAATCATCAGGACTGGATCAAAGGCATCTCGCTCAACGAGTCCGAACTCGAGGTCAACGATTACCACTGGGTGCTTCACTACACCCACGCCGAAGACGTCGAGGACGAGATGCGCATCCACGACGAACACGAGGCACAGTTCCACTACTTCTGGCCGAACTTCACGGTCAACATGTACGGGACCGCCGACGGCTACGGCACCTACATCATCGATCCCATCGACACTGACCGCTTCCAGTTGATCGCGGATTACTACTTCCGAGACAGCGAACTCTCGGAGGAGGAACGTGAGTTCGTCCGGACAAGTCGCCAACTCCAGGAAGAAGACTTCGAACTGGTTGAGCGCCAGTGGGAAGGGCTCAAAACCGGCGCGCTCGCACAGGCCCAACTCGGTCCCAACGAACACACCGTCCACAAGTTCCACCAGCTCGCACAGGACGCCTACGATTCGTGATGGTATCGCTGCGATATAACCGATCACTACTGAAACACGACAATCAGATACAGAACCCATGAGTACCCAAGATCAGGCACCGTACGTCGCGTCCTGTCCGGAGTGCGACGTCGATCTGCAAATCGACGCTCCGAACGAGATCATCGAGTTCTACCGCCGTCACTATCGCGTGACGGGTCACGAGGTACAGTTCAAACGCGCACAGTTGGATTTAGAAGAGGACGTCACGAGCGACGGTCTCAAGGATGTCATCTGGGAGTTACAGGAGCAATACGAGAACGGCGTCCCGATCGGGATCATTGCGGCAGTTATGTCCGAACGGGGGCTATCAATCGGTGAGACGGTAGACGAGATCCACGAGGTGCGGATGACCGGGGGACTGTACGAACCACAGGACGATCATCTGGGCGCGTTCTGACGTTCCTCAGAATACGGCGACCGCTTCTCAGACCGCTGATAACTACTCCTCTCGACGAGTCACCTCTGTTTCGGGCCACTTATCGTCTGGATCGACCGGCCTGATGGCGCGGGCCAGTTCGTTTTCAGTGTAGTCCCGATCCTCGAGTCGCATACTTCGAAGTCGCCACTGACGGCTCAGTTCGGGTTCTTCCTCTGGACCGACGCGGGCGCCATGTGTCCTGAAGAAGGCGCCATCGCGACCGAGTCGCTTCCCCTCGTACGTGTGCTGATCGAAGACGGCGTCGTACGTTCCGCCGGGTTCGAGCTCATCGAGGGGATGATCGTACCGAGGCTCCCGGTCCTCTTCGAGTGCGGTCGCCCGTTCTTCCGAGAGTTCACCGAAGTAATCGTCGGCGTGTGCGGCCTCGCGAGACGACGGCGCTCGAGCAGCCGCGAGGGCGGCGTGGACCGCACAGAGCCGTCCGCGCCAGGAGTCTTCAGACCAGCGTTCGCGGGCCAGTTCCTCGTAGCGACTCACCACGAGGGCAATCTCGTGACCCGCTCGCAGGTCTTCGACGACGTAGAGGTTGATCCGGTTCCAGAAGTTCCACGCGTATCCCGATCGGACCAGCTCCCACGCGGCCCACGCCGCGATTTCCTCGTCCGATCGCCGAACTGCTTTCTGAAGTAAACTGGAGACCACGTACCGATTCGCTCCCGATTTGGTCTCGTTCTTGCCGAGTTCGTCGCCGTAATCGCTGTGAATCGACTCCGACTCGTCATCAGTCGCGTCCGTCTCACTATCGGTCTCTAATTCGCCTTTGGCGCCGAACCGGGTCTGTTTTCCATCGTCCATACTTGGTTTCCCCGTGGTCGACGGAAATAGGTGGCTACTCCTAGTGACGCGGTAAAACAGAGAGTAACAGCAGCGCTGAAGAGTAGACCTTTTAGTCCGCTCCGAGAGACGGAATGTGTCCGCACTGTTCACACATCGGGTGAGTTTGTTCGTACGGTTCGACCATCGTCTGTTCGCATTTGGGACATTGCATCGATATCTTCCGTGATACCCCACTAAACAATAAGCGTAGACGTGATAAATGACAGGAGATTATAAACCTCAGCGAGCACGACGACAGTGCGTAGCGAAAGTGTGACAGAACGGCGTGCTGTCTCTGTCAAAAACCGCCGCCGTGGTCGAGACGACTTGATCGATCTGTTAGCCGAGGCAGTCGTTGGGGTTCGACTCTCAACCCGGTTATTACCGTGCCAACAGTAATAATGACACATATGTAACGAGATCCGTATGGGAACCATTCCGGTACTCCCAGCTATCGTGACGATGGTCACGTGGGAACTATGGGTGATTTTCGTTAGACTCGCGACGAACTCCTTCCGGAGACGGCACTGGTCATCTCCTACGTGGTCGGGACGGTCATCGCCGTAATTTACATCGGGATCACTCAGAAAACACCGACAGACGTGGTCTCTGCTGGCTTGTTCTACGCTGCACTTGTTGGTATCCGGGGGCATAACCCTATACGCAGCGCTTGCGAGGGATGATACTGTGATCGTGGCGACTAGTAGCACCTTTTCTTTCATCGTCGTAGCGGTCATCGCAGTCATCTTCTTAGAAGAATCCCTACTGATGACCGATGCAGGGAATTCTATTGGCTAGAATCGCTATCGCGTTGATTGCGAAGTAGCTGCGTTCACGGACGAGTACGACCGGGGCACGTGAATACTGGAAAACTCATAGTGAAAAATATCTCATTTGTCGGGTTCTCGAATCCCGCAAGCCATTCGAGTTCTCTGACTAGGGTAGTGATGAGACCTCGATTTTGCTGCGAACGCAACGCGGTAGTCGTTCCGACTGCTCCCAGCAATGGTCCGATAGCCGCCTGTGGGTAGTGGCTGGTGATCGGATGAAAGCCATCTCATGTCGACACCGGCAGCCAGTACGGTATCTGGAATGCGACGCTAATCCGGAGACAGTATCCCAGGCATGCACTTCTCGAGCGGGGGCGACTCGCGGGGAGTCCGGAACGCATAGCACGACTCCCTGTTCTATTCTAGAGAGTTGATCGCGAGAGGAATTAGATCAGACTGGCTGTGCCGATTATCTGTCCTTCTCTCGGTAGTTTTCGTCGATAGCTCGTTCATCAGCACTCTCTTTGGCGACTGTATTGCGTGCGACTATGACGAGCGGCACTATTTTTACACGCCTCCTATTACGCCCATATGTTTGTAATTATAGTCGCCCCTCCCAAATATCGAGCGGAGCGGGCTTAGCGGAGATGCTATGTTCGCGAGAGAGGACAACCTCTCGCTTGTAATTCTGCCTGCAAGGCTAGATTCAGCACCTCACAAGGCATCTTCAGCTGAGCCGGTTTGAAGCCTGAGTTCCGTCGTCGGTCACAGTAATCGGTTTGATCCTCCTCGACGATAGGTGAGGAGCGGTCGCTGTCGGCAGCGGTTAGCCGCCAACGCGACAGCGTTGCCACTTGGAATAAGGCGTACTCGGTCGGTGGTTAGCGGTGAAACTGATCGTCCGGTGGCCGATCTGCGGGGACGGCCCGACGTACTCAGGATCAACGACAGTGCACACCCGCCATCAGTAATTGCCAATCTGAACCACTGGCTGATCAACCACAACGTATCTGGTATCTCATTAGTTTGGTTGTCAACTGGGTGTAGCGCGTCTCCGTGGATCCCACTGCGATTATGTTTCGAGTCTGTGGCAAAACACTTAGTTACATTCGAAAGCGCTCTAGAAGAGATTCGGACGCTCTCACCGGGGAGGAGTGTCCGCTCTCCAGCGTCGATCGAGTCGTCATAACCGCTCTGACGCTCGCTTTCGGTGTGCAAATCATAAGACCCTCTTGGTACGAGTTCATCCGAGTACCAGCGAAAGCGAGAGTCGGACCCGAGACGGGAACCCCGAGCAGATGGGCGTACGCATCGAATTGTTGTACAAAGTTATCGTCCTGTCTCGTACGGAATGCAAGCGGGACCGCGTTTGATGACATGACCCCATCCAGACTCCAGGACAAGAGCGGGCACATCGTTTCAGTGCGTTGTATCCGTTAGTTGACTGTCTATCTATCGATGACGTAACCGGCCATATAATGAGTTTCTATATAACTGGTTAATCCTTTTTAAAGCTTCTCTCGATTGTGCGACTGCATGACGCAGTGGAAAGAGACCCAGGCGAAGCCAGTCAGTTCAGACATCACAGAGAAATCGAACGCACTCCCAGCGAAGTACTTCACCGAAGACGATATATTCGAACTCGAAAAGGAGAAGATCTTCGGGCAGTACTGGGTCTACGCGGGCCATGCGAATAGCATCAGCGAACCAGGTCAGTTTTTCACCCGCGACATCGGTGGTCGGAACCTGGTCGTTGTCCGGGACAAAAACGGCAATGTGCGTGCCTTCGAGAACTTTTCGGCCCACGATGGCTCGGCGATCGTAGACGATACGCCGATGACCGATTCCGAACGTATTGATCCGGACGAACTCGAGGAGGCAGACAATATTCACGTCGACAGCATCGGACCGCTGCTCTTCGTAAACCTGCGCGACGACCCGATGCCGCTGGCCGAGCAGGCCGGCGTGATGAAAGACCGCCTCGAGGCGCTCCCGCTGGGGGAGTACGAGCACGCCACTCGGATCGTTTCCGAGGTCGAGTGCAATTGGAAGGTGTTCGCGAGCAACTACTCGGAGTGTGACCACTGTCAGGCCAATCATCAGGACTGGATCAAAGGCATCTCGCTCAACGAGTCCGAACTCGAGGTCAACGATTACCACTGGGTGCTTCACTACACCCACGCCGAAGACGTCGAGGACGAGATGCGCATCCACGACGAACACGAGGCACAGTTCCACTACTTCTGGCCGAACTTCACGGTCAACATGTACGGAACCGCCGACGGCTACGGCACCTACATCATCGATCCCATCGACACTGACCGCTTCCAGTTGATCGCGGATTACTACTTCCGAGACAGCGAACTCTCGGAGGAGGAACGTGAGTTCGTCCGGACAAGTCGCCAACTCCAGGAGGAAGACTTCGAACTGGTTGAACGCCAGTGGGAGGGACTCAAAACCGGCGCGCTCGCACAGGCCCAACTCGGTCCCAACGAACACACCGTCCACAAGTTCCACCAGCTCGCACAGGACGCCTACGATTCGTAATAACCGACAACCCTGATTTTCGGGGTGTCGAGTGGGATCGAGGGGGGACATGGCATGGAGTGTATGCGATCGGACGTCGGTTCGCCGTAGACCGAAACGAACGTAAACTCCGTCCTTGATGCCATGTTCATGTCGACATCCGTCGCGAGGAGACGACTACCGGATAGCGTGTTCCCCGCACGCATGTCAAATCGTCTCCGAGAACGACCTACCGATGATAGCCGCGACGACGAAGTCCATGGCACGAGAGTAGGGATCACTGTCGTTGACCTTGAAAATCCGATGTACATCGAAATGAGAGCGGTTCCGGTGAATAACCCGGCCATGCCAGCAAGCAGCCCTCCCCATATAGTAACTCCGATAGGTAGACCTGAAATAACAATGAATTAGAGTGAAAGAATTATCGCCACGAGATACGAGATAGCAGCAGCAGTCCTCGGATCAATGGACTCTGACGCAGCGTTGCCCAAGTCTATCCAAATTCCCCATGTCAAAACAACCGTCTTCTCCCTCTCCGCCCGCCGGCACGTTGTTTGGGGTGGACACCGCGACCACCAGCGTCCAACAAGTTTGACGGAAAACTCACGAAACTATGAGCCGATCCCTCCTGATCGTCGAGGTGCTCTGTTTGCTGCCACCGCCACGAAAATGAGAGGCTGAGAGCACATCTCGACTGCCAGTGCTGATCCCTCTATGCTCAAACTATCACCTATCCAATCAAAATCGTCCATTTCCCCCTCGTGACAACATTCCAATGTGAGCATATAATGGGAGACAGATATGTAGAACGCATCCTTTCCACTAACCGTTGGGAATTTTATATCTTGGGTTCTAACCGACATTATAAACATTGAATATAAATATGGTCCGCTCGCAGGTAATAGTGGAGATATCGACCAATGTCCATGAATGCCGTCGTTTACAAAGGCGAACGCGAGGTAGCAGTCGAAGAAGTCGAGCAACCCCAGATCGAGCACCCGAACGATGTCGTGATCGACATCACGACGACGTGCATCTGCGGGTCCGACCTACACATGTACGAGGGGCGGACGGCCGCAGAGTCAGGGATCGTGTTCGGGCACGAGAACATGGGTATCGTGACCGAGGTCGGCGACGCGGTGAGTTCCCTCGAGGTGGGCGACCGCGTCGTCGCGCCGTTTAACGTCGCCTGTGGCTTCTGTGAAAACTGTGAGAACGGCTATACGGGCTTCTGTACGAACGTCAACCCCGGATTCGCCGGCGGCGCGTATGGGTACGTCGCGATGGGGCCGTACCAGGGCGGTCAGGCCGAGAAACTTCGCATTCCGTACGCGGACTTCAATGCGCTCAAACTGCCTGACGGGGACGAACACGAGGACTCGTTTGCACTGCTCGCGGACATCTTCCCGACCGGCTGGCACGGCACTGAACTCGCCAACCTCCAGTCCGGTGACTCCGTCGCTATCTATGGCGCCGGTCCGGTGGGCCTGATGGCGGCCTACAGCGCCAAGCTCAAGGGTGCCGCGGAGATTTACGTCGTCGACCGTGTTCCCAGCCGCCTCGAACTGGCTGAGGAACACTGCGACGCGACGCCGATCAACTTCGAGGAGGGCGATCCGGTCGAACAGATCAAAGACATCCACGGCGGCGGCGTCGACAAGGGCGTCGACGCCGTCGGATACCAGGCTATCGACCCAGATAAGGAAGGCGACGACGCGTACGACCCTGCCCGCGAGAACCCGGCTGTCGTCATCAACAACCTCATCCGGACGGTCCGACCGACCGGTGAACTCGGGATTCCGGGATTGTACGTCCCCGACGACCCCGGCGCACCGGACGAAATGGCAGCACAGGGCCGTCTTGGCATCGACTTCGGCCTCCTCTTCGAGAAGGGGCAGGCGCTCGGTACCGGCCAGTGCAACGTCAAGGAGTACAACCGTGAGCTCCGCGACATGATCATCTCAGGGCGCGCCGATCCCAGCTGGGTCGTCTCGCACCGCGTCGACTTGGAGGACGCGCCGGAGATGTACGAGAAATTCGATAACCGCGAGGAAGGCGTCACGAAGGTCCTGCTAGAGCCGTAACCCCCGCGCGATCAGACGCCTCCGTTTTTTCGCATCACTACGTTATCTGGTGTGGTGGGGTAACAAACCACTGTACAGCGTTACTTCGTACCCACGCAAGGGAACCAGCACGAGACGCGGATACAGACGACGCAACCGATAGTCACCGCAGTAGCCACCGGCGACTGCGGCGATTCGACGGGCGTTGGAACGACCGGCAACGAGATCGGGCCCGAGCGGAGATCAAGCGGATCCGCGGGGGAAGGGATCAGTAGCGTACTCGTCGGTCTGTTCGTCAGACGCCGCCAGACAGTCGTCGAGTTCGGTGGCCACGGCCGCTTCGTCGAGGTCGCTACCGATGAACACCAACCGCGTCGCCGGATCATCGTGGCTCCATTCGCCAATCGGGCCAGCCTGGACAGATGGACCGGCCTGACTCACCCCGAGAACCGTCTCCGGGCGACTCGCTACCCACGCGAACCCTTTCGCGCGGATGATCTCGCCGTCCCAGTCGTCGAGCCACGCGTCGAACCGCTCAGGGTGGAAAGGACGCTCTCGCCGATAGACGAACGACCCGACACCGTGTGCCTCGGCCGCCGAGACGGCATCGCCACCGTGGTCGTGACCCGGATTCTCATTTGCTGCTTCTCCCGACAGGGCTCGTTTCCAGCCTTGCTGCCGCCGCGCCGCTTCGAAGTCGAACGATCCGGTGTCGAGAACGGCACTCGGGTCGACATCACTGTACGTCGTTCGATGAAGCGTCGCGCGCGGCTGGAGTTCACGGATGGTGGCCTCAATAGACTCCTGCGCATCGTCGGGTACCATATCGCACTTGTTCAGCAGCAACACGTCGCAGAACTCGATCTGGTCGACTAACACCTCGGTCAATGGGCGCTCCGGGTCCGGGGCAGCATCCGGGAGGGATTCTTCGGGATCGAACGCTTTCCAGAACCCGTAGGCGTCGACGACCGAAACCGTCGTATCGAGGCGGAACCGGTCCGGAAGGCTGTCTTCTTTTGTCCCCTCCGTGAGCGTACGAGCGATGGGAACCGGTTCGCTGATTCCTGACGCCTCGACGACGAGGTAGTCGAACGAGCGCTCCTCGGCCAACCGCGTCGCTTGAGCGATAAGGTCGTCCTGAAGCCGACAGCAGATACACCCGTTCGAAAGGTCGACGACGTCCTTCTCCGTCTCGTCGGCGATTAACTCCGCGTCGACGTTGACCTCGCCCATGTCGTTGACGATGACGGCGATTCGCCTATCGTCGGGATTGTTCAGCAGTCGGTTGACCAGCGTCGTTTTGCCTGCACCCAGCGGTCCGCTGATAACGGTGATCGGAATCTCGGATGAAGATGTGACCATTCCGTATGGCATTTCGTGTCGACGTTTAATGAATCTCCCGTCATCACCGAGAGTGTTGGTTCGTGGTCCCCCCAATATCGACGATACAGAGGCCGTTATCGCAGTTTTGTGTTCATGACTGGCGTCGCGGTCGGAACGAGGACACGTCCGTTACAGACTCGCTCGCACCGTCCACAACAGATGATCTACTTGATGTGTTGCGGAGAACGGGAAAACGTGCCGGTTCGTCTAGCGCAATACGGAAAAGAGATCACTCTCTCGTCGCCTCTGCGACGGACCCTGTGGTCGAGCTTGAAAGGCACCGCGAGTCAGTCATCCGCCGTCGCCGTCTCGTCCGTTTCGTCGCCAGCCACCGCGTCGAAGCCGTCGACCGGCTGGTCGGGGATCAGCCGGTTGAGTTCTTGGGGAGCGCCGAGCTGCGTGTCGGTCTCGCCGGGGTTTTCGAGTTCGGTGCGTCCGAACTGCACGGAGAGCTCTTCGTCGAGATGGAGCTTTATCGCTTCGAGGAGGGCCTCGGCTTCGAGCGGTTGGCCGAGCCGCTTGAGGTCTGCCTCCGTGGCATCTGAAGGGACGTTGAACGACCGCTGGGTGATGATTGGGCCCTGGTCGAGATCGGTGGTCACGTAGTGGGCCGAGACACCAGCGATGCGGGCTCCCTCCTCGAGAGCCTGTCTGTACGCGGCGGCACCGGGGAACGCCGGGAGCAGACTCGGATGGACATTGATGATCCGACTCTCGTAGCGGAAGACGATTTCAGGCGATAGGATACGGATGTAGCGAGCCAGCGCGATCAGGTCGATGTCGTAGTCGGTAAGCAGGTCGAGCAGTTCTTCTTCGTTGGGAGCCCCCTTCTCGTCGCCGATATCGTGAAAGGGAACGTCGTACTGCGCCGCGAGCGGCTGAAGGTCGTCGTGGTTCCCGATGACTACCTCGATGTCCGCGTCCAGTTCGCCGCTGTTCCAGGCCTCGAGCAACGCTTCGAGGCAGTGGCTCTCCTTGGTGACGAGGACGGCGATAGACTGGTTCTCGCAGTCGGACGGGAACCGCACCTGGACGTCAACCCCAAACCCGTCGCAGAGGTCCTCGAGGTCCTCCTGGAACTTCAGTTGGGTGGTGACCATCTCCGACGTGTCGATTTCCATAGTCATCCGGAACGTACCGTCCCGAACGGCCTGGTCGAGGTCCACGATGTTGGCGTTGCGCTCGAAGAGGAAGGAGGTCACCTCGGCGATGAGGCCCGTATCGTCTTCGCCGACGACCGTTATCTCAGTCCACTCGCGAGTCATACCTGCATCCTCCGGCTACTGCCATCGGTTGTTCTACTCATTTTCCATCGGTTCGATTCGAGAGAAGCTTTGCGTTCACGTAGCAGTGATCCGTAGTCCGCCGAAGCGGACGTCTCACTCACTTTGAGAGGCATTCCGGACGTGACTTCCAGTCCTCCAGTAATTAACCTTGTTCCTCCTGAAACACGGGGGATACGATGTGTTTTCGAAGTCACAATATGCCCAAGGTTTCTGACAACACGAGAAGGAAGACGTACGGTGTACGGGATACCGAGCGACGGCGGAAGCGCAGTCGCTCCAGGTAGTGGTGAGCCAAAGCGGCTACACCTGCTCACGTAGGTACTCGACGATGGTCGTCGGTTCCTCGTTCAACCCACCGCCCTGCGCAAAGGTCGAACCGCCGCCACCGCCACCGCCGAACTCCGCCGTGACATCGTCGACTACCTCGCTGGCGTCCGGTTCGCCCGTCGTCGCGACGACCACGAACGAACTACCGTTGATGCCGATAAGTGCGATCACGTCACCTGCGTCTCCAGCGAGTTTTCTGACTCGCTCGGAAACGTCGTTTGGACCCATCCCCTCGACTTCGCCGACTAGCCAGTCGTCACCGTTCTTCGATACGGCTTCGTCCGCCAGGGTCGTAAGGCGCTTCTCTAACAGACGCTCGTGTAACTGGTCGATCTCTTCCGTGAGAGAACCGATCTCCTGTACGAGACTGGTAGCGCGTTCCGGAAGGTCCTCGACGCTCGTCTCCATCGCGTCGGCCGCACGCTCAGCATTCTTTCTCTCGTCGATCCGCGTCTGGATGGCTGTGGGACCGACAGCGTACTCAACGCGGATGAGGTCGGAGCCCGGATTCGAGACGTCCAGCACCGCTATCGGTCCGACCTCCGTAGTGTTTTGTACGTGCGTGCCGCCGCAGGCCGCGATGTCCCACTCGTCGATCTCGACCACGCGAACCGTATCGGACGGCTCGCCGTTGTCAGTCAGATTGAACACTACGTCGTCGCGCCGACGGGCGCACTCACTGTCCATTTCTTTCCACGTGATGTCCCGAGAATCCCAGACGACTTTATTCACCATTCGCTCGAATGTGATAGCGTTCACGTCGTCGGGATCGCGGTCAGTTTTGAAGTCCAGGCGAACTTTCTCCGATCCGATATCGAACCCGCCGTATCCAGGGTCCTCGAACAGTTTCCGTCCCGCACCGTACATCAAGTGACTCGCCGTGTGCGCTCGCATGCAGTATGTTCGGAACTCTTCGTCGATTCGACCCGTGACGGCCTCTCCCGCTTCGAAGCCAGGCACGGTCGCGAGGATGTGGATGGTTTCCCCGTCTCGTTTTTGCACGTCGGTGACGTCGATACCGTCCAGAAATCCGTTGTCGGCCGGTTGTCCACCCCCTTCCGGGTAGAAATACGTCCGGTCCAAACGGACCGCACGACCATCGACGGACCGAACGGTCGCCTCGAACTCGGTCACGTATGGCTCTTGGGCCGCTATATTGTTCGTCGAGTCGGTGGCCATAATGGGAGTCTCGCCACACACTTTCATAAACAACACGGTGCCCGTAAAGCGTAAGACGCAGTTCGCCGACAGAGGGTTGCACTCTATCAGAAGATGCGACCGGTCGGCCAGCAGAGGCGGTGCGAAACGCGACTTCAGATCGGTGGCAGGACAAGGATGGCACCCCAACCTCGATACATAAATCACACTACAAGCTGTGGATACGTGAGCAGCGCCGACCGTGAACTGAGGGCTATTTTCTCGGTAGAGACGCCTGATTGTGGACGCTAACCGGCCGAGATAGGATGCGGCAACACATTAATACCGATACCGGTGCCCCTATTTGACATGGAGTACCACGAGGCAGCCAACTATCTGGAGAGTCTGGACCGTTCCCGCCCGAAGCTCGGAACGGAGACGACCGCTAGGATGCTATCCGCTCTCGGAAATCCACACGAGAAAGTCGACTGCGTCCAGATAGCGGGGTCGAACGGGAAAGGGAGCACAGCGGTGATGCTCGAACGGGTACTGCGGGAAGCGGGCCTTAACGTCGGTCTGTACACTTCGCCAGACCTGAACGACTTCCGCGAGCGGATCCGGATCAACGGACGGAAAGTCTCGAAGGAACGCGTCCGATCGTTCGCCGAGGAGATCAAACCGTGTCTCTCTCGACTGCGCGGCGACGGTGACTGCCCGACGTACTTCGAGGTGCTGACCGTACTCGCATTGCAGCATTTTGGCAGCGAAGACGTCGACGTGGCAGTCCTCGAAGTCGGTATCGGTGGTCGGCACGACGCAACGAGCGTCGTAGATCCAGTGGCCAGTGCCGTCACGAACGTGAGCCTAGAGCACACCGACGTCCTCGGCGAGACAGTCGAAGAGATCGCCCGAGACAAAGCGCAAGTCGCACCGGACGAGAAACGGCTCGTAACGAGTGCAGATGGCGAAGCGCTCGAGGCGATCCGATCCGAAACGGAGGTCGTCACTGTGGGCGAAGCAGAGGCCGACATCATCGCCCGAGAGGGTGAAATAACTTCGCAGGTCGAAACAACCGTCTTAATACTCGGTCGGGAGTGGGATGTCGCGACGAACCTTCCGTTGCTCGGCCAGCACCAGGCGACCAACGCCGGAGTTGCAGCGACTCTCGCCCGACAAGTAGCGAAAGTCGAGACCTCTGCGATCGAGCTCGGACTCCGAAGCGCCCACTGGCCGGGCCGGTTTGAAGTAATGTCGACCAACCCGCTGGTGATCCTCGACGGTGCTCACAACCCGGCCGCGTGCGAGACGCTCGCTGATCTCGTCGACCGGTACGAGTTCGACGGATTACACCTCGTCTTCGGGGCGATGAAAGAGAAAGACCACTCGAGAATGGCAGCAGAACTCCCCGAACCGGACGTGCTCCACTTCTGTCAGCCGGATGTGAGTCGGGCCGCGTCCTTCGACACGCTAACGGGAGCGTTCGAGACGGACACAGCCCAGATCAAGCGGGACGAGACGGTACAAACGGCGGTCGAACGGGCGCTCAACTCGGCAGACGGCGACGACTGCGTACTGATCACCGGTTCGTTGTACGTCGTCGCCGAAGCTCGCGATCGATGGACGCAGCGCCAGATCCCAAAACAAGCTGATACGCTCGACGCTGCGCGATCCGTTCTCTCCGAAGCGTACGTTCAGGATGGGTTCGCCAACCGCATCGCTAAAGACACTGTCACCTATGCGTTCAAAATTCAGTTGCGCAAGAAGCAGGCGGAGTATCTACAGCAGACGATGCAATCCATCGGTGGGACGTGTGTCGTCTCAGAGATCGATTCTCCCGGGCGACATATATCCGTCGTCCTGTCTGGAACTGCCGCCCAGTACGAACGTCTGGCCGACACGATCCAGAACAGTGATTTGGGACTTTCGTACGTTTCGGAACGGTTCAGGGAGATCATCAGCGATGGCGAAGAGTCCGATCAGTATCCGTGGGATGCCGACACGGCAGTCATGGGTATCCTGAACGTTACTTCGGACAGTTTCTACGACGGCGGCCGGTACGCTCAGGTAGAGGACGCCGTACGACGAGTCCGTGAAATGGTTTCCTCGGGCGCGGACATCGTCGACGTCGGCGGCGAGAGTACGCGGCCGGGAGCCGATCCGATCACGGTTGAGGAGGAGATCGAGCGTGTCGTCCCGGTTATCGAACGCATCTCCGGGACAGACGTGCCAATCTCTGTCGATACGAGGAAAGCCGCTGTCGCAGACGCCGCCATGGAGGCGGGCGCAGACGTAATCAATGACGTCTCCGGACTGGCAGATCCGGACATGCGGTTCGTCGCTGCCGACCACGATGCGCCGGTCGTCGTCATGCACAGCGTAGATGCCCCGGTCGATCCGGACCGATCGACGGCGTACGACGATGTCGTCGAGGACGTCATCCGTGAACTCGGTCAACGAGTGTTGCTCGCCGAACAGGCGGGACTCGATCGCGAGCAGATCATCGTCGATCCCGGACTTGGCTTCGGAAAGTCCGCCACAGAGTGCTTTGAGTTGGTCGACAGGCTGGGGGAACTGCGTGCTCTCGGTTGTCCGATCATGGTCGGCCATTCCCGCAAGTCCATGTTCGAGCGCGTTGACTGCAGTATCGACGATCGACTACCGCCGACGGTAGCAACGACGACCATGGCAGCCGAGCGAGGTGCGGATATCGTCCGCGTCCACGACGTCGCAGAGAACGCCACTGCGATCCGGACGGTTCGAGAAACGAACAGTACGGACAGATAGGGGACGATACGAGTTCCGAGGCGGCAGCCGATCGAGACGACGCCCGTACTCAGGGCGCCGCATCGAGCGACGAGGTGGTGAGAATAGAAGGAACGGTGCCGTCGAGTTCGTCGGCTTCCTCGGGGAGAACCGCTGTGACGACGTAATCTGCGTGCTGTTTGAAATACGTCAGGAGGCCGTAGATACGATCAGCGTCGAGCATCTCTACGGCATCAATGACGACGATGGGGAGTTCAGAGCTCACACCGTGTGCGATATACCCCGCGAGCGCGACGACGAGCCCGATAACTTCGCGTTCGCTTTTACTCAGCGTGTCGATCGTATCCTCGTAGGCAGCCCCGTCAGCAGTTGACCGCACGACGTGTAGTTCAAAATCGGTCCGAGAAGTCGATCGTTCCGTCGTCTCGGTGAGACGCTCGATCCACACGCGCTCGATGTTTTCGTACTCTAACTCATCTATCACCTGCTGCATCGATTCATTGAACGCGGACACGAGATCGCGTTCTATCGATTCGATCCGATCGCGCTGTTCCTGAAGCTGCTCGGATATGGACTCGCGCTCGGCCTCGAGATCGTCACGCTCGGTGCGTTTGGACTTGATCCGTTCGATCTCAGTCTCGATGTCAGTGAGTTCGTTCTCGAGTTGGCCGCGTTTGTACTCGAGATCGCTGACATCGCCGTGTAGCTTGATGAGTTCGTCGTCTTCTCCGTCGATCTCTTCGACTTTCGTTTGAAGCTCCTCGATCTCACTCTGGAGCGACGATCGGTCGTCCTCGAGACCCTCGAGTTGCTGCTCTCGGCGCTCGATTTCTTCTTCGATCGACTGTTTTCTATCTGTGAGCCGTTCGCGCGTCTTGCGTTGCTCTTCGAGGTGTCGCTTCCGGCTTTCAAGAGACTCGATCCGATCAGCGATCATGCTCTGTTGGTCTCGTTTTTCCTCGAGGATTTCCTTGACGACCCGGACCTGCTCCGCTATCTCCGACCGTTCGACGGTGTTCCCGCACGTCCAGCACGTGATCGTCCGTGATGTCGGATCGAGTTCACTGATGATGTCATCGGACTTCATCTGATCGGGGATATCGGTCTCGTCGTCCAGCAGTTGTCCGTTCATCTCTACGATCGGACTGAGCGCGTTGATCGTCGTCGTCAACTGCTGTTTTTGATGGTGGAGTTGCTCGATCTCGGTTTCGATCTCGTCGAAGTCCTGTCTCTCGTCGGCACCGTGAACCTCAGTCAATCTCTCTGAAGTTTCATCGAAATCGTTACGAAGCGATGCCAACGCCTCTTTCTGTGTTCGGATTCGGTCTCGGATCGTCTCCCGCTCCGTGCGTTTCTGTTGTAACTCCTCGAGTATCCGTTCGCCCTCGTCTGTCCCTCTGCTTGCTTCCCTTTCCTCGATAACCTCGCGTTTTGCCTCGAGGGATTCCTCGACACCACGTATTTCCTTCTGCAAGCTATCGCCCTTCGTCTGGAGCGTCGGAAGGCGGTCTACCATCCGATCTATCTTTTCGAGCCGGCCATCGATATCGTCTTTTCTGGTCTTCAGGCGATCGATCTCCGATTCGATCTCCTCGGTATCGATCGGTCTCATCAGTAAGTCGTAAATATCGTTGGCGTTGACAATAGCCCGTCGAATCGGATTCGTTTCTCCGAGCGCGACAAACAGTTCACAGAGTTGGTTTCGATCAGAAACGCGATCGGCATCGGAGACAACCGAGCTGCCGTTTTTCGCGGTTAGGTCCACGTAGTAGTCACCGTCGTCCGTTTCGAGTTCGACGTGCCCCTCGTCAGCGTCGCTCTTCAACTTTGGATCGGTTCCCCCGAGGACGGCAGAAAGTGCACGCAAAAAGGAGGACTTGTTTGACGCATTTTCTCCCGAGAGTAGAGTGACTCCCGGAGAGAGCGTCACTTCTCCGTTCGATATTCCCCCGATGTTACGAACGTGTACACGAAGATCACCAAGTTCTTCGGCAGTATAATCTGTCGATGTTGTATTATTATATGACATGATAGTTCAGTGTTTGATGGTATCCGACCCTTCAATAGAGAAATAATAAACTCCCATACTATTCAAACTTATGTTAACATTCATTTCTCTACATCACTGGCGCAGTTACAACGACCCCGCTCTAGAAGCCGGGAGAACGTATACTCTTCTCCACACTTCGTGCAGGCGATTCGGAGACTCAACGTCACGTCCACGTCGCTGATCGCCACATGACCGGCAGAGCGAAGTCGGTTAATCGTTCGTTCGGTGATGACCTCAGTCCGAGATAATAGTTTGAACACCGTATTTTTCGCGTCGGAGGTGGTTACGTTCGGCTCGTAAGACGTATCCACCCCGAGACATTCTTGGAGATGCGTTCGAATAGTCTGGTAGCTAACAAAGTCCGACGTGACTGCCTCTGGATCTACCCCTGATCGCCTGAGTCGGTCGTTTACTTCGATTTTCGAACCCGAACTCACGTCGTCGGCAGTAAGAAGGTAATACGTATTTTCGACCTCACCCTCGATTATTTCGGCCCTTGCATCCCGCATCGCGGCCTCGAGCACTCGCTGGTTGAAGTATGCCTCGAGATCTCGAAGGCTCGCATCGGAATTCTGTCGCCGGTCCCGTAGCTTCGCATCGATATCGTCGAGTCCCCACCTCTCGCATACTCGATCGACCTTGCACGCTTGACTGTCATCAGCGGACATTGGCTACCTGTAGAACGGGTACTGGGACACTGGGTCCATCGTTGCTCTACTTATGTTACAGGAGGCTAGTCGTCGCATACCTATTTTAGATCCCGTACATAAATAACCATAACGATAATTGTTGGTCTTCTCGCCGTGCTTCCGAAAGCGGGTCCGTTGTATCATAGTAATTTATGTCCCTCGAGAGTCGTTGCCAATACAGGAAGTAGCTAGACTGAAATCATAATCTTCCCTGATGAGAGAATGATACTCGAACAACAATGGAAAATAGCTTACTTACGACAATATTCAACCAGCTACTCGGGCGATAGGTGGATTAAAGTCATAACAAAATAAAATGTCAATAACGGCGAAAGCATATATCGAACACGAAGACCTAGCGCTCGTTCCGACACTGTGCAATCTTGATAGCGTCAATATTCGGGTGATCCACCAAGCTACGACCGATCCGACCTCCTGTACTTTCCCGTTCGTGATCGAGTACGACGATCTCGAAGAGTTAGAAGAGACACTCAATAGAGATCATACCGTGACCGAGTACGAACGGATAGATAGCAATAATAACACCAATATATATCAGATACAACATACAGATACAGCTAAACTCATCAGCCCAGCTGTCACCCAGGTTAACGGATTCCTCTTACAATCAGAGACGAAAGATAAAGGATGGCTGATTCAGGCACAGCTATCGAGCCGGGACGCACTTAACTCCGTATGGGAGTATGCGAGGGAAAACGACATCAGTTTCAACTTGCTGGAGTTGTATGAAAAACGGAAGGGAGGTTCCGATAGCTCGTTCGGATTGACAGAAGAACAACAGAAAGCCCTCGAGATCGCGTACGAAAAAGGGTACTTCAGCGAACCGCGTGAGATGTCGCTCGAGGACGTTGCCAACGAAGTCGGCATCTCCTCGACAGCGATGAGCGGCCGTCTGCGCCGAGGGATGAGAAACCTTCTCTCCTCGACACTCATCGAAGATTAGAAATGACTTACAGCACTTTTGTTGGGGCGCTGTTCAGATACGAGCGTGACTGGACAAGGTCGTATAATTCGTGGTTTCTCTGTCAGAACAAATCTGGTTTATGAATTCTAGCAGAGTCAATTAGGCTTTGTGGAGCGAACGGTGACACTGCGCGAGCTGATGTGATCGAGTATCCAGCTTGAGTTGGCCAAATTACAATTTCGCATATCTTTTATGATACTCAGTATCGGACGAGTTCGGTCGACAATCCATATATAGGTTCAGAAAGCCGATTTCCGACTGACAGCTGGGCAACACCGGATCACGACTCCTCGAATGCCCTGGCGCCGTCTAGTTAGCGCGGTTTGAGAAGCGAGCAGGTCGTAGAGCTAGGTTGGCTATGACGCTCGCAGACCTGCTCAGCGAGCGCTACGCGACGGAATTTGATGAAGCTTGGAAGCGTAAGCGAACGGCGATTGCGTCAGGGTGTTCGCCGTCCGCCTCCACGCAACCGGTTGTTCGCTTCGAGAGACACAAGCAATTCTTCACTTGATCGGGGTCAAACGCTCTCATCAAGCAATCTGGCACTGAGTACATCGGCTGGCTGACAGCGTGTCAGACCCGCCGACGGTGCAGCCGTCGCGGGTCGCCGTTGATGAAACCGCTGTCAAGATTAACGGCGACTGGTCTTGGGTGTACGCTGCAATAGACGTAGACTCTAGGCTCGTTCTCGATGTCGCAGTGTTTGGACGACGAGGCATCGATCCAGCCGCTGCGTTCCTGCATCGATTGACCGAGAAACACAATCTCTCCGATACCGTGTTTCTCGTTGATGGCTATGGGTATCTGACTGCCCTCTCTCGTTTGGATTGAGCGGTCAGCTCGACTATATTGATCGAAACCTCATCGAAAAGTGGTTTCACACCTTCAAGATGCGAGTTGACCGCTTCCATAATTCATGGGTGGACAGTCGGGCAAGCGTCCGCGAATGGCTTGAATAATTTGTACACTATTATAACACACAACGACCGCACCAGTCACTCAACGGACAGACGCCAGCGGTGGTGCTTAACTAGACAATGCCAATGCCCTCATTATGTTGCCGGAAAATATTTATTGCCTGAAAAACATGTATTTGCATGCGGCTGAGCCAGTAGAGCGGTGACTGGCCCGCCGCAGGTGTCTGGCTGTTGACTGACAGCCACTCGTGGACACCTTCTTCGACTGCACCCAGAGGGAGAGCCGATGGATTTTACTCCTCGGTAGTATTACTGGCATATTCCGTCTCCCTCTCCTGATTTCGAATATTCCTTGGTATTCATTCACACGATGGGTTTTATCCTGCCTAATGTGGAAGTGACCGTTGATGTCCACGAGTGAACATCAGTCACCACTGCAGGAGGATAGTGTATCACTACCAAACGCTCTTGTCTCTCCACAAGGCAAACTTGTCTATCTCGCTCTCGCCGTCGTCGACACGGCGACAACAACGGATCTCCAGCAGATGCTGGGACTGTCGAAACTCACACTGCTGCCCATTCTCGCGTCGCTCAGTGCGAAGGATCTCATCGAGCGCACGGAGGATGGATATGCTACGAGATAAGGAGAGGTCTTCCGTGGCTGCCGATCTTGAGCAGCTAGAGACCGTCCGCATCGACTGTTATATGCGTCCCGATGTGCCAGCGGTTATCGCCGACACGATCACTGGCGTTATCAACCGGCTTCAGGCCCTCTGTGATAGCGGGATTATCGCCGACTACGAGGTGAACCACTGGCCACTAGACCATCACGTGACCGACGAGACGGACGCCACGAGGGGCCCGACGCGACACGAGCTTGTCGCTAAGTTCGAACGCTGGGCCGAGCAACACGGCTATACACTCAAGCCGGCGTTCCGTCGAGAAGAGATCTCGGTATCACCGCTCGGAATCGGGTGTGACGACCCATACAAACGAATCCGGGTCCCAGTCATCGCACTGGCACTCTACGAGGAGGACAGTGAACCAGAGATGGAGACAGCGGAACTTCGTGGGGTCGTTCCGTATACGGAACATCCCGACACAGACGACGAGCGGACGTACACTGTCGATGAGTGGCTGTCCGCCGTTGAAACGAAGAAGAGTGATGTGCGCACACGCACCTCCCGGCATGACCAAGCAACACAGCTGGAGGGACAGCAATGACACCAGAACTCACCGAGCCACGGGAAGATCTGGAACAGCCGTCTCGCCAGCCGCTCACCGGACGGACCTGTCTGGTCACGGGTGGCTCGCGCGGGATCGGACGCGGTATCGCCCGCGAACTGGGGCGATACGGCGCGACCGTCGCTGTTAACTATCGGTCATCGGAGACGGCAGCCCACGAGGTTGCCGATGAAATTACCGAAGCAGACACCGAAGGAACAGCTCATCCGGTCCAAGCGGACGTCACCAATCGTACTGAGATCGAGGCGATGCGCGAAGCGGTCCACGACTCGTTCGGACCAATCGACGTGCTCGTCAATAACGCAGGGATCACCTGTGATGGCACGTTCCAGAACATGACACCCGAGGACTGGCACCGCGTGATCGATGTCTCACTACACGGGACGTTTAATTGCACGCAGGCGTTCTATGACGATCTCGAAACCGTCGATCACGGGCGGGTGATCACCATCTCGAGCGTGATCGGCAAACAAGGCAACGTCGGGCAAACGAATTACGCGGCGGCCAAAAGCGGGCTCTTCGGCTTCACCCGCTCACTTGCACTCGAGTTGGCGGACTCAGGAACGACGGCCAACTGCATCGCTCCCGGATTCACCTGCACCGAGATGGTCGACGCTATCCCGGATAAGATTCAAGACGAACTGCGTGCGGAGATTCCACTCGAACGATTCGCGGAGGTTAGCGAGGTCGCCGGCCTCGTCCGCTACCTTGCCAGCGCGAAATCTGGATACATTACCGGTGAAGTGATCGACATGAATGGCGGGATCGATCTCTGAATGCCCGTCCACCGTGCGACAACTGGACGGACAGCTATCTTACCCACGATACCCATGACCAACGCAACACCTCTGATCGAAACGATGTTTGAGATGCAGCGCCAATCGATCAAGCACAGCCAGCAACTGATTGAGCTGCTCTGTTGAATAGGGGTGCGGCGTCGGGATAGGAATGTTATGGCCACGAGTCAGCGGTTGAAGAGTGAAATTTCAGAAACCAATCTTCATTCTTGCTACCAGGTCAGAAAAGTACGCTACCGATGACCACTAAACGAACCGTCTCTGCTGTAGTTTTCTTCCCCTTTTGAGATCATAAAAACTATCCAATAGGACAGAACAAACAGCAGTGGAACAATCCACCAGAGATCGACGGCGAGGAAGACAGCTGAAATGAGAACGGGGACGGTCCAGCAATGTGTTCAGTGAGTTCAGAAAAGCCGGCGTCAGAAGAAAGGGCAATACGAAGCAGGGGACAGGCACCAAGAGCACCGAGAGCGCCGACAGCGCCGTCATTCAGGATAGCGAGAAACTACGAACTCTTGAACTCGAGCAGCGGGACTCCGGAGACGGCGTAACGATAGCGACAGCGCGGCTGTAGGACAACAGCGAACAGTCTCTCTCTCGACGAAAGGAGGATAGTCGGCTCTGTTGAAACTCTTAACTTATGATTTTTTTGGCACCCTCAGCGATAATTGGTAGTTCGTGTCTTACACGATGGCGTGGGTGGCGGCGAGCGTGGGGTCGAAGATGGTTGGGGCGCACGGCGAGTGGCTAGGACTTTGAGCGATATATTTTGCCCAGAGGAAGAAATATGTGTGTTAACTCCGTTGGTGGGAGTATGACAGACGATGCCCGCCGCGACGGCCCGCCCCCGTTCGATAGACCGTTCGAAGGCGAGGACACGAAGCAGCGCGTGTACGGTGCGGTACTACACGCCCGAGAGCCGATGACGGCCGCCGAGATCGCCGAGCGGGCGGACTGCTCGGGGGAGTCGGCACGGACACACCTGTCCTTCTACGCCGACCTCGGCATCGTCATTCGGCATGAGGGCCGGCCGGTCAGGTACGAGCGCAACGACGACTATTTCGAGTGGCGGCGGGTCAACAAGCTGGCGCGGGAGAACACTGTCGACGAGTTGCAGGCCCGCGTGTCGGAGTTGACCGACCGGATCGAGGAGTACCGCGACGAATACGGCGTCGACTCGCCCGCCGAGGTCGATGTCCTCGAGTTCGACGCGGAGCGGATTGACGACGCGTACGTGGACCTCGGTAATTGGGCTACCATCATCGAGGAGCGTCGCCTACACGAACGCGCCCGGAGAAAGGCCGCTGGCTCGACGGCCCCGTCGCACAGCTGAGATGGTGCCGACGGATGACGGTGCGAGTCCCGCACCGATAGACCGGTCGGTGTTGGAGCGAATGCGTTCCCGATTTGGCGGGAGTCGTATGTTCGAGTCGGCGGCGATCGTCGAGGAAGAGAAGTTGCACCTCCGCGTCGAGTTGTCTGGCGACTACTACCCGAACGGGGCGTCTGCTCGCTTTGAGATCCGCTGGTATCGCAACGACGACTTCAACTTCCACTACCAGGAGCAGCGGCGGGACAGCGACTGGAAGTGTCGATGGGATCGGCATCCGAACGCGCACAACTCACGGGATCACTTCCATCCACCGCCGGCCGCTAGCCGCACCGACGCGGAGAACGCTCAGTGGCCGGACGATCACCGCGACGTGAGCCGCCTCGTCCTTGATCGGATCGAAGAGCGCATCGAGATGCTGTGGGAGCAGCAGTAGGCGGAGGCATTGCCGAACGTGTTGAGGAGATCCGTTCGAGAAGTGCGACTGTTATTTCTGTCAGGAGGGGACGCTAAGATTCGACTGACTCGGTTTTCTGCGTGAACAGACGTCTCGAGAGAGCGTTGTTCGACCCTCAGAGAGGGGTAGAGGGGCGAAGCGATCACTCGTCCCGACGAGGGAATCAGAAGCAGAAATCACTTCCAGCGCCCGCCACCGAACCGCCCTACGATGCCGGTCCCTCGGGTGCAGTACTTGGGGGCGCCCTGGCCGTACGAGCCCACATGTCTCACAATACGATCGGCATCCCCACTCGTGATGGAAATTGATAGATGTCTCTGGCCATTGGTCTACCATCCCCTAAGTGGATTACCGAGCTTCGCGTGACCACTCCAGCTGAGGAGAGATAACAACTCACCTTTCTATTCTTCGTTACTATGCGTCTGAAACGCATCGTCACCCATAAGCAAGCAGACCATCGGTACTGACTCGTCCCGGACAAAATGGATCTTCTCCGCTGCCCATTGCTCGATGCGATCCACGACGGGCGGCGGGAGCGTAGTCGCACCGTCGCTGTCGAGCAGAGACTGGCCCAACTCTGTGAACCGAGAATCGGCATCGTAGACTGACCGGTACCTCGTGACCACGAGAGCATCCCGATCTGACCATTCTCCCCAATAAACGAGATCACCACGGGTCACGGCATCGAACGCAGACGACGACACGGTTGGTGGGAACGTTCCAACAGCCGGGTTCTCTGCCTCTCGTTCAAGGAGACCGGTCGAGTACGAATCATCCGTGCCCATGCCACGAGTCACGGTAACAGCATCCATAATTCTACAGGCAAACGAACAAACTATGGCTTCGAATGCCGCTCCTCAGTCTGGGGATCGTGTGCGGTTGCATACGGCTCATGTGGCTCCAGGGAGGCGCCACTGAATTCAATAAAGCCATCACACCAGAGACAGACACTGAACAAAATCGGCAGTCCTGCCGAATTATATGTTGACTGAAAGACTGGTGTCTCCTTTTCACAGTACGGACATGGCATGAGTTCAGCACCACTCTCCAGCATCTCTTTCCCGACGCCATGATTGAGTCTGTACCAGCGGATCACGTTCTGAACGATCCTCATGGGCCCTCAATACGTCTACGTGGCGTGCGGTCGTAATACTTTGCCCACTGCTAGCAATAAGCACGAAATAACCGTAAAATAGTACTTACGAAGTAGATTCAGCCTCTGCGTAGAGCAATGAGACCGGGCAGTTCACGATCGGTTTGGGAGTGTAAGCGAGATCGGTCCGGGACAACGCGAGTACGGCCGATGTGTTGTTCGACGGTCTCGAGAGCTGAGACTTATGGAAACCACCACTGACCCTGTGACAGCAGCCGTAACGTGCGAAGGATGGGGGCTTGCTCAGCCCTACCATCCGGTCCTGACGATCGAGTGGCCGGACTGTGGAGCGAAACAGGGGTGAAAGTGCAAGCGACCGAGTGGGTATCGCATCCGGCAGCCGCACGCCGATCGGATCAACGCTGCGTACGAGGCTGGCTACACAAAGTGTCCATACAAGACTGACAACGCCGTGATCTGCGCCGGATCGACCGGGTCACCGATAAAGGAGTCGTCATCGATAGTCGGGCGTTCCTTTCCGTCACTGATTTGGATTTTGAACAAGTGACTGTCGATAGCCGTATGAAAACAGCCTCTATCGACACGTACGCTCAATATATGGATGATCGACTGTAATTCGGATTCTGTATTCACACATCTACTAATCAGTCAGTTTGGTCCAATTAGCGTGAGACGCGGGCGTGTGTCGAATAGATGCTCTGCAGTCAGTGCTCTCTTGCCGACAATATCTCTATAGTTTACTGCTGAAGAGATAGCGCAAAGCCACGAGATGCAACCGATCAACCGGGAGAGCGGTCGTTCAGTATTAGTGAATGACATAACATCGTGACCAGTAAACTACCGAATAGTACCAGTCTCACTAGTACAATAGTTAGAACAAGCTAATATTCTATGAAGGTGATTCTTTAAATGATTCGGAATCTTCCGATTTCATGTAGACTTCTAGGATACCATTCTTAAACCAGGCTTTCTTCATTTCGGGCGAAGTCCACGGAAGGTCAATTCGTTCAACAACAGTGCCTGTCTTACTAATAACAAGTTCGTTAGTCTTTGGGTGAATTCCAACTGAGATATCGTCTATACTCGCCCCAAGCATATCAGCAACAACGATAAACTCTCCGTCGGTGAAGCGGGTGTCAATTAAACACTCTTCAGATTCCGGTTTACCCACCTGCTTCTCGCGCTTTCGTTTCACAGTATCTATGCGCTGGTTTTGGTTTGCCTGCTTTCTACCAGTAGAAGGACGTGGTCGAGGGGACCTTCTGGAGGGTGCTATATCACTTTTGTTCTCTTCAACTAGCTTCCCCAACCCGTCGGACACCGATTGTAATACAGCTTGAAGAGAGGCCTCAAGAGCAGCTCCAAGAGAGTTCCCCTTTCGTTGACTATCGGATGTGGATTTCTCCGATTTACCGGTTTCCCGCTCGGTTTCGTCTTCGTTGCTCATGGACGTTCACCTCTGCTCAATCATGTTATGGTATGACATTCATCGGGATAAGACCCTGCATTTATCATTTAACATTTCTTACCATCAAATATATGTATATAAAATATCAATAGGCAATACATCTGCAGGTATACTGACCGCCTGATTCAACGCAGATCGTTCGAAGCAACCGAAGTCAGTTTGCTGAATCCATATTCTATAGTCAGCAGGCCGTTTCTATCAGATAATGATTCTTCCCCAAGCTTGTGGACTCCTGAACCTATCAACCGACGGTTGAAGCACCACTAGGAATCTGGACGGCAAGTCTCTCTCGCTGCTCCAAAATGGTCGTCAGATCAGAGCACTGTCTCGTGGTGTTATTTCTCTCCTCGAGGGGTGAGAGGATCCCACAATATCAGATACCGACCAGACTAACGAGCCACTGACGCCCCAGCAGCGCCTCGAGTCATCGAATCCCCGAATCATTGATGCGGGAGTCGCGACGATCACCGACATGGAGACACTTCAGGCGTGTGTCGCCTACGAAAACCAGCACCAACAACGCCTTCCGATCCTCAAACTGCTAGTCCAGCGAGCTGAAGGACTTCGCGAGGAGTCGTGACTGGTCCACCGATCACGATGCCTGCGACAGCTGGGAGTGTTGTTTGCACCCTCGAGAGGGGTGGAGGGTTTTCCAGATGACAGATCGATCCGAGATCACGATCCAACAGCAGACAGCGTTCACCGCTGACGGCGGACTCGAACCGACCGAAGAAAGCGTTGCGACCTCCCTCGAGGATTTCGGTGCTGACGTCAGCCATCGCGAGGTCGAAGCACGACTCGATCGCCCCGTGGCCAGCGAGTTCAGCATCGACGATCGTGTCGAAGTTCGATACTCGGAAGGCGACAATACCGACCAGACATCGCTGTTCGCGGAGACGGCCGACGACCAGCTGACGCTGACAGGCGAGGACGCCAGCTTCCAGTTCCTCTTCGACTCGCCCGGTGGGAACAGTGACTGATTCTTCCCGGGATGCCCCTCAGACTGACGAACAGAGAGTCACACGGGCGAGCGCAAGAGCACACATACGCGCTCTGGCCGCCGCGACTCCCGATCCACCAGTCAAAGGCGGCTACACCCACGGTGATCCGTGCCCCGCTGCGAGGTAGCGGTGTTGACTGGACGATTCAATGATGGAGGAGAGCAGTTTCTCGAGTGCGAGCGGTGCCTGTACCGTCTCACAGGCTCGAGATCGACGTTCGAGCGGTGGTCAGTATGAGCTAGGGATTATTGTATACGCCACAAGGTAACTGAGATTGTGGTATTCGCCATGTGGTGTATGCCACAATGCTTTTGCCTTCCCCTCTCGAAGTGAGATGTATGTCACGAGAGCGCGCCGAAAACGGACGATATACAGAGGCGGTCACGCTCGACGATGTCCTCGGCGTTTTCGAGGTCGTTGAGGGTCCCGTTGTCACCTCTGGTGACGTAGCGGAGGCGCTTGACTGCTCGCGCGAGACCGCCCGTCGAAAGCTCACTGCACTCGAGAATCAGAACCGCACCGCCAGCCGGAAGACCGCGGGACGAGTCGTATGGTGGCTCGTTGATTCCCACCCGGAGCCGAATGAGGTCAACCCTGATGATTCATTTTGGGACCTTGAGCCCGGAGCGTCCGGCGAGAGCGACGTCTCGGAACGCATTGATGAGATCCTGTATGGCGATGCATGACGCCGGAAGGAGCAACACCACTGTTCGTTGACACTGGCGCTTTCTACGCGCGGGCTGACGACGACGATCAGCACCACGAAAGGACCACTCGAGTTTTTGAGAAAATTCGGCGTGGAGATCTCCCCTACCGACCGATCTACACCTCGCAGGCTGTCCTCTCGGAGTTAGTAACGCTGTGTCTCTACAAACTCGGCCACGACGTCGCAATCCGTACCCTAGACGCAGTCCGGGAGTCGGAGACCTTTAATATCCTCACGGTCGGCCAGCCCACCTTCGATGCCACCGCAGACCAATTCGCCGAATACGATGATCAACAGATTTCGTTCGTAGATCATACGACAGCGATCCTCGCCCGTGAGCGTGATATCGATCACGTATTTGCGTTCGATGGCGACTTCCGTACTCTCGGATTCACTGTCGTTCCTGACGACACCGGAGAGTGATTGTACCGTCAATATCTGCAACAGTACGTCCCTCGCTCGTATCAATCTCCTTGTCAACGCCCTCACGCTCGTACGCATCGGCGAGTTCTTCTAACTTCGAGCACCGGACGCAGAATCGACTCGAGGAGATCGTCGGTGAACGGAGCGTTTTCATCCCGCCGTGAGCCGTTTTTTCATTCGAAATCAGGTGTGTGACGAGAGTGGTGTTGTTGTACCCCTGAGAGGGGTGAGGCGCTTTCGAGCAGGCGAGAGCGTCAACACGAGTGATTCCAATGGCAGTGACCACAGAGCGAGCAGCCTCGTTCACCGACACCGAGACGCGCAGCGACGAGATGACCAGTACGATCGAAACGTGGGTTGACGACCTCGTGGACCTCGTCGACGACGCTGCGGCCAGTGAGGAGTTCAAAGCCTGGCTCGACGTACAGAGCCACTTCCACGACTACTCGTACCGAAATACGCTCCTGATCAAACAGCAGTGTCCCCACGCAACCCGCGTTGCAGGGTACAACACGTGGGCAAACGAGTTCGAGCGCTACGTCCAGGAAGGCGAGAGCGCGATCTGGATCTGGGCACCGATCATCACGAAACAGTGTCCCGAATGCGGAAACTCCCCGTCGTACCACGAAAATAGTGATTGTGAGTACGACGGTCTTCGATATCTCGCAGTCCGACGGAGAGCCGCTTCCTGATCTCGAAACCGAAGCATATGGTGATGCCAGTAATCTGGTGCCGGCCCTCCTCGAGAGCGCCGAGCAGTTGGATGTCGATGCACAGATTGGCTCCCCTGACGAGTGGTACTACGGGGAAGGAAGGGAGTCTGCAAGCAACGCTGTCCGATGACCATGCAGCCGCGAGTCGAGGTGAAGAGTCGAGACAACCAAGCGGATCTCGCTGGGACACTCATCCACGAGTTCGCCCACGCCTTATTGCACTTTGATATTGAGGGCACTGTCTAGTTTAGCACCTCGGCTGGAGTCTGTCCGTTGAGTGATTGGTGCGGTCGTTGTGTA
>NZ_JAQIVI010000617.1 GCF_028618695.1 Natrinema soli | reverse complement strand
CGGGGTCCGCGTGACGGGGGTCCGCCGCTCCGACGATCCCGTCCCCGGCTTCGACGAGATCTACGCGACCGAGCGGTTGCTCGAGGCGATCGCCGACGCCGAGTTCGTGATCGTTACCGTGCCGCTGACCGACGAGACCCACCACCGCTTCGACGCCGAGGTGTTCGAGGCCATGCGCGACGACGCGTACTTCGTGAACGTCGCGCGCGGCCCGGTCGTCGACGAACCGGCGCTAATCGACGCCCTCGAGGCGGATTCGCTCGCGGGGGCGGCGCTGGACGTCTTCGAGGAAGAGCCGTTGCCTGAAGCGTCGCCGCTCTGGGAGTTGGACGAGGTAATTATCTCACCGCACTGCGCCGCGTACACGCGGGACTACTTCCGAGATGTGGGGGATATCGTCCGCGAGAACGTCGACCGCCTCGAGACCGGCGAGGCATTCCACAACCAGGTCGTCTGACGGCGGTCCCGATTTGGAGTCGCAAGACGGCACTCTCGATCTGGAATCGCAAGATAGCACTGGTCTCGAATCACTGGCCGGGCGCACGACTCGAGTACCGCGAGAGTCGTGCAACCCGGGGAAGGGCAGGCGTTTCCTCGTCAATCACCGCGAGCGACCGAAGGGAGCGAGCGGGCCGACGACTGATGTGAGTGAAACGAACGGAAGGAGGAGTGCTTTTGATCGACCTTTTGCCGAGGGACGTCGCGCTGACGGCAGCGACGCTGCCGTCAGCGCGATAGACCGCAGAGCAAAAGGTCGTTAGAAGAACTTGAACAGATCGTCCCGCTCCTGCTCGTGCAGGTGGCTCCGGACGGCCTCGTTCAGCGGCTCGAGTTGCCCCTTCTTGGCGCTGATCGGGGCGATGGTGTCCTGCCACTGCTTCCAGGGCGGGTAGAGACCGAGGCGGTCGCAGAGGGCGTCGAGTCGCTCGTCCTCGTCGTCGACCTTGTCCATCTTGTTGACGGCGACGATCGTCGGGACGTCGAGGTCGCGCAGGAAGTGGAACATCTCGACGTCGTAGGGGATTTCGTCGGGCCCGGAGTGGCGGTCGATGATGTCGATGACGCTCTTGCCGTCGACGACGAGAATCGCGACGAGGATGTTGTCGGCGTACTCCTCGAGGTAGTGGACGATGTCGGTCTTGATCTGCTCGCGGTGGTCCTCGTCGACGCCGCTCATGAAGCCGAAGCCGGGGAGGTCGGTGATGACGAAGTCCTCCGGGGCCCAGTCGTAGTGGTTGGGCGAGCGGGTGACGCCGGGTTTGCCGCCGGTGTCGAAGCTGTGGCCGGTCAGCTCGCGCATGAGCGTGGACTTGCCCACGTTCGAGCGGCCGACGAGGGCGATTTCAGCCCCTCGATTGGGGCGAGTATCGAACATGTCCCAGTGTAGGCGTCTCGTCCCTTTATATACACTGAAGGGGAGACGGGGTGCTCGATCGCGCTCGCCGACGTGCGGCCGGGCCCTACACCACCGTCCCCGCGAGCAATCCGACGCCGAACGCGCCGGCGACGAGCAGCACGACGGCGAGAACACGTCCGCTCGAGGGCGTCGCCTCGAGGTCGACGTGGCGACTGTCGACGGCGATCTGGACGCCCTGCCAGGACAGCGAGGTGCCGCCGGCGAGCATCGCCGCGGCGATGAGCCACGAACTCGCATCATCGATGGCGACGGCGGACCGAACCGTCAGGAGAACGACAGCGACCGACAGGACGACGTTCGCCATCCCGATGAAGGCGTTCCACGGCACGGTTCGTCGGCCGAGCGAGACCGAATCGGTGAGGCTGCCGGTGATCCACAGGAGCGACGCGAGGACGAGACCGGCGACGACCGTCGCGGTGACCGGGTCGATGAGAACGTCGCGCCCGACGACTGCGAGGAAGCCGCCGGCGAACACCAGTACCACCGCACCGGCTACCGAGGCGAGACGCCGTATCATACGCACAGTCCCAGAAATCACTATAAGAAAACGGCGAAACGACTCGATCCCCTCGAGCCGGAACCGTCCTCCAGAGTGGGACGGAATGCCCCGGAGTTATGACCCCCCGCGGTCTCAGACGGACACGTGCGGCTCGTACAGTTGACGGTACCGACGGGGAAGCGAGAGACGATCCTCGAGACCCTCGACGAGCGGGAGATCGACTACGTCGTGACGGACGAGATCGGTAGTCGCGCGTACACGGCGGTCGTCTACTTTCCGCTGCCGGACGCGGCCGTCGAACCGGTGCTCGATGAACTGCAGGAGGCGGGCGTCGACGAGGACGCCTACACGGTCGTCGTCGACGCCGAAACGGTCGTCTCCCGCCGATTCCAGGCGTTGCGCGAGGAGTACGAGGAAGGCGACGTCGGCTCGGATCGCATCTCGCGTCAGGAGCTGCAGGCGGAGGCCGACGATCTGACGCCCAGCTTTCCCGTCTACGTGGTGATGACGGTCATCAGCGCCGTCGTCGCGACCGCGGGACTGCTGTTGGATTCGCCCGCGGTCGTCGTCGGCTCGATGGTGATCGCGCCGCTGATCGGGCCGGCGCTGGGAGCCAGCGTCGGTACGGTGATCGACGACGAGGAGCTGTTCGTCGAGAGCATCACCTACCAGATCCTCGGCGTCATCGTCGCGATCGGGGCGGCGGCGATCTTCGCGGTGCTGGTTCGGTCGATGAACATCGTCCCGCCCGACCTCGTTCTCTCGAGCGTCGGCGAGATCTCCGAACGGCTCGCGCCCGACTTGCTGTCGCTCGCGATCGCCCTCGGCGCGGGCGTCGCGGGCGTCGTCAGCATC
>NZ_JAQIVI010000616.1 GCF_028618695.1 Natrinema soli | reverse complement strand
GTGCGGGTCGCTCGCACCCATCCGGCCGTCGACCGGGTGGTCGTCGACGACCGCGGGGAGGGGCCCGGGGCGGCCAGAAATCGAGGTGCAGCCGTCGCCGGCGGCGAAATCCTCCTGTTCACCGACGGCGATACGGTCGTCCCGGCGTCGTGGATTCGACGCCACTACCGACATTACGTCACCCCCGTCGTCGTGGGCGTCGGCGGACCGCTCCGGCCGCTCGAGGACGGACTCCGTCACCGAGCGTGCTTTCGGCTCCTCTCGGACTGGTGGTATCGCGCGTGTTGGCCGGTCGGCTTCGTCCAGCAGCCCGGTTGTAACTGTAGCGTTCGGCGGACGGCGTTCGAGGCGATCGGCGGCTTCGACGACTCCCTGGGATTTCTTGAGGACACGGACCTCTCGCTGCGACTGCGCCGCGAGGGAACCGTCGCGTACGACCACACCTGTCCCGTCGACACGTCGACTCGCCGGCAGGAACGAGTCGGCTACGCGCGACTCTGCTGGACGTATCTCGTCGGCTACCTCGAGTACGTACTGCCCGGTCTGTCGCCGACTCGAAACTACTTCTGAGAGAATTCGCCGATCGAATTGAGAGGGGATTCCGAGATGGTCGAGCCGTCTCCGACCGGGTGACCGGAATCCCAACGGAGATGGCAGCTAGTCG
This sequence comes from Natrinema soli, assembly GCF_028618695.1. The sequence goes on along the minus strand of NZ_JAQIVI010000616.1, from coordinate 13,912 downwards.
ACAGCGGTTCCGACACACGAATCCCCGGCACACGGACCGAATCGGTTCGGCGGAGCCGGATCGCCACGAACGATTGACCGGGAAAGGACGACTTATGCCCCTTCGACGCAAGATCCGACCATGAGCAGCGACGATCGGTTCGACTACGGGAAAGACGAGCAGTTGCGGAGTCGCGAAGTGACGGAGGGACCGGACAAGGCCCCACACCGCGCGATGTTCCGCGCCATGGGGTTCGACGACGAGGACTTCGGCGCGCCGATGATCGGCGTCCCGAATCCGGCGGCCGACATCACGCCGTGTAACGTCCACCTGGACGACGTCGCCGGCGCGGCGCTCGAGGGCGTCGACGAGGCCGGCGGGATGCCCATCGAGTTCGGCACGATCACCATCTCCGACGCCATCTCGATGGGGACGGAGGGGATGAAGGCGTCCCTGATCTCTCGAGAACTCATCGCCGACTCCGTCGAACTCGTCTCCTTCGGCGAGCGCATGGACGGACTGGTCACCATCGGCGGCTGTGACAAGAACATGCCCGGAATGATGATGGCTTCGATTCGGACGGACCTCCCCTCGGTCTTCTGCTACGGCGGGTCGATCATGCCCGGCGAGCACGAGGGCCGGGAGATCACCGTCCAGAACCTCTTCGAGGGCGTCGGTGCCGTCGCCGACGGCGAGATGGAAAGCGAGGAACTCGACGAGATGGAGCGAAACGCCTGTCCCGGCGCGGGCTCCTGTGGCGGCATGTTCACTGCCAACACGATGGCCTCGATCTCGGAGGCGCTCGGATTCGCGCCGCTGGGTAGCGCCAGCCCGCTCGCCGAGGACGACGCGCGCTACGAGGTCGCCCGCGAGGCCGGCGAACTCGCCGTCGAGGTCGTCGACGTACAGCGCAAACCGTCCGACTTCCTCAGCAAGGAGTCGTTCGAGAACGCCATCGCGCTACAGGTCGCCTTCGGCGGCTCGACCAACGCCGTCTTGCACCTGCTGGCGATGGCCGCCGAAGCCGGCATCGACCTCTCCATCGAGGAGTTCGACGAGATCAGCCGGCGTACCCCGAAGATCGCAAACCTGCAGCCCGGCGGCACGCGGGTCATGCAGGACCTCCACGAGGTCGGCGGCGTCCCTGTCGTCCTGAACGCCCTCTACGAGGCGGGCCTGCTCCACGGCGACGCGCTGACGGTCACGGGGAACACGATCGGCGAGGAACTTGAGCGAGTCGATCCGCCGGCGATCGAGGACCTCGACGCCGACTTCCTCTACACCGTCGACGAGCCGAAGAACGAGCAGGGGGCGATCCGCATTCTGACCGGAAACCTCGCACCCGGCGGCTCGGTCCTCAAGGTCACGGGCGACGACGAACTCCACCACGAGGGACCCGTCCGCGTCTTCGAGGACGAGGAAACCGCCATGGCGTACGTCCAGGAGGGGCGCGTCGAGAGCGGCGACGTGATCGTCATCCGGAACGAGGGGCCACAGGGCGGGCCCGGCATGCGCGAGATGCTGGGCGTCACGAGCGCGGTCGCCGGCCAGGGCCACGCCGAAGACGTCGCGCTCATCACCGACGGGCGTTTCTCCGGCGCCACGCGCGGGTTCTCGATCGGCCACGTCGCCCCCGAGGCGTTCGCCGGCGGCCCCATCGGTCTCATCGAGGACGGCGACGTGATCACCATCGACATCGAGGATCGCACCCTCGCGGTCGACGTCAGCGACGAGGAACTCGAGGCGCGCCGCGAGGCGTGGGACCGACCCGAACCCAACTACGAGACCGGCGTCCTGGCGAAGTTCGGTCGTGACTTCGGGTCGGCCGCTAACGGTGCCGTGACCAACCCTGGCGTTAAAGAGGACTGATCGGCAGACGCGTGCCCGGCTGTATCGGCTCACCCAGTCGGGTGACGGCTTCGCGATACCACTCCCTTCGATTTCCTGCACGAGTCTTTCCCGCCTTTGTGATCGATTACCAGTTAGACCGACCGATGAATAAGTACTGTCTCGAGTGTGACTGGCAGATCAGCACCGCCGACGGCTACACCGAAGCGGAGGTCTCGGAAAAGGCGATCGAACACTTCGTGGAGACGGGGCACACGGTCGATTCGCTCCGTCTCCCGCCGCCGGTCATCCTCGAAAACTGAATGGGATCGGCGACTAAACGGGATCGGCCCACCGGCCGCGACTCGAGACGGCCATCTCCGTTCGATCGGATATCCGATTCCGCTCGATTAGACGACCGATTCCGCTCGAGCGACCGCTCACCTGCGTCGTTCGAGGATCCGGTCGATGATCAGTCGGGTCGAGAGCAGTTGCTCGTCGTCGTCCGGTTCCAGCGCACTCGCCCGGCGGACCGAACAGTCGATCCCGCGGCGCTCGAGTTCGGCCGCGATGGCCTCGTCGTCGTGGTGCTGGTCGTGGCCGAGCGCGATCACGTCGGGATCGATCTCCTCGATCGGGACGAAGATGTCCTCCTCGTGACCGAGTATCGCTTCGTCGACGGCCTCGAGCGCGCCGACGACATCCCGCCGTTGCGTCGCGGGGCAGATCGGCGCCTCCTTGTGGTCGACGTTCGTCTGGCGGGCGACGATGACGTACAGCTCGTCGCCCATCGCGGCGGCCGCATCGAGGTAGTGGACGTGGCCGGGATGGAGGATGTCGAACGTTCCCTGGGCGATGACCGTCCGCGTCATCGCCCCCTCGCCCCCCGTTCGGCGGCGGACGCCTTCCGTGTCGATCCCGTCGTAATCGGTGCGGTAGTCACTGATAGCATCGTCTCGAGTATAGCGGGTCTCATCGTCGAAGTTCCTCGTCGATATCCGCCTGCGTGAAATCGAAGAAGTCCTCGGTCTCGGGGAGATCGACGTCGATCACTGTGAGCTGCGTCGGCTTGCCCTGCGAATCGAACGCCTTCCAGTCCGTTCGGCGGTAGGGCGCGCCGATGATGACGTGGACGCTCCCGCGACCGAACGTGTCCAGATCCGCGTTGCTCGGGCTGATCACGCCGTTCGGGTGGGAGTGGATGCTCCCCAGCGCCTTCACGTCGTTGGGAATCTGGCTCGTCTTGACGGTCGCACTGACGCTGTTGGACTCGGTGCCGGGCACCACGAGGATATCCGTGATGACCAGGCCCTCCCGGTCCAGATCCAGGCGCTCGGCCTCGGTCCCCCGGAGAAACCCCATGTACTCGTTCGGGTGGGACGCCTCCGAGGATTCGAGGGCGAACTCGAGGGTCTCCTCGGCGATACCGAGGATCTCGCTCGAGCGGAACAGCGCGTCGAACAGCCCCATACACCCACCTGCGGCCTTGCGGTTGCTAAACGTTCCGATGCGCCGGTTCGCCTCGAACCTCCAGTACACCCCTATTCGTCGGCCGGAATCGCATCTTTCGGAATGAGACCGTCGATCTCGGCTCGCATCACGTCCTCGCCGTCCTCGTTCTCACAGACCGCTGCACTCCCCACGTCGTAGTAGCCGTCGCGCTCAGTTACCGACTCGAGTCGAACGGTACAGCGGATCCGCTCGCCGGTGTAAACGGGTTCGACGAACTCGAACTCCATGCCTCGAGCGATGTAGTTGAGGTCGCCGCCGATCTTCGTCGGGAGCGTCGCCGTGAGCAACCCCTGAACGGTCAGCCGACCGGCCTCGTCGGGTTCGGTGTGGATCGGCTGTCGGTCACCCGAGATGTCACCGAACTCGCGAACGTCCTCGTGATCGAACGTCCGTTCGACGGTGTACTCGTCGCCCTCCTCCGGTGGGTGCGAAATCTCCATAGACGGACGGTCTGGAGGATCGCTTGTGTAGCTACCGGTTGCAACGGTGGCTCTCGCAACCGTGATGCAGCAGCGAGAACTCGAGCGCCGCGGGACCGTGTGCCGAAAACGCCGACTCGAGACGCCATCGCTTCTTGACAAGGGTTATACGCGACCACCCCCAAGCTACGACTCAAGATGACGCGTGACTCCGCCGGGGAACCCGGCGCAGACGACGGGGATTCCGTCGTCTACGATCTCGCTCCCGATTGTACCGCTGAAGACGTTGAGACCGGCCGCTCCTATCTCGCCGAGATCAACGGCATCGTCGATTACGGCGTCTTCGTCGATCTCTCCGACTCAGTCTCCGGACTCGTCCACGAATCGGTTCTCGAGGGCACCTACGGCGTCGGCGACGAACTCGTCGTCGAACTCGAAAGCGTCCGCGAGAACGGCGACCTCGCCTTCGAGCCGGTCGACGTCGACGACTACGCGCTCGAGACGGTCTCTCACGACTACTCCCTGACCGGAACCGACCGTCTCGAGGCGACCGTGGGCGAACAGATCCACCTCGAGGGCGTGGTGACGCAGGTCAAACAGACCGGCGGGCCGACGATTTTCCACGTCGCCGACGAGAACGGTGTCGTCCCCTGTGCCGCTTTCGAGGAGGCCGGCGTCCGCGCCTACCCCACCATCGAAGTCGGCGACGTCGTCCGCGTAACGGGAACGCCGGAACACCGCGAAGGCTCGGTCCAGATCGAGGTTGACGGCCTCTCGAAACTCGAGGGCGAGGACGCCGCCGAGGCTCGCGACCGTCTCGAGGTCGCCCTCGAAACCCGCGCCGAACCCCACGACGTCGAACCGCTGATCGACTGGCCGGCGTTCGAGAAACTCCGGTCCGACCTCGAGGAAGTCGCCCAGCTGCTCCGCCGGACGGTGCTCGAGGGGCGTCCGATCCGCGTGCGCCATCACGCCGACGGCGACGGCATGTGTGCCGCCGTGCCGGTTCAGATCGCGCTCCAGCGGTTCATCGCCGAGGTTCACGAGGACGAGAACGCGCCGCGCCACCTCATCAAGCGCCTCCCCGCGAAGGCCCCCTTCTACGAGATGGAAGACGCCACGCGGGACCTGAACTTCGCGCTCGAGGACCGCGAGAAACACGGCCAGCAACTGCCGCTTCTCCTCATGCTGGACAACGGCTCGACGGCCGAGGACGTGCCGGCCTACGAGACGCTGGCCCACTACGATATCCCGATCGTCACGGTCGACCACCACCACCCCGATCCAGACGCGGTCGAGGACCTGCTCGACGCCCACGTCAATCCGTACCTCCACGACGAGGACTACCGGATCACGACGGGGATGCTCTGCGTCGAACTCGCGCGGATGATCTACCCCGACCTGGGCGACGAACTCCGCCACGTCCCCGCCGTCGCCGGTCTCTCGGACCGATCGAAGGCCGACGCGATGGACGACTACATCGATCTCGCCGCCGAGGAAGGGTACGACGAGGATCGCCTCCAGGACGTCAGCGAGGCGCTCGACTACGCCGCCTTCTGGCTGCGCTACAACTCCGGCGACCAGCTGATTCAGGACCTGCTGCAGGTCGACAGCGACGACGAAGAGCGCCACCGCGACCTCGTCGATTTCTTCGCCGACCGCGGCCGCGAGGAAGTCGACGAACAACTCGACGCCGCGATGCCCCATCTCGAGCACGAGACGCTCGCGAACGGAGCCCACCTCTACCGGATCGACGTCGAGAACTACGCCCACCGATTTACGTACCCCGCGCCGGGGAAGACCACGGGCGAGATCCACGACCGCAAGATTGAGGAGACCGGCGACCCGGTCATTACGGTCGGCTACGGCCCTGACTTCGCCGTCCTGCGCTCCGATGGCGTTCGACTGGACATTCCGAACATGGTCTCGGAACTCGAGGCCGAAATCGCGGGCGGCGGCGTCTCCGGCGGCGGCCACCTCGTCGTCGGCTCGATCAAGTTCGTCACCGGCAAGCGCGAGGAAGTGATCGACGCCCTGGTCGAGAAGATGGCCGAAGCCGACATCGACGAAGCGCTCTCGAGTGCAGCGCCGATCGACGACTGAGCGCGCGAGCGCCTATTTCGTCAGTCGTTCCGAGTCTGTCAACTGGATAGCGACCGCTATCCGTTCACCTGTGGATCGATATACCTGTAAATTTCCGGAAAAGGCCGCTCTGCGTCGCGCTCGAGCCGTCCTCGCTGTCTCCGTGTGACTACCTCGATTCGGGAGTTGACGGTACTCCGAACCGTAGTAAATTTTTAGTAGACGTATCAGGACGTACGAGTGCGCATGGTTGATGAAAGATCACACCAAACATTCGGACGGTATCGACGGCGCGGACTGCTCGGCGGCATGGCATCGCTGTTCGCGGCGACGGCCTACTCGCTGAACGTTTCCGCGGACGCCGCTTCGCCGGTCGACGGGGGCGACGATTCGACGACGCAGACGGTGTCATCACCGGACGGGAGCGTGACCCTCGGCATCGACGTCGCCGGCGGGACGCCGACGTACAGCGTCTCGTTCGAGGGGACGACCGTCGTCGACGCCTCGCGACTCGGGTTCGAGTTCCGGAATCAGCCGGCCTTCGCCGTCGGGGACGACGCATCCGATATCACCGTCACGGGGAGCGAGCGGACGACGGTCGATACCACCTGGGAACCGGTCTGGGACCGGTACGACGAGATCGAGGAGCGCTACGCCGAACTCCGACTCGGTCTCGAGGAGACCGCGAGTCCGGGCCGGGGCGGCACCCTCGAGGCGCGGGTATTCGACGACGGGGTCGGGTTCCGGTTCCTCTTCGACGAGCGCTTCGGCGAGCAGTTCGTCATCACCGCCGAGCGGACCGAGTACTCCTTCGCTGACGACTACGACTCGTGGTGGATCCCCAACGACTACAACAACTTCGAGGTCGAGTACGAGGAGACGTCGCTGAGCGAGATCGAACCGACGCTCGAGTCGGATCTGGGCGGCGAGTTCGACGGCGTTCACACGCCGATGACGATGCGGACCGACGACGATCACTACGTCAGCGTCCACGAGGCGACCCTCGACGACTACGCGTCGCTGGCGATCGCGCCCCAGGAGAGCGGTAAGACCGCCTTCGAGTCGACGCTCGCGCCGCTTCCCGACGGGACGAAGGTGTCGGCGTCCGCGCCCCACCTGACGCCGTGGCGGACGATTCAACTCGGCAGGCGGCCGGGCGATCTCGTCGAATCGAACCTCATCGTCAACCTCAACGAGGACTACAGCGACGACGTCTTCACGCAGGGCGTCGACTGGATCGAACCCCAGAAGTTCATCGGCGTCTGGTGGCTGATGATCACCGGCCGCGCCGACTGGGAGTACCAGGGTCCACGGACCGGCAACCACGGCGCGCAGACCGGCCGGGCAAAGCAGTACATGGACTTCGCGAGCGAGCACGACATCCCCGGCGTGCTCGTCGAGGGCTGGAATCAGGGCTGGTCGAGCTACCCGGGCGACGGGAGCGACCTCGACTTCACGGCGTCGTATCCCGACTTCGATCTCGAGGAAGTGACCGACTACGGCGCGAGCCTCGAGCCGCCGACGCGGATGACGATGCACAACGAGACGGCGGGGGACTTCCACAACTACGAGTCACAGCTCGACGAGGCGTTCGGGTTGTACGACGACCTCGGCATCCGGACGATCAAGAACGGCTACGTCGCCGACAGCGGAAATCTGGCCGGCGAGGGCTACAATCACCACAATCAGGTGCTGGTCAACCACCACACGCTGGTCGCGGAGACGGCGGCGGCGAATCGGCAGATGCTCGACGTTCACGAGCCGATCCACCCGACGGGTCGTCGCCGAACCTACCCCAACCTGATGACTCGCGAGGGCGTGAAGGGACAGGAGTACGACGCGTTCGGCGACGTCAGCCCCAGCCATCACGTGACATTCCCGTTCACGCGCATGCTCGGCGGCCCCGTCGAGTACACGCCCGGCATCTTCGACACGGACTCCGGCTCCGGTGGTATCGAGACCACGCGGGCCAAACAGCTCGCGATGTATCCGACCTACTTCAGTGGGCTCCAGATGGTTGCCGACCTCCCGAGTTCGTACCTGGCCGACCGGCCCGCCACTCTCGAGGTCGGCGAGGTCGCCCAGGCCCAGCACGCCGAACTGGACGGCTTCGTCACGCAGTCCGAGTGGGCCAACGCGCAGGGCGAGGCGTACGTTCCGTTCGCCGCCACCAGCGTCGACAGCGGTGAGACGGTCAGCTGGACCCTCGAGGACGCCGACGCCGGCGAGTACGACGTCCACCTCCGAGTCGCCAACTACGAGGCCGACAACGGGCTCGCCCAGGGCGTCGATGCGACGGCCACGCTCCGGGTCGACGGGGAGCCGGTCGAGCAGCTATCGATTCCCGGAACGGACTACTGGGACGTCTGGACCGCGACGGCGACGGCCGTCTCGCTCGAGTCCGGCGATACCGAACTCTCCCTCACGCTAACCGACGAGGACACCGGCGGCTTCAACCTCGATTCGATCGCCGTCACGGAACGAGGCGCGTCGATGCCCGAACCCGAGGAGCCGCCGATCACCGGGCCGACCGTCCCCGCGTTCCAGTTCATCGAGGACGTCCCGGCAGCGGGGTGGGACGAGACGCGAGTTATCGACTCCTCGATCGGCGAGTACATGATCACCGCCCGGCAGCGCGGCGAGGAGTGGTACGTCGGCGCGATGACCGACGAGCACGGTCGCGCGCTCGAGGTGCCGCTCGACTTCCTCGAGTCCGGACCCGGTCGACGGCGCGGCCACGAGAAGGAACCGGGGAGGGGACACGAACGGAGCCGAGATCACGAAACGGGCCGCGGAAACGGTCACGGAAAGGGCCACGCGAAAGGCAAGTACGTCGCCGAGATATACGCCGACGGCATTGACGCCGGCTACGACGACGAACTCGAGGCCGTTCGCATCGACGAGGCCGTCGTCGACGACTCGACGACGCTGCTGGCATCGACGGTCGGCTCGGGCGGCACCGCCGTTCGGCTCCGCCCGGCGACGCGGGAGGACCTCGAGACGCTCCCGGACTACGAGCGGCCCTCGCAGGACATCGACGTGTCGATCGATGCGGAGACGTTCGTGCGGGAGCCGTTCGTCGCCGCGACCGGCTCCAACGACGGCGACTACGTCGGCGGAACGAACGTGGAACTCGTCGTCGACGGCGGCGTCGTCGCGCTCGAGAACGTCCGCTTCGGACCGGGAACGGACGAGGGAACGTTCGCGTTCGGTGCGACGATCGACGAAGCGGGAACCTACGAGGTGACCGTCCGGACGCTCGAGGGGGAGCCCCTCGCCAGCCGAACGGTAACGGTAACGCCGCCGGAAACAGTCGCGTCGATCACCGATCCGAGCGATGATGACCACGGTCCTGGGGAGTACACGTATCCAACCCCCGACGCGTTCGCGGACGGCGTCTTCGACCTCCGGTCGTTCGAGGTGACCCGGACCGCGAGCAGGGTCCAGTTCACCTTCGCGGTCGAGACCCTGAACAACGCCTTCGGAAGCGATCGCGGCTTCTCGCCACACATGTTCGTGCTGTGGCTCCGCGATCCGAACGCGGACGGTGGCTCGACGTCCGAAGTCGGTGATATCGGTCTGGCCGCCGACTTCGAGTCGGCCTGGCACTACCGCCTCGAGGTCAGCGGCTTCACGAAGAGCGGGGTCGACGCCGGGGGGAACTCGCTGACCGACGCCGACGGTGCCGAGATCGCGATCCGGGACGACGTGGACACCGACGCGAACACCGTGACGCTCGCCGTCGATCGGGCGGCGTTCGGCGGGACCGATATCTCGGACCTGGAAGTCGTCGCGATGGTCCAGTCCGAGGATCGAGGCTCGCTCCGTCCCGTCGCCGAAGACGCCGAAGCGTACGTGTTCGGCGGTGCTATCCCCGGCGCGGCCGAGAACGCACCGCGCGTGATGGATCTGGTGACGTCCGCGGATGTCGCTCAGACCGAGGCGCTGGCCTACTCGGCGGACGAGCGGGCGACGCTACCGTTCGTCCCGCTGAGCGACGCCTAATCGGAAATCGATCGCGTGAACTCGAAGCGGGAAGCGGCGGGGGCCCGCACTCAACCGCGACGCGCGGATCTTCCCCTCACCGTCTCAGAAAGAACGGAGTAGCGACGAACACACCTCGAGAACGGTCGTAATCGAACCGATGCAACGAGAGCCTCGCTTAGTCAGCGCCGTGACGCGGCGTGTAGCCACAGTCGTTACAGGTGAGTGACTCGTACTGAGTCGAGAGCGATCCCGCACATTCTGGACAATGGTATTCGGATTCGAGTGAATGATTACTGATTGCCATGTTCGACTCGAGGGACTGAGCACTGATAAGCTCACCTATTATGAGGGTTGAATTATGCTGTGGGACTAGAATGCATATTACCACCACGATCGAACCGACAACGGAACGTGTTGGTGTGCCGGTGAGTCGGAAGTAGTCTCTCGGTCGCTAGAACTGATACCGTCGCTCGTCGTCCATCGACGGATACTGATCCGCACCGGTCATCTCCTCGAAGGTCATCCCCGAAAGATATTCATCATAGGTCACGTCGTAAGCCGACCGCAGTTGGAAATCTAGCTTGCCGGTGTCGACGGTCGACTGGAAGAGCATGTGGATCGCCCGACGGACCAGTTCGTCCGTCTCCTCGGGCTCTAAGGCGGTCTCGAGCAAGGCGAGTTCGTTGCGCGTTTCGCGATCGAGCGAGACGGTGAGGTCGTCGCCGATACCGGTGTAGGAGTCAGTCACTTCGTCGGTGAGGTCGTCGAGGCTCATACGGGAGGGGACTCGAGCGCGTCGGATAGACCTTTCGTGGTCGGCCTGTTGGGACGTGTTCGCGGACGCAGTCGAGTCGGTCCGGACCGCCACCAGTAAGGCGTCGCAGTCGCTAGCGGGACCGATGAGTGATGCCGAGGTACCGGCCGACGAGTGGGCGTTACCCGACGACCCAGCGGCCGTTCGCGAGGCGTTGATCGGGTGGTACGAGGACGATCACCGCGACTTTCCGTGGCGGCGGACCGACGATCCCTACGAAATCCTCGTCAGCGAGGTGATGAGTCAGCAGACCCAACTGGGCCGCGTCGTCGAGGCCTGGGAGGAGTTCCTCGAGCGCTGGCCGACGACCGCCGAGCTGGCCGACGCCGATCGCGCCGACGTCGTGGGCTTCTGGACGGACCACAGTCTCGGATACAACAACCGGGCAAAGTACCTGCACGAGGCCGCCGGGCAGGTCGAGGAGGAGTACGACGGCGAGTTCCCCGAAACGCCCGAGGAGCTGCAGGAGCTGATGGGCGTCGGTCCGTACACCGCCAACGCGGTCGCGAGCTTCGCCTTTAACAACGGCGACGCAGTCGTCGACACGAACGTCAAACGCGTCCTCTATCGGGCCTTCGACGTCCCGGACGACGACGCGGCCTTCGAGGAGGCCGCGAGCGAACTCATGCCCGACGGCCGGTCTCGAGTCTGGAACAACGCGATCATGGAACTCGGCGGCGTCGCCTGCGAGCAGACGCCCCACTGCGACGAGGCGGGTTGTCCGTGGCGCGAGTGGTGTGGGGCCTACGCGACCGGCGACTTCACCGCTCCGGACGTCCCAACCCAGCCGAGTTTCGAGGGGAGCCGCCGGCAGTTCCGCGGCCGCGTGATCGCCACCCTCCGGGAGTACGACGAGCTCGACGTGGATACCCTCGGTCACCGCGTCCGCGTCGACTACACCCCCGACGGCGAGTACGGACGGGAGTGGCTCGAGGGGATAGTAGCCGATCTCGAGTCGGACGGACTGGTCGAGTTCGACCGCGACGGTGGCACTCCTATCGCACGGCTTCGACGGTAGAACGCGTCTCACGGAAAATAACGCCGGACAGCCTGCATTCCCTGTCGGCCAGATTCCCTTTGGCCAGGTGAAACGACGGTGCTGTGATACTTGTAGCTACCCGGGAATCACAGGAATTGAGAACGCTCTCGGAATCCGTTTCGATCCCGTTCGGCCGTTTCGTCGGCCCGAAAATTCGGCACCGAGGAGCTGATTCTCGTCTCGCGAAACGAGATCGGCTGTTGTGAAAGCCACTGATCGCACCTCATTTCCCTTTCAATACGACTATTAGTTAACTAAAGGGTTCGGCGAACGCGACAGTCATCGGAATTGGGTGGCGGGAAAGGCTACCGGAAACCAAACCCGTCTATACGTCTTCGTGGTGGACTTCGGTGATGACCACAGTCGTCGAACTCGAGATTCCGGCTGCGCGACTCGGCTTCGCCCGGACGTTCGATCGAGTGTCGACGTTCGAGTTTCAGGTCGGTGGGATGATCGGTGGCTCGTCACCGCTCGTCTGGACGAACGGTCCGGACCGCGAGACGGTCGAGCAGGCGCTCGAGGCAGATTCCTCGGTCGAAGTGATCGCGAGCATCGCCGACGACGCTGACGAGTCCTCGGCGGACGATGGTGTGACGCCCGGTCAGAACGATCGCTGGTTGTTCCGACTCGAGTTCGGAGACGGCGTGAAACTCCTCGAACAGATCGTCACCGAGACCGACGGCGCGATCCTGACGGCTCGAGGAGCGAACGGGCGTTGGATGCTGAAGTTGCTGTTCGACGATCGGGAATCGGTGTCGGCGTGTCACGAGCTGTTCGAGCAATACGAGTACCGGGCCGCCGTCACCCGAATCAGCGGTATCGACGATCTCGCGAGCGCGCAAACACCCCTGACCGAAACGCAGTACGAGACGATCTGCAAGGCCCACGAGCTCGGCTACTTCGACGTCCCGAGGGGAGTGACGCTCAAGGAGTTGGCCGCGGAGCTCGACGTCTCACATCAGGCGCTCTCGGAACGGCTCCGGCGGAGTCACGCCGCCCTCGTCAGCGCGGAACTGTCCGAGCGAACTGCACCGATGGAGATAGATCCCTGATCGGTCCGCCCGTTGCTCGAGTACACGACTACGGTGAATTCATCGTCCCGAACCGACGGTATTGTCGCCGTATCCAGATCCTGTCCCTATTTCTTATAATCGTCTTATTCTCTCCCGACTATCGTCGTATTTGTCCCAATAGGTAGCTTTAATATTGGAAAGAGAAACAATAGGATGTCGGCGTGATGCCGACCGGCCGAAACACCGAGAAGCGCTGTGACGCCGGTAGATCACCCGTGCTCACTCACGATGTGCGGTCATTCGTGGCTGTGTGACCGCGCTGGTACCGGATCCGTGACGGGTCGTCTCACGACCCACACACCGTTTTTGTCGCCGAACGACCGATCCTACGGGTCAACGAGTGCATAGTTTTATCTGTTGAACAATAATACTGTCAGTCGTGAATTCGAGTGATCGAACGCAGTCAGGCGGATGCCGTCGGTGAATCACCGCACGCATCCGATGCCGTCGACGGTCCGGCTGATCTGTCACTCGACGATATTTACCACCTCCTTCAGACGAAGCGCCGTCGGGACGTGCTCCGGTACCTCCACGACGAGGGCGGGCGGGTCCGGTTACGAGACCTCGCCGAACAGGTCGCCGCCTGGGAGCAAGAGACGGCCATCGAAAACCTGAGTTCCAGCGAGCGCCAGCGGGTCTATATTTCGCTGTATCAATCTCACTTGCCGAAACTCGACAATCACGGGATCGTCAACTACGACAAAGACCGCGGGTGGGTCGAGCCGACGCCACTCGTGGCACGGCTGCGTCCCTGTCTCGATCCCCCGCATCAGCCCCCGTCATCCGAACGGTGGCCGCGACGGTACGCGGCGACAATCGCCCTCTGTGGGCTGCTTCTCGGGACCATCGCGGCGGGGATCGTTCCGGTTTCCGGACTCGTCGGTGCGGGACTCGTTCTCGTCGCGTTCGCTACCGTGACGGGTATACACGCGTGGTCGACCGGCGTGTTCCGCCGATAGCGTTTCAGCAGGGCCGTTCCGACGATACCGCTCCGGTGTTCTCCGAACGCGATAGTCGAGCGACGACCGTCAATCGGCGCGGGACGGCGCGATCGCGTTCGTTTCGCGGGACCGCTCGAGGAGCCGGTTGACGTGAAAGGCGACCGAAAAGTCTTGCGGGCTGGGCAGCGCGCAGGCGAGCCAGCCGATGGTCGCGGCGGCGACGATCGGCGTGTCGCTAG
>NZ_JAQIVI010000615.1 GCF_028618695.1 Natrinema soli | reverse complement strand
GGCGGCTCCGCGAGCGCGTCCCCGACGTGGCCGTGGCCGCGGGGCCGCTGGAGCGAGAGCTCAAGGCGATCGAACTTGGCCGTTGGGATCGCGAGTGGGGGCTGGTCGTCCGGCCCGGAAACCCCGACGAGATCGAGGGGCTCGAGGACCTGATCGATCGCGATCTGCGCTTCGTCAATCGGACGACCGACTCGGGGTTGCGCTCGAGTCTCAACGCTGCGGTCGCCGATCTCGCCGAGGAGCGGGGATCGGATCGCCGCGAGATCGTCGACGCGATCGACGGCTTCGAACTCGGACTCCGCGCTCACGAAAGTCCCGCTCGCAAGGTTATCGCCGGTGATGCCGACGCCGGGCTCGGTCTGCGCGAGACCGCCGACCGACTCGACCTCGGATTCGTCACCCTCGGCGAGCAGCCGGTTCGCGTCCTCGCGAATCCCGGTCGGACGGAAAAGGAGGGCGTTCGGGAGCTCGAGGCGGCGCTTTCGGACGTGTCGTCGTCCGAGCTGGAGACGTGACTCCGAGCGGGTGACCGTTTCGGTCGAATTCGGGCGTCCCTCCCGGTCGGCACGGCCAGCAGTCCACTTTCACAACCCCTCGCGAGTGCGTACCGCGAGAACGGGTGGCGGCCTGCGAACCGTCCCATTCGTTGTGTGAAGCAACGAGTTGCGACGGACGCGACTCTCCGACTCGTCCGACTCGAGGTTCCGCCGCCTTCGAGCGGCGAAGGAGGGCGGTACTCCGGTTTGCAAGCTGCGTTAGCGGACCAATATTCATACCCCGGATCGTTGCAATCGATAGCATGTCGCTGCCCTCGACGACCGAGACGGACGGGGGGAGATACCGGGATCGGTCCCTGGCGGGTGTCCCGATCGAACTGTATCCGATCACTCTCCTCGCGGCCGCGCTTCGGCTCTTCGGGCTGGCGTCCGAGAGTTACTGGGTCGACGAAGTCGTCTCGGTGACCACCGTAACGTCGAACACGGCGCCCGAACTCCTGCTCAACGTACCGGGGAACGATCCGCATCCGCCGTTGTACTATCTCCTCCTCTCCGGCTGGACGGCAGTCTTCGGAACGAGCGAACTGGCCACGCGACTGCTATCGGCCCTCGTCGGAATCGCCACCGTCGTCGTCCTCTACTGGGCCGGTCGGCAACTCTTCGACCGAGAGGTCGGGACGATCGCAGCGGTGTTCGTCGCCGTCTCACCGTTTCACGTCTGGTACTCGCAGGAGGTGCGGATGTACAACCTGCTCGCACTGCTGACCGCGCTCTCGTTCTACTGGTTCGTACGGATGCAGACGGAGAGACCGGCCGACGAGACCGGTGTTCGGAACGATATCGGGTACGTCATATCCACGGTCCTCCTCGGCTATACGCACGTCTTCGGGCTGTTCGCGATACTCGCCCAGAACGCGTACGTCTTCTCTCGGTACCTCGTCCGGATCGTCCCCCGGTCGCGACTGACCGTCCGCCGCTGGATCGCCCTCGAGGGGATCACCGCCCTGTTGCTCGCCCCGTGGTTGGTGAAGTTGTTCCGCCGGACGATGGCTGCACGCGGTGGCGAGACGAGCAACGTCTCGTGGATTCCGCTGCCGACGGCCGAGACAGTCAGGGAGACGTTCGCCGCCTACCTCGGCGGCCACCTGTTCGGTGAGTCGTTCCCACTGCTCGTCACGCTCGTCGCCGTGAGCTGTCTGGTCCTCGCGCTCTCGAGCGACTCCGAGACGGCGTCGGAGACCGACCGTCAGGACGAACCGATAAACGCCGTGTACGTGGTCGTTCTCTGGTTCGTCGTGCCGATACTCGTGCCGATCGCCCTCTCGCACGTCGTCACGCCGATCTTCGTGGATCGTTACTCGATCGGGGCGTCGCTGGCGTTTTTTCTCTTGATCGCGAAGGGAGTGCAGACGTTCTCTCGCCCGTCGCTTCGGTACGTCGTCGTCGGGGTGCTCCTCGTCGGCCTCGTGGCGCCCCTCCCGACGTACTATCAGGACGACCAGAAAGAGCAGTGGCGAGAGGCCGCCGCCGACGTCGAGTCGAACGTCGACGGCGACGACGTCGTCCTCGTGAGCAGACCGTTCACGGAACGGACGTTCGGCTACTACTACGATCGGTCGGTCGCGCCCACGGTTCGGATCCCGCCCGACGCGTCGGACGACGAGATCCGGGAGGCCGTCGACGGGCACGACGACGTCTGGCTCGTCCTCTCGTACACCAGTTCGTCGACCAATCAGCGGATTCTCGAGGCCGTGGAGGATCGCTCCGACTACCGCGGCCCCGTCGAGGTGAACCGGTACAACGGCATCGTGGTGGTCCGGCTCGAGCGGACGTCGGACGACGGGTGAAATCCTGGTTGCATCCGCTTCGTCGGTCGAGGCCGCTCGAGCGTCTCCGAAGCGGCTCGCGTTCGGTCCTGTTCCGATCGGTGTCGGCGGGTTCAGACGCCGCGCGATCGCCGCCATCGTCGTCTACGGGGAGAACGGGGCGAGGAAGTTATCTGATCCGTGGCTGAGGTGAGCGTTCTCGGCCCGCTCATCCTCGTTCTCGAGAGGCGCCGCGACGAACGAGCACGCCTGATCTGCGAAGAGCGAGTGCCACAAGAGGTGCTCGAGGAACGGTCCGGGAGCGACGTCGAGCAGCTGTCGTGACGAGTTCGCCGACGCCGAATCGCTAGCCCCGATCGGTCCGATCCGGCCACCCGTCGCACGTCCGTCTGTCCAGTCGATCGTCGGTCATCGCGACCCACCGCACCTCGTTCCAGCTCAACCGGTAGTGACAGGTTTCCGGTTTCAGCTGCTCCCAGTAGATCGTCTGCATCGACGGAACGTCCCCGTCGGCCGGCGTTATCGGCAGTGGGTCTGCCTCCGGCTCGGCCTCCTGATGCATCGCGCGGAGCGTCGACTGCGGGGCCGGCGAGCCGAAGTGCCAGACCAGTCCCGAGAGAACGAGCACCGCGACGACGGCGACGACGGCGACGGTCGTCCATCGACGTCGGGCGGCCCG
>NZ_JAQIVI010000614.1 GCF_028618695.1 Natrinema soli | reverse complement strand
TCGGCGTCACCCTTGCGGGCATAGATGCGATACAGGGGCATCGCGACGGGCGGTAACTCGAGTGCGAGCGTCTCCGGCTCGACGCGTTGGAGGACACGCTCGACGCGCGCGATGCTCGCGGGATGGTCGTGGACGACGCCCAGCAGTACCAGATCGCCGGTCGAGTCGGGGAGCCGGCGGCAAAACTGAGGGGTGATCCGAGGGTCGTCGAACGATTCGGAAACGGACGGGGACTCGTCCATTGCTCGAGTGGTAATACGTGACTACCGGCATAACCCTTCTGTTGTGTTGACTCGGAATCGAGTCAGTATTATATCGCTCGGCGACGCCGGACAGAAATCCGTTTCAGCCGTTCAAAGCGCGTATTACTGTAGCTGTCTCGAGTCCGATCTCGATCGTCGGTCTCCCTCGAGACCGGGACGATCTCGCGAATGCCGCCGCTATCACGCTGGCCATCACCTAATATAAAAACGCCGTGTCGCCGATCGAATGGGAACGATTGTCGATCGGATCCCATCGAAGCAAACCCTGAGGATCGTCCCGCACTCCCTCGGTTTTTCTCGTTCGCTGACCGAACCGATCGACGTCGCCGCTCGCGAGGATTGGAAAAGGCTTATATAGAATCACAAACAATCATCCGCTCGACTATGAGTCAGCGAATGCAGCAGGGTCAGCCGATGATCGTAATGAGCGAGGACTCCCAGCGCGTCAAGGACAAGGACGCGCAAGATTACAACATCAGCGCCGCCCGTGCGGTCGCTGAAGCCGTCCAGTCCACGCTCGGTCCGAAGGGGATGGACAAGATGCTCGTCGACTCCATGGGATCGGTGACGATCACCAACGACGGCGTCACCATCCTCAAGGAGATGGACATCGACAACCCGACGGCCGAGATGATCATCGAGGTCGCCGAGACCCAGGAGGACGAGGCTGGCGACGGCACCACGACGGCCGTCGCGATCGCCGGCGAACTCCTCAAGAACGCCGAGGACCTCCTCGAGCAGGACATCCACCCGACGGCGATCATCAAGGGCTTCCACCTCGCAAGCGAGCAGGCCCGCGAGGAGATCGACGACATCGCAACCGAGATCGACACCGACGACGAGGAGCTGCTCCGCAAGACCGCCGAAACCTCGATGACCGGCAAGGGCACCGAGGTCAACAAGGAGCACCTCGCCCAGCTGATCGTCGAGGCCATCCGCCAGGTCACCGTCGAGGACGACGAGGGCAACAACGTCGTCGACCTCGAGTTCCTCAACATCGAGACCCAGACCGGCCGCAGCGCCGGCGAGTCCGACCTGCTCGAGGGCGGCATCATCGACAAGGACCCCGTCCACGACAACATGCCCACCGAGGCGACGGACGCGGACATCCTGCTGCTGAACGAGGCCATCGAGGTCGAAGAGGCCGACGTCGACACGGAGGTCTCCGTCACCGACCCCGACCAGCTCCAGAAATTCCTCGACCGCGAGGAGAAACAGCTCAAGGAGAAGGTCCAGCACATCGTCGACCTCGGCGCGGACGTCGTCTTCTGCCAGAAGGGTATCGACGACCTCGCCCAGCACTACCTCGCGAAGGAAGGCATCCTCGCCATCCGCCGCGCCAAGAAGAGCGATCTGGAATTCCTCTCGGAAGTCGTCGGCGCGTCGATCGTCTCCGACCTCGAGACCGCGACCGAGGCGGACCTCGGCTTCGGTGACGTCACGCGCGACGACGAGGACGAACTGTTCTACGTCGAGGGTGAGGACGCCCACGGCGTTACTCTCCTCCTTCGCGGTTCGACCGATCACGTCGTCGACGAACTCGAGCGCGGCGTCAACGACGCGCTCGAC
>NZ_JAQIVI010000613.1 GCF_028618695.1 Natrinema soli | reverse complement strand
CGAGGGCCTCGTCCTCGCGCTCGAGAGCGGCCAGCGCCGCGAACGAGTCGACCCGATCGGTCGCGACGAACGCGTCGCGAAACCGTTCGACGGTCGGTTTGATCCCGTCGACGAAGCCCTGACCGGTCGACGCGGCGGCGGCCTCGGCGACGAGTAACAGCGGCTCGTCGCCGGTCCAGCGGCGATACTCGAGAAAGTCTCGCGCGAGTTCCGCGTGGGGCACGCCGTCGGCGTACGGCTCGAGAACCGTCCGGACCGCCTGGTCGGGACACATGCGTCTCACCACACATATCATACGGGGGACTGATAGCTGTATCGCCGATATCGAGACGGAAACGGACCCGCGTCCTCGTCAGTGGTCCGTGCTGCGTCCATAGAGGTGTCCGTGCTGCGCCGTCAGTGGTCCGCACCGTTCGTGATCGTCGTGTGCGCGCCGATGAGCGCCCCGGCGAGGTCGAGGTCCTCGAGGTGGGTCCCCTGATCGATTATCGAGCGGCGGATGTCGCCGTTCCGAACCGTCGCGTTCGGGAAGATCACCGTGTGTTCGAGGGACGTTCCCTCGAGCGTGGCGTCACCCATGACGTGGACGTTCTCGCCGATCGTGGTATCCTCGAGCGTCACCGAGTCGGCGACGAGCGACTCGCCGTCGAGGTGCCAGGAGACGGCGTCGAGATAGCTCTCGGGAGTGCCGATGTCGAACCACGCGCCCTCGAAGGTGTAGGCGTAGGTGGCCTCGCGATTCTGAAGCCACTGGACGAACCAGCCCGGCTCGTCGGGGTTGTTGCCGTCCTCGAGGTAGGTCGGGAGCAGATCCAGCGACTGGTGGGGGAACGCGTAGCAGGCGATCGAGACGAGCGTGCTCTTGGGATCGTCGGGTTTCTCCTGAAAGTCGACGACGCGGTCGCCCTCGATCTCGACCAGGCCGTAGGATTTCGCCTTCTCGCGGGAGCCGACGTCGTAGGCGGCGAGGGTGGGGGCATCGTGGTCCTCGAAGTAATCGAGGAAGTCGGAGACCGCGAAACTGATCAGGTTGTCGCCGGCGATGACCAGCAGGTCGTCGTCGACGTTCTCGCGGTCGATCAGTTGCGCGAGCGCCCCGACGACGCCGAACTTGTCGTCTTCCTCGGTCGTGTCCTCGATCGAGAGCCGGGGCTTGTCGAACTCGCTGTCCGCGAGATGAGCCTCGAAGTCGGGGGCGAAGCGCTGATTGGTGCTGACGTAGACCTCGTCGATCCGGTCGTCCGCCTCGAGTTCAGCGAAGATGCGATCGATGACGGTCGACTCACCGATCGGGAGGAACATCTTCGGCCGATGTTTGGTAATCGGCCACATTCGCGTCGCGTACCCGCCTGCAAGGACGACGGCCTTCATGGGCCGGTGTTCACCAGCGGGGTCTAAGTCACTTGCCCTTTCATAAGATCGGGATCGGTCTCGCGACCGACCGTCGGTGACTCTCGTCCGATAGTATAAAAGCGCGAGCGCCGTGAGCAGACGTATGCGCGAGGCCGACGAAACGACGCGGCAGAGACTCGCCGACGCGCTCCGCGAGGAGCCAGCGACGCCCAGCGAGCTGGCCGTTCGACTCGATCTGACACCGCACGCGGTAGTCCGCCACGTCGAACACGTCTCGAAGTCGGTCGACGGAACGGACGAGCAGCTGCTCGTCGCACCCCCGGCGTGTCGAGACTGCGGGTTCGACGACTACGACGACCTCCTGAACCTGCCCTCGCGGTGTCCCGACTGCAAGAGCGAGTCCGTCGACGAGCCGACGTTCACGATCGAGTGAGACCCCCGACTGTCACCGGCTCCCGATTGTCCAGTGATAGTGACAATTGTCAGCCGGATCCGATACTAATATTTAGGGTGCAGGCGAGAACCCGATACGAGCCCTCGAGCGAACGGCGGAATCACGGGCCGATGAAACGCCTATCGGTCGGTTTCCGTCACGTTCGTCCGAGGACAGCGGAGCATACATGACTTCCAAATCCCATCCGGAGCGAGACCCCGTCGAGTTCGTACGGGCAGCATTCGACTGGCTCGACGAGGACGACGCACCCGACGCATCGGCCGAAACGCTCGACGACGCGTTCGCACTCCTCGCCGATCAGCGTCGGCGACTCCTCCTATCAGTCCTGCACACCTACGGCGAGGAACTGACGCTGCCGGACGCGGCCGAGGAGGTGGCGATCCGCGAAACGGGACACAACGTGGC
Organism: Natrinema soli; assembly: GCF_028618695.1. The sequence goes on along the minus strand of NZ_JAQIVI010000613.1, from coordinate 1,838 downwards.
GGACATTCCGGCCGAACAGGTCCAGGAAGTCTATCTCTCGCTCTACCACGATCACCTCCCGCGGCTGGTCGACGCCGGTCTGCTCGAGTACGATCAGGAACGGGATCTGGTCACTCCGGACGGTCTCTCTCAGAACCCCCGATAGCCAGCGCACAGTCGATCACACGGCGGTTATTCGAATTCTACCACCACCTATTCGTCCCACACCGACTATGCGATCGGTGTCAGATCCGTTTCAGTGGCTACTATATGAGCCGTCTCCCGTCATCGGTCGACGAGAAAGCCGACTAGAACTCGACGTTCGAACTCGAGGTCCGATCGAGGCCGTCGCTCTCGATCGGGCCGGGACCGACGAACTCGTAGTCCTCGTCGGTCAGGTAGACGTCGCCCTCGGAGACGGTAACTGCGAGGTCGGTGAGATAGGCGCCCTCGCAGGGACCGTAGGTACAGCGGCCGGAGTCGGCCTCGAAGTACGCGCCGTGGTTCGCACAGATGAGTTCGCCGTCTCGCATCGGCGCGCCCGACCCCTTGTCCAGTTTGATGTGCGTCAGGTGCTGGCAGTAGTTCAGCCAGCAGGCGACCGGCTCGTCGTCCGCCGTGTCCCCGGCGCGTTCCCCGCCGTTCGTCGCTGCGACACCGTTCGTGACGAGAATCGCTTCCCGTTCTTCGCCCGACTCGCCGGTCACGCGAAAGCAAACCGTCGAGTCGTCGGGCACGTCCGACAGCGCCGTGATCCGTCCTGCGTCCATCACCGCGTCCGTTACCGGCCGGTGGCCCTGAACGTTACGGCACCGGGCGAGCAGCTGTCTGACTGAGACTTAAACCCCTCTCCGCCCAACGCCGCCTATGGATTCCCGTCTCATCGACGGCTCCCACGGATACGCGGGGCGGCTGATCGACGCTCGCCTCGACGGTCCCACCGAACAACAACTAGCGGCCGGCAGCGCCGTCGTCTGGGGCGATGTCACCGATAATTCCACGGGTCGGCGGGCGCGGGCTCGCCTCCGAACGCCGAACCCGTACGCACTGACCGCCGAGTCCGCGGTGACGGCCGCCGAACGAGTCCTCGAGGGCGGCGGGCGGATTCTCGCGAGCTTCCAGACGCCGGCGTCGGCGTTCGGGAGCGAGTACGATCGCCTCGAGCTACCGTTGACATCCTCCCCGCGCTAAAGCGCGAGGTTTTGCGCCTGGTCATCCATAACAGGACTCCTCGACGCGCTCGTCGTATAGCCGCGAGAGCCGTTCCGTGACCGGGCCCCCACCGATCTCCCGCCCGTCGAGCGTCGCGATCGGCCGCAGTTCCCAGGTTCGATTCGTGAGAAACGCTTCGTCCGCCTCGAGCACGTCGACGGGCTCGTAGCGCCCCTCGCGGACCAACAGCCCGGCCTCGCGAGCGAGTTCGAGGACGATCGCTCGGGTGATCCCCGGCAGAACGGAGCCGTCGATCGTCGGCGTGTGAAGTTCGCCGTCGCGGACGAACCACAGGTTGCTCGTCGCGCCCTCAGAAACGCGGCCCTCGAGGTCGCACATGAGTGCCTCGTCGGCCCCGTCCCCGAGTTCTGCCCGCGCGAGGATGCCGTTGAGATAGTTGTGCGTCTTCGCTGCGGCCGGAATCGCCTCGTCGGGGGCCCGCCGGGTCTCGACCGTCTCGACCGTCGCCGGACCGTCCCAGACGGGTTCCTCGTCGAGTCCGCCCCGGGGAAGCGGTTTCGCGTAGATCACGACCGTCGGATCGACGTCGGGACGGGGCGTGAGCGTCCCCGGCTGGACGCCGCGCGTGATCGAGAGGCGAACGTAGGCGTCCGCGAGGTCGTTCGCCGCGAGCGTCTCGCGGATCC
>NZ_JAQIVI010000612.1 GCF_028618695.1 Natrinema soli | reverse complement strand
CGATCGCCATCGCGCTGCTGGCGATCGGGTGGGCCGCGGTCAGCGTCGCCGGCCTCCTCGCGGGCGAGAGCATCACCGGTCTCGGCTCACTCGAGGCCGTTCTCACGGTCGGCGTAGTCGGTTACTTCGCGTGGTTCGCCCGCGAGTGCTGGGTCGGCGGCGCGACCATCGACGACGCGACGTTCTCAGTCGACTGATATTGACGGACGGTAATCAGTGACCGCTCGAGCGCTCGCCTCCGGTACCGGACCGGGTGCGCTCTCTCGCTCGCGGGAGCACTGGACGCAGTGCCGTACCGGCGCTTTTCAGCGACGGCGTTGTCGGTGCCGACATGAGCGCACGCGATCGGTCGCTGTCGACGACTGCGGACGGTGAGGAGAGCCAGTTGACCTACGAAACGGTGACCGAGTCGCCGATCAAGCGCTGGGCGCTGCTCGACGGCGATCGGCTGGTGATCGCCGGCGCGCTGGCGTTCGGGCTGTACGTCGCCGTCATCGTGCTGTTTCTCGGCGGTCTGTTCCCGGTGAACGACGCGGGAACCGTGGTCACGCTCTACGGGTCGCTCGTCGGCGGGACGCTCCCGTTCATCACGATCGTTCTGGCGATCAACCAGCTGGTGCTGTCGCAGGAACTGGGCTGGACGCCGGATCTCAGGAGCCGGTTCGAGGGGATGACCGACTTCCAGCGAGACGTCGAGGAGGTGACGAACTCGGGCGTCAGCCCGGCCTCGCCGGCCGCCTTCCTGAACCGTATCGTCACCGCGACCGTCGATCGTGCCCGGCAGCTGCCCGACGCGCTCGCGAACGACGCCGACCCCGACAGGCGGGCGGAACTCGAGCGGTTCATCGCCGCCCTCGAGTCGGACGGCGAAACGGTTTCCGACGCCCTCGAAGATGCCGAATTTGGCACGTTCGAGGCGCTGTCAGCGGTACTGGGCCACCATCAGGGAAATTACTACCACGCGGCGCGGACCTTCCGAGACGAGTGGGACGACGCCTTCGACGAGACGGAATCGCTCGAGGAGCTGATCGAACTGCTCGGCTTCCTCGCGATCGCTCGGCAGACGTTCAAGACGCTGTACGTCCAGCACGAACTCGCCGTCCTCTCGCGGATGCTCCTGTACGTCGGGTTTCCGACGCTGGTCGGCGGCGGCTTGCTCATGCTCTCGTACTCGCGGGTGGCCGAAGCGATCTCGAGTCCGTGGCTCCTGTTGCCGATCGCCGCCGGCGGCGTCGTACTCGTCTTCCTCCCTTTCATGGTCCTGTTGAGCTACACGCTTCGGATCGCGACGATCGCCGCACGAACCGCCGATTTCGGCCCCTTCGTTCCGCGCTCCTCGAATTGATACCGGTCACTACTCGCGCTCCGCTGCCGTTCACTGGCCTCCTGATGGATCCGGCCGAGGACGAAATCGGCTGCGGATGGAACCGGCCGGGAGTACAGCCAAGGGAGCGGCCGGACAACAACTACGTATGCCAGAGGAATCCACACCTCGCGAGGAACCGACGCCGATCGAGGAGGCTCGGACGGACTCGTTCGACCTCGAGCATTCCGAGCGCGTCCGGGTGGGCGTTACGCGCGGGGAAACCGACCTCGAGATCGGTCCGCCGCGGGACTATCCGGACCGGGCCGACGTGTCGGTACGGCCCGAATCGGCGGACGGGAACCGCGTCGTTCTCAGTATCGACGCGATGGCGGGCGACCATGGAACGGGGCACGCGGACATCGAACTGACGCCGACGGAGGCACGGACGCTCCGGGATCGCCTCGACGAGATCGTCCGCTGGATCGCCGAAGACGACACTTCGTCCGACACCGACCTCGAGACGACCGACGAGACGGTCACTGATGAGCGCTGATCACCCGCTGCCGGCGACTCTCGTCGGTATCGGGATCTCGGTCCCTCGAGCCACCGATATCGAACCCGTCCGTTCGGAACGGGTCGACCGATTACTCCGGGCTTGTCGACCGATTACTCCGGACTGGGCGACTGCACGCGCGAGACGTACCCCGCCAGGTCCGTCGTCGTGACCATGCCGATGACGCCTTCGTCCTCGTCGACGACGGGAATGTGGTGGAAGTCGTGCTCGACGATCACGTCCGCGGCGTCGCGGATACTGTCCTGGGCCGATGCCGTGACGACGCCCGTGCTCATGTACTCCGAGACCGGCGTCCGATCCTTCGGCTGCCGCTCGGCGACGATTCGCACGAAGTCCGTTGTCGTCAGGATCCCCTCGAGCTGATTCTCGTCGTCGACGACGACGACCGACCCGATTCCGTTGTCGAGCATCGTGTTGGCGGCATCCTCGACGAGCGTGTCCGGAGCCACCGTCCGCACCGACGTGGACATGACTCGAGCGACGAAAATATCGTCCATGCGGGACAGTACTCGGTACTCACTATAATGATTGTCGGAGCGGATTCGGGCGAACCCGGAGCGGAGGACGACGATCGGAATCGTGGCGGCGGTATCCGCAGCGATCGCGCGTCCGATCCGGTCGAACGGGCGGGTGAGCAGCGTCGCCGCGACGCTGTAGTGGAGTCTCGCCGCCGCGCCGATGCCGTAATTTAAATAGGAACTCCGTTATATTCGGTGACGTACCGACCGATGGCCCCCGCATCGCCCGCTCTCGACGGATCGTGCACGCTCCTCTCCGCGCCTGCGCCCAGTAGCGACGTGCTCGCAGCGATCGCCGGGGAGTACGCGACGCTCGCCGACGAGTACGGGCCTCGGAACGTCCTGGTCCTGAAGCGGCATCCGGCGGGGCTCGAGTCCCTGATCGATGCGCTGGCCGAGACGTCCCTCGAGCCGTCGGATGGCCCCCCTCGATCGCCGCGCGTCGACTCGCTCCCGGAACACGCCTCGAAGACCATCGAGAAGTACGATCCGACGCTGTCCCGCCTCGAGTACGAGGAGCGGATCGAACTCATCTCGCTGGTGATCGACGGCGCGAGCCGATCGGTTCCCGACTACCTCCAGCGCGCCGCCGCCCACGAGAGCTTCGCCCGCGACGTCGGGCAACTGCTGCTCGAGGCGACTCGCCAACGTATCCGACTCGACGACCTCGACGATCCCCACGACTGTCTCGCCTTTCTGTACGCGATGAACGACCGATTCCACGCCGAGCTCGACGACCGGGGGTACGTCGAACGGGCCGACGTGATCCCGCAGGCCGTCGAGCGACTCGAGGCGAACGCGGACGGACTCCGGACGCGGGTCACCGGCTCGTTCGACGCCGTTCTCGCCGTCGAGTTCGAGGAGTATCGCCGACTCGACCGACGGTACCTCGCGGCGCTTACACGCGACGCGGATCTCGTCTGTGTCGGCGAACGACACGCCAGCGTCGAACGGACGCGCGTCGAGCCGGGCCGTATCGACGATATCGCGACCGACGCGGGACTCGCGGTCGAGACGCTCGAGCCCGAAGTAGTGCGTGACGGGGAGACCGACACCGAGCCGCCACACCACCCGATCGCGCGCTTTCTCGCCGCGGACGAGTCTCCGGATCGACTGACAGATCTCGGTGACGGGACGGGGTCGCCGAACGCCGGCTCGACGGACGGTGACCCGCGAGCAGTCGACTCGGTGGACGCGGACCCGGCGGGCGCGGACTCGTCGGAGACGGACTCGAGGGGGCGG
>NZ_JAQIVI010000611.1 GCF_028618695.1 Natrinema soli | reverse complement strand
GGCGACCTCTTCGAGCAGGTCTTCGGCGGCGGTGGCGGCGGTGGACGCGGCCGCCGTCGACCCCGCAAGGGACGCGACCTGCGAACCGGACTCGAGATCGATCTCGAGGAGGCCTACGAGGGGGCACAAAAGCAGTTCAGCGTCGAGCGGCCCGAGGAGTGCGAGGTCTGCGAGGGCGAGGGCCACCCGCCGGAGGCCGACGCCGAGACCTGTCCGCAGTGTCAGGGGCGAGGGCAGGTGACCCAGGTCCAGCAGACGCCCCTCGGCCGGGTCCAGCAGACGACGGCCTGTCCCCGCTGTGAGGGTGAGGGGACGCTGTACTCGGAGACGTGCGGGGAGTGTCGCGGCGAGGGCTACGTCCGAAACGAGGCGACGCTGACAGTCGAGGTCCCGGCCGGCATTCAGGAAGGCCAGACCCTTCGGATGGAGGGCGAGGGCGCACCGAGCCCCGAGGGCGGTCCCCACGGTGATCTGCTGATCGACGTCTCGATTCGCGAGCACGAGGCGTTCGAACGCGAGGGCGACGACCTCCGGTACCGGCTGCCGATCTCGTTTCCGCAGGCCACCTTCGGCGACACCGTCGAAGTGCCGACGCTCGAGGGTGCGGCCGAGTTCGAGATTCCGACGGGGACCCAGAGCGGCGAGACCTTCCGCCTCGAGGGGAAGGGCATGCCGCGCCTGCGCGGTCGCGGACAGGGAGACCTCTTCGTGAAGGTGCAGGTCGTCACCCCCGAGAGCCTGAACGAGGAGCAACGCGACGCGCTCGAGGAGTTCGCGGAGGCCGGCGGCGACGAAATCGAGGTGAAGGAGGGCTTCTTCGAGAAGATCAAGCGGGCGTTCTAGCGAGCGGGACAGTTCCTCGCAGCGGGCACAACTGTTATCTCACCGGTAAATATGGGGCATGGCCCGTCAGTCCTCGGTGATGAACATCGCTCGAACGTACCGATCTGCGAATCAGGTGCGCAAGCTACTTCGGACGGAACGGCGGACCGGTTCGTCGTTCGACCTCCCTGCCAGTCGCCGACTCCGACTCTACCGGCGCGGCTTTCTGAGCAAGTCCGGCGTGATCTACGACTTCGAATCGAACGACCCCGCCGCGTACCTCACCGACTACCAGCGCTTCGTCGGGACGAAGCAGATCAACGGCCACTGGAACGCGTTGATCGACAACAAGCTCGCCTTCCATCGTGTCCTCGGGGAGTTCCCGGCTCATCGCCCGGCCGTCTACGGACTGCTCGCAAACGGGCGCTTTCACGCGTTCGATCCGGCCGCCGACCGGACGCCACTGACCGACGGCGGAATCGAGCTCGAGCACTCGACCGGATCGGAAACGATGGGGCCAACCGAGGAACCGATCGACTGGCTCGACGACGTCCTCTCGGACGGGGACCGGCTCGTGTTGAAGTGGTTCAGCGGCGGCGGCGGGAACAACGTCCACTTCCTCGAGCGAGTGGACGGCGAGTACCGGTTCGACGGCGAGCGGACGAGCGAGTCCGACCTCGTCGAGACGCTCGCGGGCCTCGAGAACTACCTCGTCTGCGAGTTCGTCGAACAGGCCGACTACGCGAACGAGTTGTTCCCCGACACGGCGAACACGCTTCGAGTCCTGACGATGTACGACGAGCGAGCGGGAGAGGCGTTCGTCCCGATCGCGATTCATCGAATCGGAACGCGGGACTCCGTCCCCGTGGACAACTTCTCTAACGGTGGGTTAAGTGCACAGATCGACCGCGAGACGGGCGCTCTCAGTGCCGGTGCCGAGTATCCGCACGACGGGATCGTCGGCTGGCACGAGACGCATCCCGAGACCGGCGCTCGCATCGAGGGAACGGAGATTCCCGGCTGGGCGGACATTCGCGACCGATTGCTCGAGATCGCGGAAGCGCTCTCTCACGTTCCCTACGTCGGCTGGGATCTGGTCGTCACCGGCGAGGGCGAGTTCCAGATCATCGAGGCCAACAGTTATCCGGGCGTCGCCTCGCTCCAGGTTCACCGACCGCTGTTGACCGACGACCGAACGCGTCGGTTCTATCGGAATCACGATGTGATATAGGGCGAGCGACGGCGCTCGAGCGGTCGACTCGAGCGATAGCTTCGTGCCTGTGGTTCACGGTACCATACAACACACCTATGGCCGCTGCGACCGAACGGTTTGACGGGGATACCCATGCCAGCACAACAGATACTGCTCCTCGCCGGTGATTACGTCGAGGACTACGAGGTAATGGTGCCGTTCCAGGCGCTCCAGATGGTCGGTCACGAGGTTCACGCCGTCTGCCCCGAAAAGGAGGCCGGCGACACCTGTCCGACGGCCATCCACGATTTCGAGGGCGACCAGACGTACACCGAGAAGCCGGGGCACCAATTCGAAGTAACCCACGACTTCGGGGCCGTCGATCCCACCGACTACGATGCGCTCGTCGTTCCGGGCGGGCGCGCACCCGAGTACCTCCGAACGTACGACGAGGTGCTCGAGATAACCCGCCACTTCTTCGAGGCGGACAAACCGGTCGCGGCGCTGTGTCACGGCGTCCAGATCCTCGCCGCGGCGGACGTGCTCGAGGGGCGGACCTGTACCGGCTATCCGGCGCTCGAGGCGGACGTCCGGATCTCGGGCGGAGACTGGAATGACGGCGTCACGCGCGACGGAAATCTCGTGACGGGACAGGCGTGGCCGGACCACCCCGAGTGGCTCGCGCAGTTCCTCGAGTGTCTCGGGACGGACATCGACCATGCCGAGCCGGCGACAGCGGACGACTGACCTCACCCCGCCGTACGGCGGGCCGCGACGGCGACGCCGGCGACGCGAGTCGGCGTCCTTTTTCCGCCCCGGTTCCCACTCTCGAGTATGAACGCTGGGACGGTCGACGAGCTGTTTACCCGGGAGCTCCGCGACGACCGGATCGGGCTCGTCGACGCGACGGGTCGGGAGTACGACTACCACTGGCTGTGTACCTCCTCGTGGCAGGCCGGGAACTTCCTGCGCCACGCGGGCGTTCGCGAGGACGTCACCGTCGGCGTCGTCGGCGACGGCCCGCTCGCACTACTCGCCTTCTTCGGGACTACGCTGCTCGAGGGAACCACCCGTTTCGAGCCGCCGACTGACCTCGCGGACGCGGAGGACTTTCGGGCCCTCGTCGCACCCGTTTCGGCCCTCGAGGAGTACGACCTCCCGCGCGGCGCACAGCGCGTCGGTTACGGATCGAACCCCGAAGCGCCGGACGTCCACCACTTCGACGCCGGTATCTGGACCGAGAACCCGTCGTTTCCGCCGCTGGCTATCGGTCCCGAGACGACGATTCTGAGCGACGGTGATCGGACCGTTACGCACGGAGAATTACTCGAGGCCGCACGCGCGGTGGTCGCGGAGAACGGCCTCGAAGCGGACGATCGGGTCGTCGTTCGCGCGCCACTGTCCGATCCGCGAGCCGTCGCAGCCGGCGTGATCGCACCGCTGCTCGTCCGAGGCGTGATCGTGCTCCCGGATAACGCGGAGGAACGGATGGTCGAACGGGGGGAGTACGCCGTCTCGAGCGAGTCCGCCGAGTCGGTGCCAGAACAGAACCGCATCGATCTCGATGCGGTGCCGCTTTTCTAACAGTATCGATTCTCGAAGCCGCGATCAGAGCTCTCGGTACAACAGGCCTTCGACCGCGGGGCCCGACAGCACCTCGCCCTCGTGAGTGAACCGGGAGCCGTGACAGGGGCAGTCCCAGGTCTCCTCGGCGTCGTTCCACCGAACGAGACAGCCCATGTGCGGACAGGTCGCCGAGACGGCGTGGACCGTTCCCTCCTCCTCGCGGTAGAGGCCGACCGGCTGGCTCGCGCGTCGAACGACGCGGGCGTCGCCGGGGGGCAGGTCAGCCGTTCCGTCGGCACCGAGCGCGGCGAGCAGCGATTTGATCCGATCACCGACGAAACTGCCGCCGACTGTGGCGTTCTCCTCGAGGAAGCTCTTGGCCGACGCTTTCGGTGTGAACCGCTGGGGGTCGAAGACATCGGCCCAGGGGCTCGAGCCCTGAACGATCAGATCTGCGAGGAGCATCCCCGCGGCCGTCCCGGTCGTCATCCCCCACCCCTTGAAACCGGTGCCGACGTAGACGTGCTCCGAGAGGGGATCGATCTTCCCGATGAACGGGACGTCGTCCACCGGCGAGTAATCCATCGTCGACCAGCGGTACTCGATCGACTCGACGTCGAAGTGCTCGCGGGCGAACGCCTCGCAGCGCCGATACCGTTCGGAGGTCGGCGGGCCATCGATTCCGGGCTTGTGGCTCTGGCCGCCGACCAGGAGGAGTTCCCCGTCGTCGGAATCGCCGCCATCGGAACCGCTACCGACCGACGCGCACGGTGAATACGTTCGCATCGTCGCCGGCGGCGAATCGGTGCTGTAGAACATCCCCTCGAGGGGCGTCTCCGCGACCCGAACGGCGAGCAGATACGCGCGGTGGGGATGCATCCGCGCGAAGTAGCCGGCGCGGTCGAGGACGGGAAAGTGCGTCGCGACCACCACGTCGTCGGCGACGACCTCGCCGCGCTCGGTTTCGACGCGACACGGCGAGCCGGGATCGACCTCGAGCGCGCGGGTCTCCTCGAAGACGTGGCTCCCGTCACCGTGAATTTCCTCGGCGATCGCCAGCAGATACTTCCGCGGATGGAACTGGGCCTGCCCGTCGAAGCGGATCGCACCGGGCACGTCGAACGGCAGCGGCGTCTCCTCGACGTACGCCGCCGGAAGATCGAGCCGCCGTGCGGCGTCGACCTCGTCGCGGATCCGGTCGACGTCGGCGGACGACGCGGCGTACGTGTAGGCCGCCGTTCGACGGAAGTCACAGTCGATACCCTCGTCGTCGACGCGCCGTTCGACCGCGTCGATCGCCGCCTCGTTCGAGTCGGCGTACTGTCGCGCCTTCTCCGGACCAAACTCTGAGAGGAGCGTATCGTAAATCAGTCCATGCTGGGAGGTCAGCTTGGCCGTCGTGTGACCGGTTGTACTCTCGACGATGCGATCCGCCTCGATGACCGCGACGGATCGTCCCGCCTCCGTCAGTTCGATCGCCGCGGTCAGGCCGGTGATACCGCCGCCGACGATCGCAACGTCGACCTCGAGGCCGTCCTCGAGGGGGCCGTACTCCGTCGTCGGCGTCGTGGCGAGCCACAGCGACTCTTCGCGCGGGGACTCGGGGAGGATCTGGTCCGCCATTGTGATCTGTGGGTCGGGCTATCCACACTCGAGGCAAAAGGAATCGGGGGTGCGATCGACTGCCGTCGAGCGATTTCCTCACGGCGGGTGACTCTCGGCGAGACGTGACGGTCACTGCAGCCGTCGGAATTTTTTATCCCGCCGTTCGTGGTGACATCGATCATGCCAGACGTCGCAATCGTCGGCGGCGGTCCCGCCGGACTGAGCGCAGCGCTCTTCACCGCGAAAAACGACCTCGAGACGGTAGTCTTCGATACGGACGAGACGTGGATGCACAAGGCCCACCTGTTCAACTATCCCGGCATCAGGAGCATCAGCGGCAGCGAATTCATGGAACTCACGCGCGGACAGGTTCGCGACCGCGGGGCTGACGTCCACGTCGGCGAGGAAGTTTCCGACGTCGACCCCGGCGACGACGGGTTCCGAGTCGAGACCAGCGTTGCGTCGGAGACGCAACGAGCAGACGGCGAAGCCGTCGACGAGGACGGCGAGTACGAGGCGGACTACGTGGTACTTGCGACCGGTGCCGACCGCTCCGTGGCGGAGGACCTCGGAGTCGACTTCGCCGACGACGGCACCGTCGACGTCGATCTGGACACGGAGACGAGCATCGACGACCTGTACGCGACGGGCGCGATGGTCCGCGACGAGGAGTGGCAGGCCGTGATCGCGGCGGGCGACGGCGCGTCGGCGGCGCTGGACATTCTCAGCAAGGAGAAAGGCGAGCATTTCCACGATTTCGACGTGCCCGACGACGTCGCGTGACTGAGTCGGAGGACGGTGGGACCCTATCCGATTTCAACGGTACGCGGCCGGTGAAACCGACCGATAGCGCCGCACCTGCGTGTTCGGGGCGTGCGACTAAGCAACTGGTTACTACAGTGTCTTCGTATGGCAATGAATGATCTCCACGAACTGTTCGTCCACAAGCTCGCACAACAGTACTACGTCGAACAGGAGCTCGTCGAGACGCTCGACGAGATGGCTCGCAACACCACCAACGACCGGATGAGTCAGGGCTTCGCCGACCACCGCGACGAGACGCGGACACAGGTTCAGCGAATCGAGGACGTCTTCGCCGCGCTCGACCGACCCGCGGAAGCGCGGGACTGCGCCATCCTCGACGGGCTCGAGGAGGACCATCGCGAACTCGAAGCCGAGATCGAGGACGACGAACTGCTCAACATGGTCTACCTGAACGCCGGGATGATGACCGAACGCGTCGAGATGACGGCCTACGAGGGGCTGACGACGATCGCGGAACGACTCGAACTCGGCAACGACGTCCAGACTCCCCTTAAGTCGAACTACGACGAGGAGAAATCCGCGTTTCGCGAACTCGAGGCGATGGCGACGGCGAAGGACATGAAGTCTCTGTGGGACCGGCTGACGCCGTCGTAACTCGTGATACGCAGCGATACCGGGTAGCTCTCCGATTCTCACCTCCGTACGCGCCGAGCCCGTTCGCTTCTCGAGCGGGAACTCAGACGAGCGGCGACCGATCAGCAGTCGTCTTCCTAATCGATCGGCAATAGTCGACTGACCCCTCGGGTACAAGAGCGATCGTATCAAACGGTACGGTGTGCAACTCGAGTGCGTCTTCTTCGGCCCCTTTCGAGACGCGGTCGGCGAGAAGACGGTTTTCTACGAGACTGACGCCGAAACCGTGGGCGAACTCCTGGTCGAACTCGAGGCCGCGTACCCGCTCGAGGGCGAACTCGTGGCGGACGACGGCGACGGGTTGGCTGGAGACACGGTCGTCACCAGAGACACGAAGAACGTCGTCCACATCGACGGCCTCGAGACGGAACTGGCGGCCGATTCAGTGATTCGACTGGTTCCGTTAGTATACGGCGGGTGATCCGGGCGGTTTCGGTCCCGCCTCGTTCTCTCCCGCCGTACGGACTGCTGTCCGTCAGTTCCGGCACACCCGCGAACCGTCCTGCGGGTGCGCCGGGACATCGGTACGCCAGACCGTCTCAGTCCGCCGACGGTGCGACCGTCTCGAGCGCCGCATCCGGAACGACGCCGGCGCTGGTCCAGCCCCGCGCCGCGTAGTACTCGTCGATCGCCGCCTCGAGGTCGGGGATCTCGTACGGTAACCCGTCGTCGGCGCGGTCGAAGCCGCGCTGGTTGTTGAAGTGACGCTCGAGACTGACGGTCCGGGCACCGATTTCCATGAGGTCCGCATAGTCGGCGTCGAACAGCGTTTCGAGTCGGTCGTCGGTGACGTAGTCGCTACCGAACGCACAGACGATGCCCGTATCCCGAAACGCCGCCGCGTTCTCCTCGTGGACGAGCCGCTCGGCCTTCCCGAGGGTGCCCTCCGGATCGAGTTCGCCGCTGTACTCGAGGGACAACATGCCGGCGTACATGTGGTCAGCGCCGCGATTCGCGAGGGCGTAGGAGAGCCCCTGCCCGTGGAGAACCCGTCCGTCGTGGGCGGCGAACTCCATCCCCTTGACGGTGTAGTTGTCGACGCCGAGTTCGTCGTGACAGCGATCGACTCCCTCGGCGAGGATATCGCCGATCCCCTCGCGGTACGCGATCCGTTCGGTGATCTCCCGCGCGAGTTCCGCGTTCCCGAACTCGTCCTCGCTCGCGAGGTAGGCCGCGACGGTGACGCCGGCGGAGATGGTGTCCATTCCGAGCGTGTCACACAGCTCGTTCGCCCGCATCACGTCGACGATGTCGCCGACGCCCTGGCTCGAGCCGAACGCGTAGACGGTTTCGAACTCCGGGCCTTCGGTTTCGACGCCGGTCTCCTCGTCCCGCGTCGGCAGCTTGCAGGCGTAGGCGCAGGCCGAGCACGCGCCCTTCTTGTACTTCTTTTCCGCGACGGCGTTGCCGCCGATCCGATCCGCGTGCTCGAACTCGTACTCGCTGAAGTACCGGGTGGGAAGCGCGAAGTTGTCGTTGATGAACTCGGTGCTGCCCGTCGTCCCCTGTCGCCGCATCAGGTCGTCCGACTGCGCCGCCTCGCGGTGGACGTCCATCTCGGGCGGATCCGGAATCTCGACGGTCGGCGCGGCGTCACCTTCGAAGGTGATGCACTTGACGTTCTTCGATCCCAGAACCGCACCCAGTCCGCCGCGACCGAACGCTCGCGAGTCGAACGTCATCACCGAGGCGAACCGAACCCGGTTCTCGCCGGCCGGCCCGATCGCGATGCAGTTGTCCGGGCCGAGGCCGTGGCGTTCGGTCACGTATTCGGAGGTCTCCGGTACCGTCGCCCCCTCGAGCCCCGGCACCGCTTCGAACTCGACGCCTTGATCCGTCACGTGAACGGCCAGCAACTCGTCGCTCCGTCCGGCGAGCTCGAGGACGCTGATTCCCGTCCCGACGAAGTTCCGCGAGAGGTAGCCCCCCGCATTGGTCGAGACCAGGCCGTCGGTCAGCGGCGAGAGCCCGGTCATATTCATTCGACCGGTAAAGGACATACCGGACTGCTGGAGGGGTCCCGTGGCGAGATACGCGCGGTTTTCGGGTCCGAACGGATCCGCGTCGAACGGAATTCGTTCGTGGGCCAGCGCGGTCGCGACCGCCCGCCCACCGACGTTCGTCTCGAGCACGTCGTCGATGGTCGTCTCGGATGCCGTTCGCTCACCGACGTCGACGGTGAGCAGCGGCCCTTCTGCGTGAAGCATGAGACGGAATAGCACTCGAGGGCTCTTAGCTCTGGGTCCCGGTTCGACGGCAGCCATCGAACTCGCAGTGCGAGCCGGCCGGATCAACAGGAGTATGATCCTCGAGAGAATACGCCCGCCGCATGGTGTACGATGCGGTCCTGTTCGACTTCGACGGGGTCGTGGTCGAGACCCCCTCGTCACAGCGGCTGTCCGACGCTCTCGGTCGAACGTACGAGACGCTCGAGTGTTCCGGGCCGGCGACCGAGACCGTCCGGGCGATCGTGGCCGGCGACTTCGAGTCGATCGCCCGACGGTGTCACAGCCTCGGCATCGAAACGGAGACGTTCTGTGCGCGGGCCGCACGGGAGATGGTCCGGACCCAGCGCGAAGCGGTCGAACGCGGGCTGCGATCGGTCTACGACGATATCACCGCGGTTCGGTCGCTCGAGCAACCCCTCGGGATCGTTAGCGACAACCATCCGGCCGTCGTCTCGACGCTGCTCGAGCGGTTCGGGCTCCGATCCCTGTTCGAGACCGTCTACGGCTGTCCGCTGACTCCCGACGGGCTCTCCCGTCGCAAGCCCGACCCGACGAACATCGAGACCGCGATTGCGGATCTCGAGGCGGAGTCGGCGCTCTACGTCGGTGACAGGGCGGTCGACGTCCGGGCGGCCGATAACGCGGGTATCGAGTCGGCGCTGCTCTCGCGGTCCGAGGACGACGACCCGACCGAGATGGACGTTGAGCCGACCTACCACCTCTCGTCGCTCTCGCAGCTCCCGACGGTTCTCCGATAGACGGCGACGCAGCTCGGAACCCGAACCGTCGATCATCGCCTCGCGAGCGATCGACGCACGTCCCGAGGCGACGAGACGAGACGGATGGCAGATTCGTGGCCGCGCTTTTTCCGCCCGCTCGCCGTAGGCTGCGTATGGAACCCGACGACACCTGGACGACCCTCAGGAACCAGTGCGAGGCCCTCGAGCCGGGTGCGGAACTGATTACGCCTGTCTCCCAACGGCCGTTCGGAATCGAGCGAACCGCCGAGGATCGGATCGTGGTCCGGTTCGGCGACAGCGGCGAACGGCGGCCGCTCTGGCGCGAGCAGTTCGTCGTCTTCCTCGAGCGACTCGACGAGGGTTCGATCGCCGTCGAGCAACTGCAGCCGGGCGTCGAGCCGTACGCCAGCGTCGTGACGCTGGCCGACACGTACGCGACTGACGACGAGACGATCAGATACGACGCCGACGCCGTCGGCGGGGAGACGCCGTTTCTCGTCCCGGCGGCGGACGCGCGGGACCCGCCGGAACGCGTTCACGACGATGCGATGCTGCTCGCGGCGCTGCTCGAGGAGATCGATGCCGACAGCCCCTCGGAACTCGACACCGACTCGCTGACCGATCTCTACGTGCTCGCGTCGGACGTCCAGCACGGATCTGACAGGCTGCGCCGGTCGGCCCGCGAGCCGCTGCTCGAGCGACTCGGGCCCGATCAGCGGCTCCACGGACGGTACGGCACCGTGAGACGGACGACGCGGGAGCGCCGCCGGCCGAAGGACGCCGAAACCGTGTTCGCCGCCCTCGACGAGCGCGGCATCCCCCGCGAGTGGGTCACCGGCATCGATCGGGACAAGGTAGACGTGGTCCTCGCGGTGACCGACCTCGAGGAGAGCGAGGTCTACGACGTCGACGAGGACGTGTACGTGCAGAAGACCGGCGTCGACGAGGACGAGAAGTACTCGCGGCTGCAGGGGATCGCCGACCGGATCGACGCCCTCGAGGGTGCCGAGGGCGAGGAACTGCGCGAGGAACTGGACGCCATCGAAGATCGTCTCGAAGCGGCCCTGTCGGCGGGATAAGTGATCGCGGAGAGCGTCGGGGCCGCGAGGCGGTGGCGAAGAACTCGAGGAGGAAAGCGGGGAGCGCGTTCCATCACTGGAAATCGAAGGGATTGCGCCCGTACTGAACGAAACTGGTATTCCGTACGAGCTACCAGTTTCGGGGCGATAGTTGCAGACGGAACCCGCGTTTGCCACCGTTGGGAACGGGGGCTCCTGGGAAGGCGACTATCGGTCCGCGTACCGCGATAACCGATGACGTTATATTCACACACGGCCCCTGAGACGTGTGGAGCCCGAAAGTACGATCCAATCCGTGACGAGAATGCTGCGACTTCGCTCTCTCCCGTGGTAATGACGCCCTCAGATACTATCCGAGAACCCGACCAGCCATCCTCCTTCGAAGAAGCCCTCAGAACGGTCATCGTGAGCTGTTACGCGAACGGCGAACCGGTCGAAGGGGAGTGGGAGATCACCACGCCCGTAGCCGATGCACCGAACTGGATCGTCGACGTCCAAAAGGTCTACTCTGACGCGGAGTCGGAATACGATCCCGAGCTTATCGACTGAGAACTCCGAGCGTTTTCGTTACTTTTGTCACATAAACTCGACCCACTGGACAGTCAGTTTGTAAGCCAGTTGAGACTATCGGAATACATATGATCTCGGTTGTCGATACGCTACGTATGCTCCGCTGACGCCGTTCAATGACGAGTCGCCCGCGAGCGCGTCGTGTGAGCTGAGCACCGAAGTACCCATGAAGTCCAACGCATCCGACCCCGACGACGTGAGCACGAACGGCCGAGAAATCGATCCAACGACGATGTTCGAAGCGCTCTCACACGAACGTCGACAGTACGCGCTGCAGTATCTTGCCCAAAAGGCGGCTGCTGTCCCCCTCGGTGACGTCGCGGAGTACATCGCGGTCCGCGAAGGCGAACCCACGCGAGACCGGTACGAACGAATCCTCACCGGGTTCTATCACCTGCATCTTCCGCACCTCGCTGCTGCAGATCTCGTTGCGTACGACGAGAAGCGAAAGACGGTGACACTGCTCGTCGAGCGAGAGACCGTGAGTCCGTACCTCGACCTCCTCACGACAGAGTGATGAGGGGTGGTGTTCCGGGTGGTTTCGGGTTATCGCGGCCCCACCGCCGGAATACTGCACCCCACAAACCCTTTTGGCTGCACGCCGCCTACGTCGAATCATGTACGTGCGGGACGCGAAAAACAGAGAGGAGGTCTGGTTGCTGGATCACATCGAATCGATGGGTCTCGACGAGACGGCGTTCCGCTCGCGCGACTACGTCGTCGCGGTCGACGAGGAGTCCGGCGAGAAGGCCGGCTTCGGCCGCATCCGCGTCCACAAGCCCGACGAGAGCGAGGATGTCTGCGAACTGACCAGCATCGGCGTCCTCGAGGGCTGGCGCGGAGAGGGCGTCGGGGCCCACGTCGTCGAACGGCTCGTGGAGTACGCGAGCGATGAAGGGTTCGACACCGTCTACGCCCTGACCGGCGAGGGGGGGTATCTCGCCCAGTTCGGCTTCCAGCGGATCGATGAATCGGCCCTGCCGCCCGTTCTGCGGGATCGGCTCGCGGCCAAACGCAACGGCGTCAATCCGGACGCAGTGTCGCTTTCGATCGATGTCGCCGAGTTTCGACTGCCCGACCGGCTCCGGGACGCGTTCAAGAACGCCCCGGACGGGCGCGACGACGCGGACGACGAGGAGTCACCGGAAGACTTCGGCATCGACCCCGAATCGGCGACGTACAAGTACGATACGGGCCGCTGACCGTGAGGTCACCCTCACTTCAGTCACCGGTTCGGGCCCGCTCCGGCCGATCGCCCGGGGAAGCCGTGGCGGAACGCGATCCAGCCGATACCGGAGAGAAACACCATCGGAGGCAGGACGGCGAACGCCCACAGCGGATCCAGTCCCCAGCGGAGCAAGAGGCCGAGATTCACCAGTCCGAGCGCGAGAAACGGTGCGACGTAGCGGGCGGCGCGGCGACGATCACCCGCGTCGTCGGACCCGCCCGTCGGTTCCGTTGCCATGTCAGAGGCGTCGATGGCTCGAGACATAAGCGGTTGTTGCGATCGACGTGACACTCATGAATTCGAACCAGTCAGATTCGACTGCTGCGCGGATCGATTCCGACGACAGCGACGGCAGTGATGACAGCGATACCAGCGACGCCGGCGAAGGCGACGAGGTCCGCGTCTGGCTCGTCGAGCGAACCTACGGCGACGACGAACTCAATCTCATCATCCTCGTCTACGCGACCGAAGACGGCCGCCGATACCACCGCCGCGAGCGCGCGTTGACGAGCTTTACTGGACCAGCGCGGGAGACGAAAGCCGGGTTACTCGTCTCGTCCGATGCGCTCGGGAGCGTCGACGATTCGACGACTCGAGAGCGCTACGCCGACGAAGCCTCGCGAATGGCGGCGCAACACGATCCAACTGACAGCGTTTGAACCGGTCGGAACGCGGGTCTGCGGGACGGCCGCGCAAACGCGGCGCGTTCATCAAAGTTCAAGCCCCGGCCGGTCCACGATAACTATAATGTTCGACCCCGACGAACTCGAGGAGATCCGTGCCAGCAAGGAGGAGTGGCACGAGGAGGAAGTCGAACCAGTCCTCGAGCGGTTCGGCGAGCGCAAGGAAACGTTTACGACTGATACGGGCGGTCAGGAGGTCGATCGACTCTACACGCCGGCGGACGTCGACGACCTCGATTACGAGGCGGATCTCGGGAATCCCGGCGAGCCGCCGTACACGCGCGGTATCTACTCGACCGGCTACCGCGGTCGGCTGTGGACGATGCGCCAGTACGCCGGTTTCTCGACGCCCGAGGACACCAACGAGCGGTATCACTATCTGCTCGACGAGGGACAGACCGGACTCTCGATGGCCTTCGACCTGCCGACGCAGATGGGGTACGATTCGGACGCGTCGATGGCCGCCGGCGAGGTCGGCAAGGCCGGAGTCGCGATCGACTCGCTCGACGACATGGAGACCGTCTTCGACGGCATCCCGCTCGACGAGGTCTCGACGTCGATGACGATCAACGCGCCGGCGTCGGTGCTGTTAGCCATGTACATCGCGGTGGGCGACCAGCAGGGCGTCGACCGCGAGGAGCTTCGCGGGACGATCCAGAACGATATCCTGAAGGAGTACATCGCGCGCAATACGTACATCTATCCGCCGGAGTCGTCGATGCGGATCATCACGGACATCTTCGATTTCTGCGCCTCCGAGACGCCGAAATTCAACACTATCTCGATCTCGGGCTATCACATCCGCGAGGCCGGTTCGACGGCCGCTCAGGAACTCGCCTTCACGCTGGGAGACGGCATCGAGTACGTCGAGACGGCGATCGAGGCCGGGCTCGACGTCGACGACTTCGCACCCCAGCTGTCGTTCTTCTTCAACGGCCACAACAACATCTTCGAGGAGGTCGCCAAGTTCCGCGCGGCCCGCCGGATGTGGCACGACATCATCGACGAGCGCTTCGACGCGGACGATCCGAAGTCCAAACAGCTCAAGTTCCACACCCAGACGGCGGGCTCGATGCTGACCGCCCAGCAGATCGAGAACAACGTCGTCCGCGTCGCCTACCAGGCGCTCGCAGCGGTTCTCGGCGGCACCCAGAGTCTTCACACCAACGGCAAAGACGAGGCCCTCGCGCTGCCGACCGAGGAGTCCGTCCGGACGGCGCTGCGCACCCAGCAGATCCTCGGCCACGAGTCCGGCGCGGCCGACACCATCGACCCGCTCGCTGGCAGTTACTACGTCGAATCCCTGACCGACGAGGTCGAGGAAGAGGCATACGAGATCTTAGAGGAGGTCGACGATCGCGGCGGCATGCGCGATGCCGTCGAGCAACAGTGGGTCCAGCGCCAGATTCAGGACACGGCCTTCGACCGGCAGAAGGAGATCGAGGACAAAGAACGGATCATCGTCGGCGTCAACGAGTTCGAGGTCGACGAGGAGCCCCAGATGGACGTCGAAGAGGTGACGGCGGCGGACCAACAGCGCCAGATCGATAGCCTCGAGTCCGTCCGCGCAGAGCGCGACGACGAAGCGGTCGACGCGACTCTCGAGGCGTTGCGCGACGCGGCGCGGAGCGATCAAAATCTGATGCCCTACATCATCGACGCGGTCAAGGCGTACGCGACGGTCGGCGAGATCTGTAACGTCATGCGCGACGAGTTCGGAGAGTACCAGCCCGGCGGCGCGATGTGAGCGCCTGAACATCGAATTAGGTTCGCGTAATACCGTCTATCCGACTCGAGTAATACCCTTTTACAGCCCGTCTCGTCGGGTGATTCGAAGATAACACTCGATTGAACGGGGAATTCGGAGGAACGGTCGGATCTGTTTATCCTCGTCTCGGGCAACCGCCTGTCGTGAGCGCACTATGAGCGACCAATCCGACGAGCGATCGACCCCGGTATCGGAGTCGTCCGACAACTATCCATCGGCGTCCCGTCGTCGCGTGCTGCAGGCGGCCGCGGCCGCAGGTGGTGTCGTCGGTCTGAGCGGGATCGGTGCCACCCAGTTCGATACCCAGACGATCGAACTCGGCGGCGAAACGAGCGGCTGGCAGGGCGTTTCGCCCGACGCCATCGCGGACGAGACGAACCCCACACTGGAACTCGAGGAGGGGACCACGTACGAGGTCACGTGGGAGAATCTCGACGGTGCCGCACACAACTTCGTCATCGTCGACAGCGAGGGCGAGGACCTCGAGCGGACGGAACTCATGAGCGAGCAGGGCGAGACCCAGACGCTCGAGTTCGAGGCGACGAGCGAGATGGCGGAGTACTACTGTGAGCCGCATCGGGCGACGATGCGCGGGGAGGTTTCAATCGGTGGTGGCGATGGTGCACCTGAGGAGTCGGGTGACGGCCAGAGCCAGCCCTTCTTCCAGTCGGGGACGGAGATCGGCGTCCAAACCCTCGCGGAGGGGATGACCGCGCCGACGGACATGGCGGTCGCCGACGAGGACCAGAACCGATACTTCGTCGCCGATCAGACTGGCGAGCTCTGGGTCGTCACCGACGAGGGGCTACAGGACGAGCCGTTTCTCGACGTCAGCGATCGACTCGTCGAACTCGGAACGTTCGAGGGTGAGTACGCGGATCCGAACCAGGACTACGACGAGCGCGGGCTGCTCGGAATCGAGTTCCATCCCGAGTTCTCGGAGAACGGTCGCTTTTACGCCCACTACAGCGCGCCGCCGAACGACGAGACGCCCGACGGCTGGAGCCACGTCGAGGTCGTCTCCGAGTTCCAGGCCAACGACGACATGAGTCGGGGCGATCCCGAGTCCGAACGGGTCCTGATGGAGTTTCAGAAGCCCCAGTATAACCACGACGCGGGGCCGATGGCGTTCGGCCCGGACGGCTACCTGTACGTCCCGATGGGGGACGGTGGCGGTGCGAACGATAATATGGAGGGCCACGTCGAGGACTGGTACGACGACAACGAAGGCGGGAACGGACAGGACGTCACCGAAAATCTACTCGGCGGTGTCCACCGAATCGACGTCGATTCGGAGGGTGACGACCGGCCGTACGGCATCCCGGACGACAACCCGCTGGTCGACGAAGAAGACGCCCTCCCCGAGTACTACGCGTGGGGGATGCGCAATCCGTTCGGCATCTCGTTCGATAGCAACGACCGGCTGTTCGTTTCCGATGCCGGACAGGACCTCTTCGAGGAGGCGAACCTCGTCGAGGCGGGCGGCAACTACGGCTGGAACGTCAAGGAAGGCACCCACTGCTTCAGTACGGACAGTCCGAGCCAGCCGCCGGAGGACTGCCCCGACTCGGCCCCCGACGAAGCACCGTACAACGGTCAAGAGCTGCAGGACCCGATCGTCGAGTATCCTCACGTCTATCAGGAACAGGCGGTCGGTATCACGATCATCGGCGGCCACGTGTACGAAGCCGATGCCGTCCAGGAGCTGAACGGCAAGTACATCTTCGGCGACTGGACGTCGGACCCGGCGCGACAGTCACCGCAGGGGCGGCTTCTCGCCGCCTCGGAACCCGACGGCGGAGGCGAACCGATGACCGGCGAAGATGGCGGTAATCAGACGGAAGGAGCGAGTCCCGACGAACAGGGAGCCCCCAAGAACGCGACCGAAGACACGCAGGACGAGCCGATCAGCGGGGGTAACGCGACGAACGAGACGAACGCGACCAACGCGACCAACGCGACCAACGCGACGAACGAGACGAACGAGACGAACGTGACCAACGCGACGAACGAGACGAACGCGACCAACGCGACGAACGAGACGAACGCGACCAACGAGACGGCCGGTGACGGAACAGAAAATGCCGATGTCGGGGGTCAAGAACAAGTCGTCCCGCGAGACGAACTCTGGAATATGGAGGAACTCCAGGTCGCGGGAACCGAAGACGGCTCGTTCCCCTACTTCGTCCGGCAGTTCGGGCAGGACAACGACGGCAACGTGTACGTCCTCGCGAACCAGGTGGGCGTTCCCGAAGGTGACACGGGCGCGGTCATGCAGATCGTTCCACCGGGCGAGGGAGATTCCCTGTCTCCGCCCGAAGGGGGCGCTGGTATGGCGGAATCGGCTGGCAACGAGACGGCTGGCAACGAGACGGCTGGAAACGAAACCACTGCGAACGCGACGGCCGACAACGAAACCGCTGAGAACGCGACGTCTGACGACGGGTAACGTCTCGAACGACGAGACGCTCGGCTCGCGGCCATCACTTTTTCGGATCCGACGAACCCGTCCGGTCGCTCGTCACTCGCCGGGTCTGGCTTGAATACGGACGGTATCGAACGGCGAGCCGTGAGCACTGATTCAACGAGCGGGACGGTCATCGCACAGGGTGCCGAGATCCCGGCGCTCGGGCTCGGTACCGCGGGCATGTCAGGCGACGACTGCCAGCGGGCCGTCGAAACCGCGCTGGCGGTCGGCTACCGTCAGATCGACACCGCCCAGTTGTACGACAACGAGACCGCGGTCGGTCGGGCGGTCGCCGAGAGCGAAGTCGACCGCGAGGACGTCTTCGTCGTGACGAAAATCCACCCCGATAACGCCGCTCGAGCGGACGTACACGAATCAACCCAACGGAGCCTCGAGCGGCTCGAACTCCAGACCGTCGACCTCCTCCTGTTGCACGGACCGAGCGACGAGGTACCGCTCGAGGAGACTATCGGTGCGATGAACGAACTCCAGCACGACGGACTGGTCGAGCACATCGGCATCAGCAATTTCGGGATTGACGGACTCGAGGACGCGATGGCACACTCCGAGACGCCGATCGTCACGAATCAAGTGAAGTACCATCCATTCCACCAGCCGGATGACCTCGTCACGTACTGCGTGGAGAACGAGATTCTCCTGACGGCGTACAGCCCGCTCGCGGAGGGAGCCGTCGTCGGCGACGACCGACTGGAGTCGATCGGCGAGCCGTACGACAAGTCGGCGGCGCAGGTCGCCCTGCGGTGGCTGATCCAGCACCCCTACGTCGCGGCGATTCCGAAGGCGGCGAGTCGTGAGCATATCGAGGCCAACGCGGATATCTTCGACTTCGAACTCTCGCCCGAGGAGATGCGCGCAGTGTTCGAACTCGGCGGCGGACCGTCGGATCGACTGGTCGACCAGTTGCAACTGGAGTGACGGCCGACGCGAGGCGGCGGGCCCGCTCCTCGAGTGCGACTCGAACGCCACGAAAAATCATAACAGTAACACGGCCGCTCCGTGCAGTACAATCCGATGCACTTCGACCACGCCGGGATCGCGATCGACGACGCACAGACCCTCGCAGCGCTGTACGACGATCTCTTCGGTCTCGAGGCGGTCCACGAGGAGGTGTTCGACGGGATGCGCGTCGTCTTCCTCGACTGCGGTGACGGCTACTTCGAGCTGCTCGAGCCCATCGAGGACGGAACGATTTCGCGGTATCTCGAGGACAACGGGGCGGGAATTCACCATCTCGCGCTCGCGACCGACAACATCGAGGGGGCCCTCGAGACGGTTCGCGAGCACGACGTGACGCTGATCGACGAGGAGCCGCGACCGGGCGCGTGGGGTCACTCGGTTGCGTTCTTGCATCCCAAGGACACCGGTGGCATCCTGATCGAACTCGTCGAACACTGATCGTCTCGGCTCTCGTTTTACTCGCTCGCCGAATAGTCATACTCGGCCGCAGTGATCTGCTGGCTCTCGTCGCCGGTCTCGTGGTGGACTTCGACGCGCTCCGGATACCGCCCCTCGAGGTCGATTCGGGCCGCGTAGTTGGCGGTGCCGAGACAGTCGATACAGGTGTCGCCCTCCTGTTCGCCGACGGCGACGGTGAGTGCGAGGACATCTCGTCGCTCGTCGTAGTCCGTCTCGGCCAGCGAGAGGGTATGACACGGCGTCGGCGTCGTGATATCGCCGTCGACGATCACGGTTTCGTCCGCGAACTCCACGGTCCCACCGTCCTCGTCCGTCCCGCCTGCACACTCCCGCCCGCCGACCTCGAGGGACGCGTCTGCAACCGCCGGAGTCGGACAGGATATCGAGGTCGAGGTCGACTCCGTCTGCGTGCCGGTATCGCTAAGTGTCAGAGTCGATCGAGAGCGGGTGCAGTCGAAGGGGCTGCGGTTGACCCCGTCGGTGACGGTCGCCTCGCTCGTACCGTCGTCGCTGCTCGTCGTGGCGGTGATCGCGTACGTCCGCGGTTCGACGAGGACGAGCGTGATCGCATCGCCCGCCGCGAGATCGATATCCCGCTCGAGCAGCGCGTCGCGATCGCTCCCTCGTGCGTCGTCCCCGTCGCCTTCGCCGGTTCCCTCGGCCGTGATCGACACGGAGATCGTTCGAGCCGCCTCGCTCTCGTTTCGTAGCTCGAACTCGTGTGGCGGGTGCGCATCGAGGAACGGAACCTCGTCGGGGTCCCCGACCTCGATCGTGTCGTCCGATTTCGATTCGCTGGCGGTCCGATCGGTGTCGGCGCTCGAGTCGGTAGCGGGCTCGTCACCGTCGGTACCGGGACGGTCCGACTGGAGCCGGTCGAACGTCGAACCCGTGCAGCCGGCCAGTCCACAGACCGCGCCGGTCGTACCGGCGAGGAGGTCTCGTCGTCGCATACGCGTTTCCACCACGATGTGGGATAAACACCTTTGTCAAGCGTTCTAACCTGTCCGCTGGAGCGACCGTCACTCCTCCCGAAACAGGCAAATGTCACGACCGGACTGAAACCCGTCGCGCGTATACGCGAGCGTATGCGTATGAACGACCTCCTGCAACGCGAGACACGGCGCGACAGTAGTAGCGAGACTCGCCGACGGTCTGAGACGGACGGTCGATCGCTGGTCGAAAGCGGGCCGTTTCGGCTCGCACGCGTCCTGTTCGGTGCCGTTCTCGCGTTCATGGCGACGGACAACCTCCGGAACCTCGAGGGCCGAGTGCAGTTCGCCGAAACGAAGGACGTCCCGGCCCCGTCGTTTTCGGTGCCCGCGATAAGCGGCGGACTCCTGTTCGGCGGTATCGGCGTCGCGCTGTGGCGGGTGCCGGCCGCCTCTGCCGCCGCGGTAGCCGGATTCTTCGCCACCGCCACGCCGCTGATGCACGACTTCTGGAACGTCGACGACCCGGAAGCGAAACAGCAACAGATCAACGACTTCTCGAAGAACGCCGCCCTGCTGGGAGCGGCGCTCGCGTTCGTGCAACTGGGCCGATCGACGGAATCCGACGCGTGAGTTCGCCGGGCCGGCACCACAAGACCGGCCCCGCGGTCCGGCAGCGAGTGACGCCGATCGTCAGCCGAAGTTTTCGATCAACGCTTCGTCCGGGTCGCCGCCGACGTCGTCGATCGCCTCGGCGACGAACGTGACGAAGTCCTCGAAGCCGAACGCGTATAGCTGGCCGTCCTCGCGGTGCGTGGCGATCGCGTCCGCCAGGTCGTCGTCATCGTCCTCGTCGACGTACCGGATCGTTGCACCGGCGCTCTCGAGCGCCTCGAGCCGGTCGGTGTGGACGGGTTCGTCCGCTCGGTAGATGACGACTGCGTCGTGACCCGCGTCGTGGGCCGCCTCGGCGACCGTCTTGAGTTCCGATGCGGGGACGTCCGCTGCCAGCAGTCGCT
>NZ_JAQIVI010000610.1:3042-3581 GCF_028618695.1 Natrinema soli | reverse complement strand
CCGTCGTCGTTCGACGTGTGCACGCTCGATACGGGCGACGCGCCCGCGATGGTCGAGCACGCGCCGGACCTCCTCGTCGACGGCGGATTCCTCGCGGTTTACAGCCCGTTCATCGAGTCGACCCGCGAGGTGTCGGAGACGGCTCGAGAGGTCGGCCTCTCCGATGTCACCACTCGAGAAACCATTCAGCGCGAGATGCAGTTCGACGAACGGGGTTCGCGGCCGTCGACCGCCCCCGTGGGTCACACGGGATATCTGACGATCGCGCGCAACGAATAGCGCGGTTTCTCTTTCCTCGAGTTGCAGTGGAGTCAGAAATCGATTCAGTAGTACCGAGTAAGCGGTGGCCGAGAGTGGGCTCCGAGCGCTGCGAGGCCCCCGCGATCCGGGGGAGGGCAGGCCGTCACCCAGTCATTGACCGCGAGCGAAGCCGTGCGCGGCGCTACGCGCCGCGAACAGTCGAACGGCCGAAGGCCGTGAGACGGGGTGAGCGAGCGGGCCGACGACCGACCCAACGGGGAGGGAGGAGTGCTTTTGAT
>NZ_JAQIVI010000610.1:0-2998 GCF_028618695.1 Natrinema soli | reverse complement strand
CGCGACAGACCGCAGCGCAAAATTCCGTTAGTTGTCATCCTCGCGCCACTTGTGCTCACACTCGGTACAGATGAAAAAGCGCGTCTCGGACTCGTCGGCCGACCGGATCTGTTGCATATACCAGAGGGCGCGGTCGTTGTTACACTCGGGACAGATAGCGTTGGTCTCGGGCAGGGAGGTCTCGCCGGAGGACTCGATAATCTCGCTAGCTTCCTGATCGTCGGTGACGGTGTATTCGGCGGCGTCGCCTTTCGGTTTCGTAAAGCCGCAGCTGCCACACTCCCAGAGCCCGTCGTCGGCTTTCATCATCGAACCGCAGTCGTCGCAAAATTCCATCGTTGTCCGGGCTACGGAGGTGGAGCGACTTAAGGGGCCTGTTTCAGCCCGTTGACCGGTCTCGGCCCCGATCCCGTCGAGAGGCGCTCACCCCTCGCCCTCCGACTGATACGGCTCGCCGACGGCTTCCCGCGGGAGGACGTTGTTGAGTTCCGACTCGAGGTCGTCCATCGATTCGAAGCGATCACTGTCGCTCCGTTCGATGAGCGCCCCCAGGTTTCGTTCGCCGTCCGCGAGGAGGAGGGTAACGTCCGCGAGTTCGGCGGCGGCTCGCTCGTTCGTGACGGGGTACTCCAGTTCCTCGAGGACGGACTCGACGCGACTGAGTTTGACGTCGGACATGGCTGGACGAACGCGGGCCGGCGGCTTGTAGTTCTGCCGCGCTCGGGCGTACTGTCGCGGATACTAACATTTCGATTCGAAACTATAATCGGTCCCGATCACGCAGATACGGTCGATGCGGAGAGTCGTCGAGCGGGGTCTCGCACCGTTTGCCGTGGACCGACGGGTGCTCGCGCTGGCGGGTGCCCGAATGGCGGACGGGATCGGAAACTCGTTTCTGATCATCGTCATTCCGCTGTACGTGACCAGCGGTATCGTGAGCGGGACGGCGTTCGGCCTCGGGGAGTCGATGATTACCGGGGTCATCCTCTCGGTCTTCGGTTTCCTCAATAGCAGCTTTCAGCCGTTTACCGGTCGTTTGTCGGACCGGCTCGGGCGGCGCAAGCCGTTCATTCTGGTCGGACTCGCCGGGCTGGCGGTCACGAACATCGCCTACGTCGTCGCGGAGACGTACGTCTCGTTGCTGGTCATCCGCGGGCTACAGGGCGTCAGCGTCGCCTTCATCATTCCGTCGTCGGTCGCGCTCGTGAACGAACTCGCGACGACCGACGACCGCGGGGGGAACATGGGCGTCTACAACACCTTTCGACTGGTCGGCTTCGGTGCGGGGCCGGCGGTGGCCGGTGCGGTCGTCAGTCGCGGCCCGTACGCGCTCCCCGGCGGGATGTCGGTCACCGGGTTCGCCGCTGCCTTCTATATCGCCACGATCACGGCCACGGTCAGTTACGTGCTGGTGACGGTGCTCGTCTCCGATCCGGAGTCGACGGTCGCGAACGCCGGTGCGGACCTCTCGATTCCTATCCTCGATCGGTCGGGATCCACCCTGCTCGATCCGATCTTCACGCTCGGCGTCGCGTCGCTATTTATGGCGACCGCGATCGCGCTGTTCGCGACCATTCAACCCGATGTCAACGCCCGCCTCGAGCAGGGGTCGACCTGGTTCGGTCTCCAGTTCGCGGCGTTCATCATCGCCCAGGTCGCGCTGCAGACGCCGATCGGACGGGCCTGCGACCGGTACGGTCGTCGGCCGTTCATCGTCACCGGAATGGTCCTGTTGATCCCGACGACGCTCGTCCAGGGGTTCGTTCTGTCTTCGGTCCTCATGTTCGTCGCCCGATTGTTCCAGGGGATCGCGGCCGCGATGGTGTTCGCCCCGTCGCTGGCGCTGGCGGGCGATCTCGCCGGCGAGGGCGAGTCCGGGTCGAAACTGTCGGTGCTCACGATGGCCTTCGGCTACGGAATCGCCATCGGGCCGCTCTCCTCGGGTGCGCTGGTGGGCTTTGGCTTCAGAGTCCCCTTCGTCTTCGGAACGGTCCTCGCCGTTTTCGGGGCGATTCTGGTCTATACGCAGGTCGAGGAGACGCTCGAGTCGACGGCCTCGGTGCCGGTCGTCGGGAGCGATTGAGGGGGTGTCTCGTCGCCGACCGGGCGTTTCGTAATTCTCGACTCGGTCGTGTCTCTCGATCCCGTATTCCGACGCTCTGAACGACACCAATACTCCCTATCAGTCCGTGAGCGCTCGAGCCGATGCGGCCGTCTCGCGTTTCTCCGGCCGTTCGATCCCGGATCGGGACCGAACGCGGCGTTTGGTTCGATCGGCGTGACAGATCACGGAACTGGCGGGACGCAACGCAAAAGTACCGGTTACTCATACGGTTTGACGATGACGCTCTCGGAGGAGGCCAAGGACCGGTTGGCGGACGTGGTGGAGCTACAGCCGACGAAGAATTCCGAACTGCAGGAGCGCTGGGAGATGGACAGCGGCAGCGAGGTCCACCAATTTCTCGAGAACGAACTCGGCGACTACTACTTCCGGGACGACAACAGTCTGATCCGGGCGACCGCGGAAGCGGCCGAGCTGGTCGACGTCGAGCCGGGGATCGAGAGCGATCCCGACGACGGAGCCCCGTCCAAAATCCGCGTTCCCGAACTACAAGCGCGGATCGTCGCCGTCCTCGCCGGGCCCGAGGAGGAGTCAGAAAGCGTCGTCTCGGTGCTGCACAAGCTCCGAGACGAGTACGATGTTGATGCCGAGGCCGAGGACGTCCGTTCGGGCCTCCAGAGCCTCCGTCGCAAGGGCGTCGTCGAGGTCGAGTACCGTACCGTGCCGACGTTCCGGCTGACGGTCGAGCGCGACGACCTCGAGGTCGCCGTCTCCGACTGACGTCTCGCTTTCGAGCCGTCGACCGGTGCGACGGAGCTACAGTCCCGGCCGTCGTCGCCGCCGGCGGTCCTCGAGAACCCGCTTGAGCCGTTTTCCAGGCCCGCCCTCGATCGGCCAGCCGCGGGTGCGCCAGACGGGCGGCTCGGGTTCGAAGTC
>NZ_JAQIVI010000061.1 GCF_028618695.1 Natrinema soli | reverse complement strand
GGCCTCGTCGGCGTCGGCGATGCCGGAGTTCATGCCGCGGGCGCCGAACGGTGCGAGCAGGTGGGCCGCCTCGCCAGCCAGCAGGACGCGGCGGTGTTCGTCGACGAACGAGTCCGCCTTCACCTGAAGGAACCGGTAGGACGACGCCCACGTCACGTTGTCCTCGTATCGCTCGCCCATGACGTCGCGGACGAACTCGCGCATCCGCTCGTCGCCGATGAGTTCTTCGGGATCGTCGTCCTCGTAACACTGGATGTCGAGGCGCCAGCCACCGGTGAACGGGACGAGCAGCACGTTTCGCCCGTCTGCCTCGGGCGCGTCGTAGTGGAACATCCGCTCGAGGCCGGGGTGTTCGTCGTCGATTTCCTCGTCCTCGACGTCCGCGATGATGAAGTAGTTGGCCGACTGGTCGCCCTCGAAGTCGACGCCGATCTCGCTGCGGACGGTCGACCCGCCGCCGTCGGCGCCGACGAGGTACTCGCACGTCCACTCGCGGCCGTCCGCTGTCTCGAGGCGGACGCCCTCAGTCGAGGAGTCGACGGTTTCGACCGCCGACTCCCAGTGGACCTCGATCCCGGCCTCGTCGAGCGCCTCGAGCATGTACTGCTCCGTGACGACCTGGGGAACGCTCGTGAAATGAGGGATGTCCCCCCTGCCGCCGGGCGAGTCGTACGTCCGGTTGAAGACCTCCTTCCCCCGGTAGAGGGTGCGTCGCGTCGGCCAGATGAGCCCCTCGTCGACGAGGTCGGTCCCCAGTCCCGGGTGGAGTCGCTCGAGCGTGCGCAGTGTCGATCCGTGGACGTAGATGGCGCGACTCCCCGACCGGTCCCGGTCCTCGGGTTCGGCCTCGAGGACGGTGGTCTCCACTCCGCGGGCGTTCAGTGCCAGTGCTGCCGTCATGCCAACCGGGCCGGCACCGGCTATCAGTACCGGAGCCTCCGCCGTTTCACCGCTCATGGACGTGACAATGCAGTACGTTCTCATAGTAGTTGTGGTCCGCTGGAGGCCGATTTCGGCCCGGATCTGTTCGTACACCGGCTGTGGTCGCTCGATCGATCCGGTGGAGATCGGCGGATCGAGGTTCGACGTCGGCTCTCCAGCGAATCCGACGCCGCGAACCGGGGAACACCTTTTTATTCCTGTACTGAGAGATTCACGCCACACAATGACACTGCTCGAAGTCGACTCGATCGACGTCGCGTACGGCAACGTTCAGGTGATCTGGGACGTGAGCTTCGACGTGGCGGAGGGGGAAACGGTCGCACTACTCGGCGCAAACGGAGTGGGAAAGACCACGGTCCTGAAGACGATCTGCGGTCCGCTGACGCCCCGGAAGGGCGAGGTACGCTACGACGGCGAGTCGATCGGCGACCTGGATCAGGACGAGGTCGTCCCGAAGGGGATCGTCCACGTTCCCGAGGGTCGCGAGATCTTTACAGAGAGCACCGTCGAGGAGAATCTCCGCCTGGGCGCGTTCACGAATCCCGAGGGGAAGGACGAGCGGTTCTCGTTCGTCTACGACGTCTTCCCCCGACTCGAGGAACGAAAGGACCAGCGCGCGGGGACTCTCTCCGGCGGCGAGCAGCAGATGCTGGCGATCGGCCGGGGTCTGATGAGCGATCCGGATCTGATCCTGCTCGACGAGGCGAGTCTCGGCCTCGCGCCGGTGCTCGTAGACGACGTGTTCGAGGCGATCGAGGAGATTACGGACCGCGGGACGACTGTCCTCATCGTCGAGCAGGACGTCAACAACGCGCTCCGGATCGCCGACAGGGGGTACGTCCTCGAGTCGGGTCGGATCTCGATGTCGGGTGACAGCCACGAGCTCGCGTCGAACGACGAGGTCACGGCGACGTACCTCGGCGGATAATGCCAGCGTCGGCTCTTTTTCGCGTCCTCACATCGATTTCGCGCGCCGCTCCGGAAGCGTCTCGCTCGTCGTTCGAGGCGAGTCTCGAGACGGATCGATCGGAGAAGGAACGAGTGAGCGGTTCGAAGAGCGGGCGTCAGTCGGTCGCCGATTCGTCGGGGGCCGGGACGGTCTCGCTCGGCGGGTCTTCCTCCGACGTATCGCCGGTTCGGCTAGTGATGAGCCCGTAGATCCCCTTCGGCATGTAGAGCATGAAGAGGATGATGAGGAGCCCCTCGATCGCCGTCGAGTAGCCGCTCGCCACCTCGCCGAGGACCCAGTCGAGCCCAACGAACAGCCCGGCTCCCAGGATCGGTCCGGTGATCGTCCCCATTCCACCGAGGACGACGACCACGAGCGCTTCGACCATCCAGTGGAGGCCGAGCACGTCCGCGGGATTGAGGTATCCCGTGTACTGGGCGTAGAGTCCGCCCGCCAACCCGGCCATGCCCGACGCGATACCGAACGCGATCAGCTTGTACTTGAGCGGATTGATACCGAGACTGCTGGCCGCCGTCTCGTCGTCGTGGATCGCTCGCATCGCCAGGCCCCACCGACTCGTGACGATGTAGTAGGAGACGATCACTGTAACGACCGTCACGGCCAAGGTCAGAAGGAACAGCTGTTGGTACTCGGCGGAACCCGAGTCGACGAAGTAGCCGCTCGAGCCCCCGGAGACGCTGCGCTCGTTCGACAGGATCAGCTCGATGATCGCGGCGAGCGCGAGCGTCCCGATCGCGAAGTAGTGGCCTGTCAGGCGGAAGATGACCGGGCCGATGACGAGCGCGAGGAGGGCCGCGCCGAGCGCACCGCCAAGGACGGCGACGATCACCGGTGACTGGATCGACTCGGGGAAGCCGGCTCGCGTCGGCGTCGTCAGCCAGGCGGAGACGTACGCGCCGAACCCAAAGAATGCGACGTGGCCCAGGGAGATCTGGCCGGCGTAGCCGCCGATGATGTCCCAGGAGACGCCGAGGACCACGAAGACGAGCACGGTGAAGAAGACCTGGGTGAGCCACCGCTCGGTGACGAACGGTATCGTCGCGAACGCCAGCACGGTGACGATCGCGATCGCCACTCGACGGCGGTTACCGAGCATCGTCCGGATGAAGCCCCCGCGTTCGTGTTCGGAGTCCGCCATCACTCCCCACCTCCCGAGCTGCCGAACAGCCCCTGGGGCCGCACCAGGAGGACGAGGAGGAATATGCTGTAGCTGATCAGGTCACGGTAGCCGCCGCCGATGAAGAGCACGCCGACGTTCTCCGAGACGCCAAGGAGTAACCCGCCGACGAGCGTCCCGATGACGCTCCCCACGCCGCCGAGGACGACCACTGCGAACGCTTTCAGCAGGTACGACCAGCCCGCGTACGGCGTGAAGGGGAAGAGGATCGACAGCAGCGCGCCGGCCGCGCCCGCCAGCGCCGTCCCGAGGCCGAGCGTGATGATATAGATCTTCCCGGTATCGATGCCCATGTACTGGGCCGCGTCGGTGTTCTGCGCGGTCGCCCGGATCGCGAGGCCCGTCGTCGTGTACTTGAGGAACGCCCAGACCGCGACGATCAGGGCGACCGAGACGACGAACGTGACGACCCGCGGGAACGACAGGACGGCGGGTCCGACGGGGATGCTTGAGCCCGGAATGCCGATGCTGGCTCGCTGTGGCTCGCTGCCGAGGACGATCCGGCCGACGCTCTCGAGGACGAGCGCGAGCCCGAAGAGGACGATGATCGGCTGTTCCATCCCCTTGTCGACGACGCGCTCTAACAGGACGCGCTGGAGGAACACTCCGAATCCGAACAGCAGGGCGACCGCGAGCAGCATGCCCAAAAGCGGGGTGATTCCGGTGGCGGCAAACAGGAGGATGCCGACGTACGCGCCGACCATGAGCATGTGTCCGTGGGCGAGGTTGACGACGTCCATGATGCCGAACACGAGCGAGAGGCCGAGCGCGGCGACGGCATAGATCCCTCCGATGAGGAGTCCGTTTAATATCGATTCGAACGCGAGTTCTGGTGAAACCATGTATATTGGTGAGCGTGGGTTGGAGACCGAGTGTTATCGCTCGTTCCAGGACGGAATCGGGTACTGGAGGTCAGAGGCACGATCGTCGTCGGTCTCCGGGTAGATGGTGTACTGGTTGCCGTCCAGCCACTGGCCGGTCGGAGCCGTCAACTCGCCTTCGGTAGGCAGACCGTTCTCCTCGAAGCTGAACGAGCCGATGACCGTCTCGAAGGTCTCCGACTGGAGCGACCCCTGAACGTCTGACGGGTCGGTCGAGCCCGCGGCGTCGATCGCTTGGGCGGTCACCTGTGCGACGTTGTAGCCGCCGCCGACCGCCGTGCGGATGAACTGACCCTCCTCGAGTCCGTACTCGTCCACGTACGCGTTCCACATCTCCTCGTTCCCGTTGCCCGTCATGCCGGGCACCCAGCCCGGACACATGCAGACGTACTCGCCGCTCTCATCGAGCGCGTTCCACCAGTCCTGAGGGTCGGCGGCGCGGACGAACTTCGTGAGGGCCGGCGAGAAGTTGCGTTCCTCCATCTGCTCGATCATCGTGATTCCGTCCGGCGGCGTTGGCACCGACAGGAGGACCTCGACGTTCTGGTTGTCCGACTGGGAGATCATCGTCGAGAAGTCGCTCGCGCCGTACTCGTATTGCTCCCTGAGGACGATGTCGTAGCCCGCGTCACCGAGGGTCTCCTCCCAGGAGTCCGACTGCTCTTCGCCCCAGTCGGAGTTGGGCTCCCAGATGCCGACGTTGGTCGGCCGGTCGCCCTCGGGGATGGTCTCCAAGAGGCCCTGCGTCGACCGCGCGACGTCCCTCGACTTCGGGAACGCCGCGTAGGTCCATTCGTAGTTCTCGTTTCGGTGCGGCGCCTCCTGTGCGAAGTATGCGGCGACGAACGGGATCCCTTCGTCCTCCGCGACGCTGCTGCCCGCGGTCACGAGTTCGCTCGAGAAGCTTCCCCAGATCACGTCGGCGTCACTGGCCATCTTCCGGAGGTTCTCGATGACGACACTCGGGTCGCTCTGGTCGTTCTCGACCAGCAGCTCCACCTCCCGGTCGAGTGTCTCTTCGATGTGTGCGACGCCGAGCTCGTATCCCTGTTCCATCTCTTCGGCCATCGACGAGAACGCGCCCTCCTGCGGGATCGTCGTCGCGATCGTGAGGTCTGCGCTGCTCTCGTCGCTACCCAACAATGTACAGCCGGCCAACGTGGCCGCCCCTGCAATCGCACCGGTCGTTTTTAAATATGAACGCCTACTTCGGCTACTGGTAAGATTCCCCATGGTGTGGTTTGTCAAATGAAATACGACCCTATTAAATGGTATGGTTCATATCTGACGCTTGTCGGCGGAGTATCGAATTCGGCGGACGCGTAGACCGAGCGGGAACAACACCGGCTCGGCCCAGAACTCGAAGGCCCGTCGGAAACGCACCTGAATCGGTGGTTCCGGGCCAGTTCGGTCGGCTCTCACCGACTGCTCGTCCCCAACACGGTAGTGACATACATGTCACCATACGGCTTTGTACGCGGAACACGAACGGTCAGGCGATCATGCCAGACATGATATCGCCGACGGCGGACTGGAACGCACTGTACATCGGTGGCGAGTGGCTCGACGGAGACGGCGACACTATCCCGATCACGGACCCGTCGACACGGGAGATGTTCTCCGAAGTTCCCGCGGCCTCCGAGTCGGACGTCGACGACGCCTACGAGGCGGCGGCCGCCGCCCAAGCAGAGTGGAGGGACCAACCTCCCACAGCCCGCCAGGAGGTTATCCAGCAGTTCATCGAGGCACTGCACGAGTACGAGGAGGAGATTATCGAACTGCTCACGCACGAGGCCGGCGGGACGGCCGGCTACGGCCACACGTCCCACCATCTCGCCGCCGACCAGGCGAGCGAGGCGGCGACGCTGCCGCGGCGGATGAAGGGCGAACACGCCCCGTCGAACATCCCCGGGAAGGAACACCTCGTAAAGCGAGAGCCGAAAGGCGTCGTCACGGTCATCTCGCCGTGGAACTTCCCGCTGAACCTCTCGGCGCGGGCGGTGGTGCCCGCTATCGCCGCCGGCAACGCCGTCGTGCTCAAGCCAGCGACCAACACGCCGATCAGCGGCGGCCTGCTGTTCGCGACGCTGTTTGAGGAGACGGACCTCCCCGACGGCGTCCTCAAC
>NZ_JAQIVI010000609.1 GCF_028618695.1 Natrinema soli | reverse complement strand
CGTGGGCGCACACCTCGTCTGGCACGGCTCCACCGTGAAACGCGCGTGCGAGCCGGGGGGCGAGCAGCGCCTCGAGCTCGGCGGCCCCGTACGGCGGGAAGAAGACGGCTTCGTCGCTCATCGCGCTTGCGACGCGGCTATCGAGCCGCAGGTCGACCTCCAGCAGTTCGTTGCTCACCAGCCAGACCGACAGGTCGATCCCCCGCGAGAGCTTCCCCTCGCCGCGGAGCAGCCGGTAGAAGAACTCGCTGGGATCGTAGTTCGTGTCGTGTTGGACGTGATCGATCTCGTCGAGGATGAGCACCGTCCACTCGGGGTAGTCAGCCAGCGCCGCCCAGATTCCGGTGAAGACGCCGTCCAACCCCTCGTAGGCACCCTTCTTTTCGCCAGTGAGTTCGACGAGGATCTCGTTGGCCGCGCTAAAGAGCGTGCGACACTCCTTGAGGTTGACGTACTCCACCGCGACGTCGTCGTGGCGGGCGGCGAACTCCTGACAGACCCGCCGCGTCGTCAGCGTCTTGCCGGTCCCCGGCGGACCGTACACCGACACCGTCGGCGGGAGATAGCCGTCATCGACGCCAGTGAGAATCGTCGCGAGCTCGCGTTCCTGAGCGTCGCGGGCATGGACCTCGGCGGGCTCCGCGAGGGGATCCAGCGCCCCCTTGTCGGCGAAGACGCTATCGGTAGGCGCGGTCTCGGCGAAGAGGTCGTCGTACTTGCTCATACGAATCGCGGTTGCCAGTGGTAGTGGCGTGCCACCAATGAACGTGTCGCCCGTGTGCGACTGGCGCCGGTCGGACCGATGTCGGTGGTCGGCGCGACAGCTGGCGACGGGCCCACGCGACTGCGAGCCGCCTGCCGCATACTGGGGCAGGCGCTCGTCGGACTGCTGGAGCCCGTGTCGCAGCGCGGTCGGGAGTACCCGTGGGAGTGGCGTGCCAGCAACGACCGTCTCGCACACCGGCCCGATAGCCACACTGGTGGTGCTCGGTTGAATCCTCATCGCACGCGTTCGATCTCGTACTCGATATCGCCGAGCGCAGGCGGAACCGTGCCCGCCGCGAGTTCATCGTGCACCGTCTGTGGAAGCAGAACGTGATCGATGGTCGAGAGCACGTGGAGCGCACCGATCTCGTCGAGATGAATAATGGGCCCGCGTCAGCGACCGCGAGAGTCACGCATCGAGCCCCCACTGCACATCGTCGGAAACTGCCTGCAGTTCGCGTTCTGCACGTTTGACTCGGTCCCGACCGACGAGTTCGATCGCCGTCTCTCGGTCGATTTCGTCGTTCACGTATCGCGACAGGACGACCTCGATCCAGAGGTCTTCGGGGAACGCAGCAAATGGGAGGCTCGTGACTGTCATCAGCACGATTATGAACGAAGTCATTGAGGAATCGCGTCTGGTGACCTGTATGAGGTCGATCCTGCCGCCGCTGACGATATTCCACCCCGGAGGATTACTTTTGGAAGGAACTCCCGCGAGAGGAGTGGAACCCGGAGCATGAGGCATACGCAGAATAATGGGATGGTATGGCTAGTCACGCGGTCTGTGTGTCGCCATCCGCGCCCCTCTCGGCCGTCCCGTCATCCACTGGTTCCTTTCGCCCTTCAGTGGGAGTTCGACCGGTTCGGCAATGGGTTCAATTATCCAGCGGAAAGGGGGAGGTCCTTCGCGTTTGTTACGCGACATCATGGCCCACTTGTCCAGAGGCCGGTCAGGCAGATTTATCATGCATAGCCACCTTCGAAATTTAGACTACCGAAACAGATTTCGTCACCAGTCGTGCATGAGAAAACCAACTAGCCGACTTCTGCCATTGTGAGGTTATCCAGATTCAGACCCGCCGCCGATTGTCTTCAGATCTGGCGGATCATCGTCGCAGCCGAGGAGTTTCGCCGTCCGGTTCCGATGCTGGCTCTCGTTCCACGACTTGATTGTCTCCGGTGACCACTCGTCGATCGACTGTTCGACTGGCCCGAAGTTCTCTGGAGGACGTCGTCCTGAACTCACCTGTTCATACGCGTAGGCTAGCTCAAAGAGCAGTTCTTCTTGGTACTCTCGAGCCAGGAATTCGATCCCGACTGGTAGCGAATAGTCCTCAGTGAAGCCGGCTGGAACGGTCATCGACGGGAACTCCAGTGCCGGGGAGAACTGCGCGTTTGAACCCCACGGTTCGTCCGTATCGAGTTGGGGCGGGGTGTGTCTGAGTGGCGGGTACACGATTGCATCAAGATCGTGTTCAGCCATCGTGCTGAGAACGGCCTGTTGGAGATCATCACGCTGGCTCAGGCCGTATAGGTAGTCGGTGTTCTCGTCAAGTGCATCTTCATCTACCTCTTCCCGAGAGCGGATAGAACAGATCTCGGGTGCGTATTCACCGGACTCAACAATCTCTTTCAGTGAGTCGGGAGCATCTTCGTCGTCGAGGTCCTCAAGATATCCGTTGATATCCCGGTTGAACTCGTCACTTGTGGATACGTTTGCCTCGTTGATGAAGTCCCAAGAGGGTGGTGTAACCGGATCGACAAGGGCAGCACCTGCATCCCTGAGATCGTCAAGGGCGTCGTTGAACACTCCAGCAACCGCTTCTGCGTCTGCAACTACCTCTTCATCCTCTTCGTCGTCCGTCGGACCGACCCAGTCACGAAATACACCAATCCGGGCACCCTCAAGACCATCTTCATTCAGGTAGTCCGTATAGCTCTTCCCTTCAGCGTGGGGCGTCCGCCGAACACTCTCGGCTGTCTCAGGGTCAGCGGAATCGTAGCCGACCATCACATCGGTTAGCAGCGCTGTGTCGGTGACTGTACGAGCCATTGGACCAGACGTGTCCTCAGTGAGCGCTAGCGGGACGATTCCGTCTCGACTAATGAGCCCAGTCGAAGGACGGAGACCGACGAGACTGTTGGCTGCTGCCGGTACTCGGACAGATCCTCCTGTATCTGAGCCAGTTCCTAGGACGCCAAGACCTGCTGCGATACCGGCTCCTGTCCCACCACTTGATCCACCAGCGGAGTGCGTTAGCTCGTACGCGTTGTACGTTACGCCACCGAGTGAACTGACTGTATTATACGAGAATGCGAACTCGCTCAGGTTGGTCTTAGCGAGGACAATACCGCCAGCTTCGCGGATCCACGATACGATTGTGGCATTGTCGGATGGCGTCGAATCCTTTAGCGAGACTGATCCGGCCGTAGTCGGGATATCTGCAGTGTCGTGGTTATCCTTGAGTAGCACTGGGATTCCGTGAAGGGGTCCGACTAGCTCATTTGATTCAAGTGCAGCGTCTAACTCGGCTGCTCGTTCCATGACATCTGGATTAACGCGAATGATGGCGCCGAGTTCATCCTCGTATGCTCGGATCCGCTCCAGATATTGTTTGACGACGGCACTGACCGAGATCTGATTTGTTCTGTATAACTTACGGAGTTCAGATGCCGTAGCCTCAATTGGATCGAACTTTGACGGACTCGCTGGTTTGTCGTCGGGCGGACCTTCAGGCTTCCCATCCGGCGGGCCACGTGCACCTGCTATACCTGAGATGAGGCTTGCACCGCTCAGTGCCCCAGCTGACCGAAGAATCAATCGTCTGTTTATTCTATATCCACTACCACCACTATATGTGGGATTTCTACTACGATTCGTGTCCCTTTCGTCTTCTGACATACAATTTGTCCAACGATATCACCAATGTTAACTGTTTGTATAATACATATATTACCAGCTAGAATTCGTTATACATTCTCGTTGGCCGCACTGAACAGCGTGCGACACTCCGTGAGAGTCACGTACTCCACCATAACGGCATCGTGGCGGGCGGCGAACTCCCGCCGCGTCGTGAGCGTCTTGCCCGTGCCGGGCGGGCCGTCCACCGAGACCGTCGGCGGGTGGGAGCCGTCATCGACGCCGGTGAGGATCCTGGCGAGCTCGCGTTCCTGGGCGTTGCGGGCGTGGATCTCCGCGGGCTCCGCGAGGGGATCGAGCGCGCCCTTGTCGGCGAAGACGCTATCGGTAGGCGCGGTCTCGGCGAAGAGATCGTCGTACTTGCTCATACGAATCGGGGGTGGCTGTGGTAGTCGCGTGTGACCGATGAACGTATCGCCCGGCTGCTCACCTGGCCGCTGGTGGGTACTGCGATCCGCGTGTGGCTTGCGATAGTTGGACTGACAGGAAATGGGCGGCATGTAGCGCGTGTCCGCCCATGAAAGAACCTCGAGTCTCTTTGCCAGTACGTCCTCCCGTGACTGTGGCGTGTGGGGCTCCTGAATGTGGTGTCAGCACCGACGCAGTCGGTACAGACGGTCTCGGTGACGCAGTTGTTGCCCTGTTGTCTCCACGCCCCGAGTCGGCCCGGCGACTCGCCACCCCTCGCAGCCCCAGTGGGACGAGTTGCGGCCTCAATCGTCTGCGATCTCGTACGTGTCCGACGGTTGCTGGCGCTCAGACAACTGCATGAGCCGTTGGCGTAGCGCTGCGAGGCGAGCGCAGCCGAGACACCACGGCGGGCAGGCGCCGTCGTGGCGCAACACGTCCGTGACCGCCTCGAGATCCGTGATCCGAACGGAGGTCTCGCCGGCCTCAAGAGTGTCGAATACCCGGTACACCGCCAGTGGTGGCGGATCGATCGAGGCGGGCGCTGGGGCGGTCCGTTCCGCGTCAAGACGCTCGAGCAACACATGGTGGAGCACCCACAGGTCATCACGTGGAAGGGCGAGCGCTACGGTGTCTGGGGATAGTGCTGGCATGGGTCTCCGTCACGACTCCTATTGGACGCCGAGAGTATAATGCTTGCTAGCTAGTCGCATGATCTGCAACACTACGGGTGACAGGGACCGCTCGTCTTCTGGCCCTGATGCGCTCAGTCACGGCCGCGGGTGTGTGCCCGGGAGCCGGTCTGGCCTGCAAGAAGGGGTGACGCGTTCGACGGCCACGTCTCTGTCAGGTCCCACACAGCCGGCCCGATCGGCTCAAATTCCCATCTAGGTTATTCCTATCGGAAATATGGGGATTGTCCCAGGATGTAAGTAACCCACGTCTCGATCCCTGCGGCAGTTGCCGGCGGTTCAGCTGTGATCGCGACAGGTGCGACGAACGAAGCGAGACGAGTCAGGCGGGGGCTCGCATCTGTAGGGCCACTAACCGTCACGGCAGTCGGTCCGCGGGCACCGAGATGGCACGCCGGCGTCTGGTGAGTTGGCTGCTCATTCGGGGGAGCCGAATCGACGACGGTGTTGGGCAT
The DNA here is from genome assembly GCF_028618695.1 of Natrinema soli. The sequence goes on along the minus strand of NZ_JAQIVI010000609.1, from coordinate 10,216 downwards.
GGCCGGGCGGCCATCGTCGGTCCTTGCCGGAGGAGGTGGTGGATCAGCGGTGGCTCCCCACGTCTCGGGGGAGAGCGGCGGGATCGTTCCGTGACCTCTGGACAGGGCATTGCTCCAGCGGAACTACGAGTGTATCTGTACTCTCCCCTCCGGGAGCCAACTGGCAGCACCGAGGCCGGCACAGCGCACGACTCGAGGGATGGGAGTGCGGGTCGAGCAGGGACGGACGAGACGCAGACAGACGGGACTGGTGGCCCCACCAGCCGCTTACTCTGGGTCGGCCTCGTCACAGAGAATCGCCCGGACCTCGGCGAGTAACGCCGGGTGGTAGTGTGCAAGGACCGCGACATCCGCCGCGAGGTTGTCAAGCGTCCGCCGCCGGACCTTTGGTCCTTGAGAAAGGGGCATTAGCGCTTCGGCTCAGCTAAATCTAGAAGAGGTCTCTCGACGGAGGCTGTCAATTTCGAACAAAACCGGCAATGTACTGAGACCACAAAATATTCAATAAATTCCTCAAATGATATCATGGGTAGACCAGAATGTGGGGCTTATTCAATCGGGGTGCGACCAGTGAAAATGAGACAACCGAGGTCATCGATGCTGGAGAGCTCACGTTCGATGAGGCTGGACTCGAGACCCCAGCCGAGTTTATTGGATACGAAGGAAGTCTCGTTGTGAAACTGCCGTCATATCTCAAATTGGTAACCGATATTGGAGGGATCGATGAAGACACAAGACTCGCGAACACCTTCCCGGATACCCCCGACTTCATGACCCAACCGTACTGTCCAACCGGATACGTTCAGATCTATCCGGAAGGCGAACAACCTCGTCAATACCGTGTTCTCGATAAGCGAAACGGGGATGCGTGATACGATCGCATAACTCCGATTCAAGTGGACCGGGGTTCGCGGGCTGTTTCCTATCACCGAGTATCAACCGAAAACCGGCGTGTAGCGCGCGGACGAACCGATAGATACCCTTGAGAGCGTTTACCGAAGTGAACCCTCTCCTCGACTAGTGACCTGAGATGGTTCTTCAGCAGTGATTCAACGATCCGCGCATTGGTGGGCGTGGGAAGCCCCGGCGTTTAGGCCGGGGAGGATGTCACCAAGAGTTAGGCGACTGGACAACGGAATGCAGCATGAATGGAGTCAGATGAGCTTTGCAGAATATTGGAAAAAGCTGAGTTTTCGCCGTACGAGGCTGACGCGTACGTCATGCTATTGGAGATGGGGCCGTCAGCGGCGAGCGAACTCGCGACGGCCAGCACCGTGCCACGGGCGCGTATCTACGACGTTCTGCGATCCCTCGAAGACGGGGGCTATGTTACGCTCTACGATCAAGAGACCCTCACCGCTCATCCCGTCAACCCAAGCGACGCGCTCGCCTCGCTTCGGTCGACTGTCAGTCGGTTCGAGAACGCGATTACCGCCATCGAGGACCGCTATGACGCCCCCGACGAAATAGAGGGCGAGGTAAGTGTCGTTCGGCGATTTCGCACCGTCTTCGATCACGCCCGAACGGTCATCTCGGATGCCGAGAACCACCTTCAGCTCGCTGCGACGGACACACAGGTTGAGCGGCTCCGCTCCGTGCTTCGAGCGGCCTACGAGCGCGGCGTCCGAATTCATCTGTCCCTGTTCGTTCCGCCCGATGAGACACCGCCAGCTCCCGCGGAGCTTCAGGGGCTCTGTCACGAGGTGCGACGACGGACACTCCCTGGTCCATTTCTCTTATTGGCAGACCGGCAGCAAGCGTGTTACTCGACTCGCGGCCGTCAGACGAACGAATACGGTGTCCTCGTCGACGACTACGCGACAGCCTATGTTTTCCACTGGTACTTCCTCACTCGGCTACGTGAGGTCTACGACATTGTCTACGATGCTCGCAGTTCTGATGCCCCGTTCACGTTCGTCGAAATAACCGACTGCGTACGTGGCATCGAACCCGCGCTTGATGCCGACGCGACGATCCGGGGCCACGTAATCGGGACGTCGAGAGCGGACGGACGGCAGGTCTCCCTTTCTGGTGAGTTCAACGCCGTCGAGTACACGGGTGTCCGCGACGAGACACCGGCGACGCTGCTCGAACTCGCAGCGAAGGCCACCGTCGTCTTCGAAGCCAACGATACCCAATACACCGTCGGGGGGCCTGGTGCGGCAATCGAGGATATCGCGGCCGACCGCCTCACCATCGAAGAGCTCTCCGAGCCGATGGATCTCCGCCCCTCTTAGTCCGAGCCTACTGCTGAGGCTGTGTTGCCGCTCGTGGGGAGTGTGAACGTAAGTGTCGCGATGACGGCGGCGACGCCGATTGCCGGGAGGAAGGCGACCCGGAGTGAGGTGGCATCCGCTAGGAGTCCGATTGCGACTGGGCCGGCCGCGAAGCCAGCGTAGCTCGAGGTAGAGACGGCAGCGACGGCTGATTCCGCCGACCGGTTGAGGTCGGCTTGGCCGACGAGACTGACATTGACTGGGGCAACGCCACCGATCCCGAAGCCGAGGATCCCGAAGCCGAAAAGCGTGACCGGTGGGATCGGGACGAGCGTGACGATGACTCCAAGGGCGGCGATAGCTGCCGTCAGCTGAATGAATCGGCGAGGACCGACCGTATCGACGGCACGGTCGGCGGCAAACCGACCGAGCGTCATCGCCAGCGCGAACGCGGCGAATCCGAGTGCGGCGACCGCTGGACGTGCACCAGCCGCCCCCGTCAAGAAGACGGCACTCCAGTCGTTTGCGATCCCTTCGATAAGCAGCGCGCAGAACCCGATGAGGCAGAACCCGAGTATCTCTCTGGAAGGGAGTGCGAGTTCGGAATTCGTGTCCTCGCTCTCATCTTCTTCCGAGGGGAGGAGCCATACGCTTGCCGTGAGACCGATACTGAGGAACGTAGCGGCGAGGATGAGAAAGTGACTCTGTGCTGATAGTCCGAGGCTAGTGAAGAGAGCACCGATGAGCGAACCGAGGAGCGCACCGGCGCTGTAGAGCGCATGGAAGCTACCCATAATCTGTCGGGAATAGGCCTGTTCGATGTGAAGCGCTTGCGTGTTTGCGGCGACGTCGAGGAGACCCTTTCCGAATCCGAATCCGACCAGAATGATGAGGAGGGTATACAGGCCGCCCGAGAAGGAGATGACTGGGAGGAGAAGACAGTAGGTGATGATCGCGAGGCGGACAACCGCCTTGGCACTGTAGCGGGCGACGAGAGCACCGCTGGCGATCAGGCCTAGGATGCTTCCAACAGCGAGTCCAAGGAGCGCGATACTGATGTCTGTCTTAGTGAGGTGGAAGAGTGACTCGATGGCTGGGATGCGGACCGCCCACGTCGCGAAGATAGCACCAAGGATGACAAACGCAATACTGTTCGCGACGCGTGCTGACCGGACTTTACGGGGGATGCCGTCAGAGGATTGGGAGATATTCGACGGTTGGTTGGTCACATCAAGAACGGAACAATCTGCCCGCATATAACAGTTCATTGATATAGTTGCTACAGGTGTTGTAGCAATCGTGGAGACGTACAGGCCACGCTCAACACGCTGACTCTCGGCTTCTCTCCCGCAGACACAACACGGTTTGCTGATGCCCCGCTCGGACACGTAAGCCGCCAACTCGAGGCTGGCGTCGGGCCTCCTCAACCGGTGATGTATCACTGGATGGGGGTGAAGCAGAGATCGATTGTCGGAACGAGATGACAATGAAACGATCTGGCTCTGTTGAAATCCTCAGAGAGTTACAGGTTCGCCCGCTAGTCTGACCAGATGCAGGCCCTCCCAAAATCGCGGCTACTCCAGTTTGTTGAACAGGCATTTCACTTGGCCCGACGAGCTGTCGCTCGCTACTCTTCGAAGTTCTCGAAACAGCGATACACACTCCATCAACACATTGTCTTGCTCTGCCTCAAAGTTCGGAAGAACACGACCTATCGGACACTTCCTGACGAACTCATCGAGATGCCCCGTATTCGGAGAGCCATCGATCCCCTGGAGTAGGAGTCGGTCGACCAACACTTCCAGTCGGGTGTCCAATCGGATCGTATCACGCCACGTCGATGACTACGTTACCCGTTTTCCGTCCGCTCTCGACGAATCGATGGGCGTCGGCGATCTCGTCGAGCGGATATCGCCTGTCGACGACCGCTCGCACTTCGCCGGCTTCGACGAGTTCGACGAGGGCTTCCACGTCCTCGGGCGCGTACCCGGCGAGGGACGAGATGACGGTTCTCTCGCCGGTCAAGTTCGCCCAACCGCCCCTGATTCGCCCGAGCAGCGTTGGATTGCCCAGAACGTAGCGACCACCGGGCGACAGACAGCGCAATGTGCGCGAAAACGGACTCGTACCCACCACGTCGATGACGACGTCGTAGCGCTCGCCGCGGTCGGTGAACTCTTCTCGCGTGTAATCGACGACGGAGTTCGCCCCGAGCGAGCACAGCACGTCCAGTTTCTCTCCGCTATCGACACACGTCACGTCGGCTCCCCAGGTCGTAGCGATTTGGACGGCGTACGTGCCGATGCTGCCACCGGCCCCGTTGATCAGGACCGCGTCGCCGTCCTCCACGTTTGCGCTCCGCAGGAAATGCATCGCGTTCAGTCCGCCCGTCGGCAGCGTGGCGGCCTCCTCGACGGTCATGGGTTCTGGTATCCTCGCGATGGGATACGACTCGGAGAGACAGACGTACTCGGCAGCCCCGCCGAACCGGAACGACGTCGCGGCGAACACCTCGTCGCCCGGCACGAATCGCGTCACGTCGTCGCCGACCGATTCGATCTCCCCGGCGACCTCCTGCCCGGGGACGACCTGATTTCCCTTCCAGAGCTTCACGTAGAGCCAGACTGGAAGCCGAAAGGAAAGCGGGAGGTCGAGCCGTCGGAACTCACAGTCGCCTGCGGTCACGGTCGTCGCACGGGTCCGTATCAGCACCTCGTCGTCCACGGGTGTCGGCTTCTCGACCATTGCGAGCTCGAGCACATCGGGCGAGCCGAAGCCACGCATTACGACGGCCGGCATCTCTCCGGTTTCGATCATCGCTGGCCGCTCGTTCCTGGCAACGTGCTCGTCGACTCCGTCGCCGTTCCGGGAGCCCTTACGGCCTCGACCAAGAGCCACACCATCATCAAGTGCGCTCCAACGGTCGCTAGTATCGGTCGGACGGTGAGGAGCGCTACCAGTACGGATCCAACGACGGCGATAGTCCCGACGCTCGGAAATCTGGACATTTTACTCAATACGGGTTGAGTTTTGGTAAATATGCTGGTCTGGCCCATTACCCTCGCGGATGTCGGCGATGCGAGCCTCCCCGACGGTGACCCGCACGCAGGTTGATACCGCCGGAGTACTTCGTGATCGTTCCGATTTGAGATATGCGCCCTCTATGCAGCTCAACTCTCGAAACCGATCACCTACTGAGGGTTTCAACAAGGCCAACGATCTCTATTGGTGACGGGGTAGCTGCAGGGCAACAAAATCTCGAGCGGGGATCTAGCTGGCGCATGCGGCAGACAACATGAGATGAGCGCCTTTCAGTTCTCTATTACTGAGTCACGTGGAATCGACGTCCCACCGTCGCCAGCCGCTTGTTGGCGGGCAGTGACTACGGACCGCAGAGAGTGTTAGTGGAGCCCCATCGCCTTGATCTGTTCTTGATATCGGTTCCGGATGGTGACTTCGGTGACTTGCGCGACGGCTGCAACTTCCTTTTGCGTTCTCTTATCGTTACACAGGAGCGAGGCCGCATAGATTGCAGCGGCGGCAAACCCTGTTGGGGATTTCCCGGACAGCAGTCCCTGCTCTGCAGTGACATCGATGATCTCGTTGGCTTTGGCCTGGACCTCCTCGCTCGAGTTGAGTTCAGAACAAAACCGTGGAACGTACTCCTTTGGATCGACCGGTTCCATCGCAAGCGACAGCTCTTGAGCGATATATCGATACGTGCGCCCGATTTCTTTCCGTCCGACCCGTGAGACGTCGGCGATCTCCTCTAAGCTGCGTGGGATCCCCTCTCGACGGCACGCCGCATAGAGACAGCTCGTCGAGACGCCTTCGATCGAGCGCCCGCGGATGAGGTCCTCGTCCAATGCCCGCCGATAGATCACGCTGGCGACCTCGCGGACCGAGCGCGGCACGCCCAGCGCAGAGGCCATCCGATCGATCTCACTGAGCGCGAACTGGAGGTTTCGCTCGCCGGCATCCTTCGTTCGGATACGTTCTTGCCACTTGCGGAGGCGGTTCATCTGGTTTCGCTTTTTCGAGGACAGCGAGCGGCCGTAGGCATCCTTGTTTTTCCAGTCAATCTGCGTCGTGAGCCCCTTGTCGTGCATCGTCTGCGTGGTGGGTGCCCCGACACGGGATTTACTCTTCCGTTCGGAGTGATCGAACGCGCGCCATTCTGGTCCCCGGTCGATGTTCGTCGCTTCGATAATTAAGCCACAGTCCTCACAGACGAGCTCTCCCTGATCCTCGCTTGTGACGAGAGCGTTCGAGCCGCATTCATCGCAGGTTTGTTCACTGGTACTCTCCTCGATTTGTTGATCCGCCTTCGAGTCACGCTCACGCTGGCGAGTCGGGCGCTCCATGATATGTAATCCATGGATAGAGTTGCTTAAGACCTTGTTTCTATGCCGAGAGCGAACAGATCTTCACTGCTACCCAGGGAAGCACTGACGAATAGGGCTGCCGTTAACGCGGTTCGTATGATGTGGGTATTGTCAACGACGTGGCTCAGCGCTGTGCGCTGGGTAATCCACGTCGTAGCGAGGAGGTCATCTCCGATCGCCAACGAACATCCTCTCTGAGACCATGAGGGTGGATTGTACCACTTCCGGCGCCAGACCATCACCAAAAACAATTATGTTGCTTCCGATGGAAGAGAATTGCTCGGAAGGAATATTACCTGTTCGAGAAGGAGACAGGTGGCGATGACCGTGCATGGGAGAGCTATTGTGACCGTGGTATAATCCGTACTGGATATGCGAAGGATATCGCCGAACGGCGACTCTGCCGAGAATGGGCTGTTGTCGGTGAGACTCCGCTAAGGGATCTCTTAGCACGGGCGTGACGAGAGTCTCATGGGGTGCAGCCGCGTGCATCCGACTAGTCTCGATGAACAATTGTTGATGGATAGTAATACTCCATGAGCAGGCAGAGTGCCTCGGATCGTCCGAGAATGGGGGGTTCTTGGGACCACAGCGCCGACGACCTTGCGGGAGCGACGCTCCCACTTAGTGACGAGACTATCAAAAACGATGCCAGCAGCCAGCGAACAGGAGTAACTGTGGGTCTTCTCTCTTCGAGCAGCCTTCGCAGTTCAGAGAGGAATAGCCTCGAGTGACTGTTCGGAGACGACTGTTGTCCGTGCCGCGAGGCCGGCTTTCTCAAGGATATCGTACGGGAGACCGGGGTGGTGCGGTTCAGAGTATAATCGACGCTAGTCGACGTTCTCACCGCACTGGATACAGAGATCGTCTTGCCAGGGGACGGTGATCTGTACCTCTCGTTCGGTGCCACAGTTCGGACAGTAAGCTGTCTTCGTTGTCGTGTTCTTGCTCACAGGTTCCCCTCCCTCATTCGGTCCAGCTGCTCTGGCTCTACTACGGGTATGATTTCCGGATCACTTAATAGTTCTCTATTCCTGATTTATCATATATATTGGTAATAACTATTGGATTAGCACCGACTGATATACCCACCAACAACCATCCAGATACGCGACAGAGGCAGGCACCCTCCCAGACGCTGTCTCGAATTGACAACTGGTATACTGTCTGTCGATGGCCAGCCCCGATTGACGCGCTGTTGGTCCCGAATCGATCGTTGAATGCAATCGCACTACCGAAGTGTACCGCCACCCAAAAGATTAACCATCTGAGAGGTGGTAGTTGCCCCACGGAATGAAAGGAATGGAAGACATTCGTTCGGACGGAGAAACGCTTCTGTCACGCCTCGAGGGGAATTCGTGTCCGCAGTGCACCGCGGGGACGCTCGAGCGTGGCACGTACAAGGATAACGTCGCCGTCGTCTGTCCGGCATGCGAGACGCCACAGGTTCAGCTCTGGGACGTGGGCTCTCACTGACCGAGAGGGTGAGCAGCCGGTTAGTCGTCAGTTTGTTCTCGAGACTCGCCGTCTTGCGTCGAGGAGCGGATGAGACGTTTCCGAGGTGTATCCGACGAGTCTCGACCACTCAACATCGTCCCGTACTGGGGACGCCATCTCGAGCGATCGCTGCCGTCGACGCTGTGTGAGCGATCGGGCACCGCCTGCAAGCAGAATCGAAACGGGTGCCGTCCATCGGTCTCGGCGACTGTGAACCGCCTTGGCTTAAGTGGGTCGAGAGAGCGACGCTCTCTCGTCATCAAGCGAAACCGACGGTTTCGCGGACATCGCGAAGCTTCGCTTCGCTCAGTTACGGAAGATCGAAGATCTTCCGAACGACCCCGCGGTACTCGGCCTGCTCCGTCTGTAGATCCGCGGGGAGAGAGCATTCCTTGGGAACCGGAACGCGATGACTCGCCTCGGACGGGGGGCGCCAGTGACAGCGCCGCAGTCCACCGCGAGACGAGCGAGAAATCCTCACAGATGACGCTCGCGGCTTATCAGGACTGAACCCTGCCGGAGTGGATTCCCCTCGTAGGGGAAGCCCCGCCGTTCACGGCGGGGAAGATGGTATGACGGCAAACAATGCCAGCACCAGTGATTTCGGTTGAAAATATCTCCTTGAGGCTGACGTCGGCCCCTACTCAAAAGGTGGTGTGTCAATGGGTAGGGGTGAAATAGAGATCGACGATCGGAACGATCTCTATTGGCGACGGGGGTGACTGCAATGTCACGATATCGACGATCGGGAACGGAAATCCCCTCCCCGTCAGATATACAATGAGGCCACTGCTGAATAACTATATACACGATAAAACGATTAGATCGGCCGAGAGAGTCCTTTTCGAAAGAGATAGTGTGTCCCCGCCTACTCCTTCGTATGAGACATTTATCGCGGGGACCGCACTGGCGATCGGTGAGCCTGGTAGTTGCTGACGTTGATTTTGACGACCCCGGACTCACCGATGCACTCGACGTCGATATACTCTCACTGACGGGTACTTGAGCGAGTCGGCGAGCGGAGCGCGAGCTCGAAGATCGTCACGCTGCCGACCGGTGTCTAGACGATCGGATACTCGATCTCGAGGAGTGTTCCTGCCGACTGAACGTCGTGGGTCGGTCTGATTCTCCGACTGGCGAACTGCGACCGCTCGTCGATCCGTCGTTGGCGATCTCTGTGTCCCGCAAACGACTTGCGTATGGGTGCCCATACATCTACTATGAGCAAGAACATCTCGATCTCCGACGATGTCTATCGGGAGCTAAAACGAGAGAAAGGCGACCGGAGTTTCAGCGACGTCATTCGGGATCACCTCGAGGAGCGCCGGAAACTGGCCGACGTCACGGGGACCGGAGTCCTCGACCGGGAGACGCACGACGACGTGAAAGACGATATCGAGCAGTTGAGCCGCGGGACGATCTCGAGAATGGACGATGAAACTCTGTGACACGTCCGTCCTCGTCGATATTGATCGCGGTGGCGTCGCCGATCGAGTGACGAAACTCGACGGCGAGGGCCGCCACGCGATCAGTAGCGTCACGGTCACCGAACTCCGCCACGGCGTTAACAAACGGTATGAAGACGATTCGTCACAGAGGAGCGCTCCGGAGGACCTCGACCGACTCCTTGCCCGATTCGAACTCGTCGAGATCGATCGAGCGGTCGCAACCGCGGCGGCGGATATCATCACCGATCTTCAGCGGCGCGGAAAGCCGTTACACGATCTCCACGATGTCTACGTCGGCGCGACTGCAGCGGTCGAACGGCTCCCGGTACTGACCGCGAACGCCGATCACTTCGAGCGGATGGACGACGTTTCCGTCGTCGACTGGACGTCGTTTTAGCTGACTATCGTGTGACATCTACTTCTCGAGAAGCAGAAACACGGCGCACACTCGCGGCCACCGATCAGCCGTGACGGGCCGCCGGCAACCCCGAGAGCGTCTCGATCGTCTCCGCGACGAGTTCCTCGAGCAACGCTCCCGCCGGCCGAACGTTATCGGTTAGCCCGACGCTCTGGCCGGCGAACAGCGCCATGTCCTCGATGTCGCCGTCGACAGCCGGCGTCGCGAGGGCCTCGTCGTAGCGCTCGATCGGCTCGCCGTCACCGTCGCCAG
>NZ_JAQIVI010000608.1 GCF_028618695.1 Natrinema soli | reverse complement strand
TGGCTCGAGGTCGACGCGTTCACGTGGACGGTGCTGACGAGCGCGGCGATGGCGGTCGTCGCCTTCCCGGTGCTCGCCGTCACGGTCGCGTTGTTGCTCGCCGACCGGACGCTCGGCACGGCGTTCGTCGTCGGCGGTGGCGGACCCCTGGTCTGGCAACACCTGTTCTGGTTCTTCGCCCATCCGCTGGTCTATATCCTGGTGTTGCCGCCGATGGGAATCGTCAGCCACGTCCTCCCGCGCTTCGCCGGGCGGCGGCTGTTCGGCCGACGGTCGGCGGTGTACTCGACGCTCGCGATCGGCGTCGTCTCCTTCACCGTCTGGGCACATCACCTGTTCGTGACCGGCATGAGCCCGTCCGTTCGGACGGTCTTCATGTTCACCACGCTCGCGGTCGCGCTCCCGAGTTCGGCGAAGCTGTGCACCTGGCTCGTGACGCTGTGGGGTGGTTCGATCCGTTACACTGCCCCCATGATCGCGTCGCTCGCCGCCGTCGGCTACTTCGTCGTCGGCGGCGTCACCGGCGTCTTCCTCGCCGCCGTGCCGATCAACGTCCGCTACACCGGGACCTACTACGTCGTCGCGCACTTTCACCTGCTGCTCGCCGGCTTCGTCGGCCTCGCGCTCGCGGCCGGCGCGTACTACTGGGCTCCCCTTCTGACCGGCCGCCGCCTC
>NZ_JAQIVI010000607.1 GCF_028618695.1 Natrinema soli | reverse complement strand
CGCCCCCCTCGACGCCGCCGCGAGCAACAGACCGGGCGCGCGCTACGGCCCGGCAGCCGTTCGCGAGGCGAGTACCTGGTGGGCGTACCTGTCGGGCTACAAGGGTGGACTGACGAACATGAACACGCGCGCCCAAGTCGATTTTAGCGATCTGACGGTCGCCGACTGCGGCGACGTCCCGGTCTTCCCGCAGGACCAGGAGACGTCCGCGGAGAGCATCACCGCACACGTCGCGACCGCGGCCGAACGGGCGTTCCCGGTGATGCTCGGCGGTGACCACTACTGTACGTATCCCGCCTACCGCGGGTTCGCGGAGGCGACCGACGCCGAGCGCGTCGGTCTCGTGCAGATCGACGCCCACACGGACACCGCCGAGGAGAGTCCGATTTTCGGCGAGCACTTCCACGGCTCGCCCACGCGACTGATCGCGGAGTCGGACTACGGCGACTACGCGAATATCAGCCAGATCGGGATCCGGGGGTACGAGTCGCCGGGGTTCTTCGACTTCGCCGAGGAGACCGGGCTGGGCCTCTACACGATGCGCGACGTCCACGAACGGGGTATCCGTGACGTCGTCACCGACGCGATCGACCACGCCGCCGACGGGGCGGACGCCGTCTACCTGACGTTCGATATCGACTCGGTCGATCCGAGCGTCGCGCCGGGGACGGGGACGCCCGAGCCCGCCGGCCTGAGCAGCCGGCAGGCGCTCACGATCATGGAGATCCTCGGGACGCACGACGCGATCGGCGCCGCGGACCTCATGGAGGTCGCTCCCGACCATGATCCCACGCGATCGACCCAGACGCTGGCTGCCTACCTCCTCGTCACCCTCCTCGAGCGCCAGTTCGCGGAGTAACTACGTCCGGCGGGCCCGCACGACCGAGACCCGCTCGAACCGCGAGCGCGGCACGAGGCCGGACAGCGTCTCCCACGACTCGGCGTAGCCGTCCGCCGTCAGTAGCGAGAGGACGAGTTCGCCGACCGCCCCGTAGGTCATCGACGCGAACCCCCAGCCCGGTTTTTCGGTCGGGAACGGGCCGTCCTCGCGGGGCTTCCGGACGTCGAGGACCCCGCCGAGTCGATCGCGCGCCTCGATCGCGAGGTCCACAGCCTCGTCGTACCGCATGAGCGGAAACTCCCGGTTGTCGACCACGAACAGGGCGGGCACGTCACTGTCGTCGACCGCGGGCCGGACCGCGGTGCGCCCCGCTTCGATCAACAGGCTGACGACGTCGACCGTCGATCCCTCGCCGCTGATCGCATCCGTATACCGCAGGACTGCCCCGCCGTTGTCGGGAGCAAACGCCCCCTCGTGGGGAAACGCGTCGGCGTCACGGCCCGCATAGTACTCGACGATGCCGGCCGTCCGGAGCTCGGCGTTGATGCCGCGTGAGAGCAACACCCCGTCGAGCGTGATACTCGAGGGGGCAGAGAGGCGCACCAGGTCCGCCGATTCGCTGTCGGCGCTTGCGAACACGTCCTCCTCGATCGCGAGCCGGATCGGCCCGAGCGGCGTCTCGGCGAGTGGTTCGATCGCATCCAGAGCGGCGTCGAGCTCCGCCCGCGGGACGGTGATGGAGGCGGCGACGACCTCACCGGTGTCCTCGAACGGATCGTACGTGACTTGCCCGGTCAGCGTTCGGATCCGCTCGCGGACCTGCTCGAGGCGGGCGCCGACGTGGCCCCGCTCGAGTTCCGACTGGCCCTCCGGCGTCAGACAGCGCCCCTTCCCGGGTATTTTTTTGGTATAGCCGGCGTCGTCCAGGTTCGAGAGCATGAGGCGCACGGTGCGGCTCTTGATGGAATACCCGTGCCGGTTCAGCAGGTCGACCAGCCGGATACTGCCGATCGGTTCGTGACCGTCGATGAGGCGGAGGAGATCGTACGCTCGACGGTCGAGATTCTCGGGCATAGCCCTACGGCTCTCCCAGAGTTCAATAAACGTATCCGTCATCGGACCAGGCCGGACGCGGCGGCCCACGGCCGCCCGACGGACCCCCTTGATAGAAACTGTTAAATACTATAATGCGGCAATCCGTTTCCATGGTAGTGTCGCCCATTGACACAGGTGTACTGACACTCTACATGCTCGGCCTGCTCGCTGTCGGGTACTGGGGGTATCAAAAATCGGACACGCTCGACGACTATCTCGTCGCGGGTCGGAACATTCCGATCTGGATGTACATACCCGTCATGTCGGCCGTCATCCTCGGCGGCGCCTCGACGATCGGCGGTGGCGGCCTCGGCTACCAGACCGGGATCTCCGGGGCGTGGCTCGTCATTATGCTCGGGCTCGGCACCATCGCGCTCGGGCTCCTGATCTCGACGAACCTCGCCAGTCTCAAGGCCTATTCGCTCGGCGAGGTCCTCGAGCGGCGGTACGACCGCTACTCCGGGACGATCGGGGCCGTCATTGCCGGGATCTACGCGCTCACGCTCGCGATCACGCAGACGATCGCGATCGGCAAGGTGTTGAGCGTCCTGTTCGGCGTCGAGCAGAACACGATGATCCTGGCTGCCGGGGCCATCGTCATCAGTTACACGATGCTGGGCGGGATGCTCTCCGTGACGATCACCGACTTCGTCCAGTGGTGTATCATGACGGTCGGGATCTTCTTCCTCGCCCTGCCGCTGGGCCTGGACGCCGTCGGCGGGTTCTCCGGCCTCGCGGCCGAACTGGATCCCTCGTACTTCGATATTACCGCGATCGGGTGGCAGACGATTGCCAGCTACTTCCTGCTGTACGTCCTCGGCATCATGATTGGCCAGGACGTCTGGCAGCGGGTCTTTACAGCCGACTCGACGGAGACCGCCCGCACGGGCACGATCGCGGCCGGGTCGTTCGCCGTCGTCTACGGGATCGTCACCGCCCTCCTCGGGGCGATCGCCGTCGTGCTCCTCCCGACCCTCGCGGACCCCGAACTCGCGCTCCCGCGGTTGATTCTGGAAATCGTGCCGGTCGGCTTCTCGGGTCTCATCCTCGCGGGCTTCATCTCGGCGATGATGTCGACCGCGGACTCGGCGCTGCTCGCCTCGAGTACCCTGTTCACGAACGACGTGTACAAACGCTTCGTCAATCCCGACGCCTCGAACGAGACCTATGCGCGCGTCTCCCGTACGCTCATCCTCGCACTCGGCGTCGTGATGGTCTCCGCGGCGATCGCGATCGGCAACGTCATCCAGGCGCTGGCGCTGACCTATGCCCTGCTGAGCGGAAGCATCTTCGTGCCCATCTTCGCGGCGTTCTTCTGGAAGGGGGCGACGTGGCAGGGCGCCCTCTCGTCGATCTTCATCAGCGCGACCGTCGTGATCGCGACCATCTGGCTGCACGGCTTCTCGTCGAACCTCCCGATCATCTACGGCCTGGTCACGAGCGTGGTCTCGTTCACAACGGTGAGTCTCCTCACCGGGCCGCCCGCACAGGAGAAACTCAGCGCCTGGGTCGACGGCCTCGACTCGTCGCCGTCCGCTGACTGACCCGTTCGCTCGCCGGCTCCTCGAGCGCTACGACGCGGGCCCGCAGCGAGCGCGCGGCTGGTC
>NZ_JAQIVI010000606.1 GCF_028618695.1 Natrinema soli | reverse complement strand
GTCGGTCGCCGCCGCCTCGAGCGCTCGCGTCGCGGCCTCGTAGGCCATCGTCAGGGCGTCCTCGTCGGCCGAGGGAACGGCCTTCTCGGTCACGCCGGAGGCGTGGAACTGACCCCAGGCCTCCTCGAAGGCCTCGCTACTGATGCGGAACCGCGGCGCGTACGCGCCGACACCGGTGATTGCGGCCGCCATTATGCGCTCACCTCCCGTTCCTTCTCGAAGATGTGAACCACGGACGCACCACCGCTGCCGCCGACGTTGTGGGTGAGCCCGCGTGCGGGGTTCTCGACCTGTCGCTCACCGGCCTTGCCGGAGAGCTGCTTGTATGCCTCGACGACCTGGCCGGCACCGGTCGCGCCGATGGGATGGCCCTTCGACTTGAGGCCGCCCGAGGTGTTGACCGGCAACTCGCCGCCGAGTTCGGTCGCGCCTGACTCGATGAGCTGCCCGGCCTCACCTTTCTCACAGAATCCGAGATCCTCGTAGGCCAGCAGTTCCGCGATCGCGAAGCAGTCGTGGACCTCCGCGAAGTCGAGCTCGTCGGGTGCGACATCGGCCATCTCGTAGGCCGATTCGGCCGCCCGCTGGCTCGCCGGCACGCCGGTGTACGTATCGCGCTGGAAGAGGCCGACGGTGTCGCTGCCGGCACCGACGCCGGCGACCCGGATCGGATCGTCCGTGTAGTCGTCGACGACGTCCTCGCTGACGATCAGCGCACAGGCCGCGCCGTCCGAGGTCGGACAGCAGTGATAGAGATTGAGCGGGTCCGCGACGACCGGGGCGGACTGGGCGTCCTCGAGCGAGCACTCGAATCCTAACTGGGCGTGGGGATTCTTCGCGCCGTTCGAGTGGTTCTTGACGGCGACCCGGGAGAGGTGTTCGCGCGTGGTCCCGTACCGTTCCATGTGGACGCTGGCCATCTGGGCGTAAACGCCGGAGAACGTCGTGCCGGAGAGGCGTTCCCACTCGGTCTCACCCGAGACGCCGAGCCAGTACTTCGTCGCGTCCGAGCTCATATCCGACATGATCTCGAAGCCGCCCGCGAGGACGATGTCCGCCATTCCCGATTTGACGGCCTGGACGGCCTGCCGCACCGCAAAGCCGCTGGCCGCGCAGGCGTTCTCGACGCGGGTACAGGGGACGCCGTCGAGGCCGACGTGTTCGGTTACCGCAGGTCCGGAGAGGCCGAGCTGGCGGCCGCCGACGCCGAGGTTACCGACGAACGCCTCGTCGACGTCTTCGGCCTCGAGTCCCTTCGGTACGCTGTTCGTCGCCGCATCGAACGCCGTCCGGAACAGTGACCGGTAGCTCTCCGACGGGAAAGCCCCGTAATCCGACTGCCCCGCACCGACGAGGTACGCGTCTCGCATACTCGTTCTTCGGGTGCCCGGTGTGAAATAACTGTACGCTTTGTGATGATCGATGATCACGAACGTCCGTCCGCTCATCAGGTCGACGGCCAGTCGTACTCCGTGAGACTCGACGCGGGATTCAAGCGTCTCGTCACCGTATCTCCGGTATGTCACGCGCGGCCGAGCTCGTGTCCGTCCTCGAGACGACGGACTCGCTGGCGATCGTCTGCCACGACAATCCGGATCCGGACTGTCTCGCCAGCGCGCTCGCGCTCGAAGCGATCGCGCGAAACCACGACGTCGAGGAGGTGACGATCGCCTACGGCGGCGAGATCTCCCACCAGCAAAACCGCGCGTTCGTCAACCTCCTCGATATCAGTCTCCGACCGCTTTCGAGGACCGCGATCGGGGAGTACGACAGCGTGAGCTTCGTCGACCACACCAGGCCGGGGGCGAACACCGAAGTGCCGGCGGGCGTCACTCCCGACGTCGTCGTCGATCACCACCCGGGCGAGTCGGCCGACGCCGCGTTCGAGGACGTTCGCGACGAATACGGTGCGACCGCGACCATCTTCATCGAGTATCTGCAGGAACTCGAGGTCGACCTGACGACGCGGCTCGCCTCCGCGCTCCTCTTCGCGCTCCACCGCGAGCGGCTGGATTTCGTCCGCGAACCCACGCGACGCGAGTACGAGGCCGCGCTCGCCGTCTATCCCGACGCCGACCTCGAGATCCTCGAGCAGCTGTACGGCAGCGCGTTCTCTCCGGGGACGCTCGACGCGATCGGCCGGGCGATCGCCAGTCGAGAGCGACGGGGCTCGTCCCTCGTCGCGAGCGTCGGCAAGACCGGCGAGACCGACGCGCTTCCGCAGGCGGCGGACTACCTGCTCAACCTCGAGGGAGTGGACACCGTGTTGGTCTACGGCGTCGTCGGCGACGCGATTCGGTTGAGCGGCCGCTCGATCGATCCGCGAGTTCACATGGGCGAGACGCTGGAGGAGGGGTTCGACGAACTCGGTGCCGTCGGCGGCCACCACGACATGGCCGGCGGCCGGATCGAACTCGGGCTCTTCGCGGACGAGGACGACGACGACGGCGCACTCCTCGAGTTCGTCGGCGGGCGGCTCACCCGTCGGTTCTTCGACGCGCTGAACCTCGACGACTGATGCCGAAACCGGCGAACGGCCCGACTCGTCGAGTCAGCGTTCGCCCGATGCACGGTTCGTCAGTGGGCTGACGCACAGCAGTCCGTCTCAGTCGATGTCGATCGAGTGCGCCTCCTCGTCCGCCTCGCGCTTCGGCAGCCGCACCGTCAGGATGCCGTTGTTGACGCTGGCCTGAACCGTGTCGGCGTCGACCGGTTCGGGAAGCCGAATCTGCCGGCTGAACGACTCGGTCTTCCGTTCTCGACGGATGTAATTCTCTTCGTCGCCGCCGATCTCCTGACTGTGTTCTCGCTGCCCGGAGACGGCCAGCGACTCGCCGGAGAGGCGCAACTCCAGGTCGTCGCTCT
The DNA here is from genome assembly GCF_028618695.1 of Natrinema soli. The sequence goes on along the minus strand of NZ_JAQIVI010000606.1, from coordinate 900 downwards.
CGTAGCCGGGGACGTCGACGGTGACGACGAACTCGTCGCCCTCGTCGGCGAGGTCCAGACTCGTCGTCGAGCCGCCCGTCGAGAGGTCGAGCTTGCTCCGGTTGTCGACCTGTGTTTCCCACGAGCGCGCCGCCGTCTCGATCTGGCGGTTCAGTCGGTCGAGCAGGTCGTCGATGCCGTCGAACGGACGCGGTCGGTCTGCCATGGTGTCACCTATCGAACGTAGACGGTCGACGGCGAAAAAGGCCACCCTCGGTCCGAGTGACTGTCTCCCCGATGAACGTGTGTGCGGGGATTGCGGCAGAACCGAGGGGTGGGCTGGCCGTTTTTACGCTGCCGGTCGTAGGGTGGGATATGACGGACGCACTATTCGTCGTCAGCGAAGAAGGATACTGGGGAGAGGAATGCGTCGAGCCGCTCGAGACGCTCACCGAAGCGGGCGTCGAGATCACGGTCGCGACGCCGTCGGGCGATCCGCCGGTCGTCGACGAACGATCGCTCGATCCGGAACAGGTCGGCGAGGAGACCGCCGAGCACGTCCGTGAAGTCGCCGAGACCGACGAGCGGCTGAACGATCCGATCTCGGTCGCACAGGCCGACGCCGAGGGGTACGACGCCGTCGTCTTCCCCGGTGGCCACGGCACCGAGTGGGACATCAATCAGGACAAACACGCCCGCGAACTCCTCCGCGACATCGTCGAGGGCGACGGCAAGGCCCTGGTCGTCTGTCACGCCGTCGGGATGCTCGCCTTCGCGCGCGACAGCCACGGCGCGTTCATCGTCAACGGCCGGGACGTGACCGGCTTCCCGAACGAGTGGGAAGAGGGCATCGTCGACGAGGCCGATCGCATGCCCGACGGCCGCAAGCTCCCCTACTGGGTCGAGGACGAAGTGGAAGAA
>NZ_JAQIVI010000605.1 GCF_028618695.1 Natrinema soli | reverse complement strand
CCGCGACGTGGCCGAGACGGCCCGTGATCGCGGCGCGAGCGCGGCGATGACGGTTCAGGGCGACGTCACCGATCCCGAGAGCGTCGACGGTCTCTTTGCGGCCGTCGAAGCCGAACTCGGGAGCGTCGACGTGCTGGTCAACAACGTCGGCGACTTCGCGCCCGCCCACTGGGCCGACCTCGAGTTCGAGACCTGGAACCGCGTCCTCGAGACCAATCTCAACGGGACTTACCTCTGTTCGAAGCGAGCGCTGCCCGGAATGCGCGAGACGGAGTACGGGCGGATCGTGAACGTCGGCTACGCCTCGAGCGAGCAGGGGCTCGTCAGTCCCGAGAACTTCCCGTACTTCGTGGCCAAGAAGGGTGTATTGATGTTCACGCGTATGCTCGCGGCCGACACCCGGGACGACGGAATCACGGTCAACGCGATCTCGCCGTACGTCGTCGAGAACTCCGACGAGTTCCCCGAGGAGTTACCGCGCGACCGTCCCGCGAGCTTCGAGGACCTGATCGCGCCGCTGTACTTCTTCCTCGACCCCGACAGCGGTTACGTCAGCGGGGAGAACCTCGAGGTCGACGGCGGCTGGTTGCCCGAGACGGTGTGAGCGGTCGTCACTGTGAGGATCGAACCGCGGCGCTTCGCGCCGCGGATGGTTTTTGGTCCAGATTTTTGCAAGGAGCGGGTCTCGAGCGGTGCGCGGCGCGGCGCGCCGCGGGAACGCGAACGGGCGGCAGCCCGTGAGCGGAGCGAGAGACTCCGACGCAGTAAAAAGGTGGGTGTAGAACCTCGAGGTCGACGGCGGCTGGTTGCCCGAGACGGTGTGAGCGGTCGTCACTGTGAGGATCGAACCGCGGCGCTTCGCGCCCTCCGGCATTCCGGATTCCGCATCACAGTTAAAAGGATACTCGCCCTCGAGTCGCGTATGCGAATCGCAGTCGCCGGCACGTTCGGGCCGCTCCACGACGGGCATCGAACCCTGTTCGAGCACGCGCTCCGCTTCGGCGAGGACGGCGTCGTCGTCGCCCTGACCAGCGACGAACTGGCGGTCGAAACGCGCCACGAGCCCCGTCCGATTCCGTCGCTCGAGGAGCGGACCCGGACCGTGACCGACGCGATCCGCGAACTCGACGAGTGGGATCGCGACGTCGAAATCCGAACCCTCGAGACCGAAGACGGGATCGCGACCGACGAGCCGTCTATCGACGCGCTGGTGGTCTCCCCCGAGACGGCTCCCGAACTCGAGGGGATCAACGGATTGCGGCGCGAGCGAGGATTCGACCCGCTGTCTGGGATCGTCGCGCCCTACGTCTACGCCGACGACGGCGAGCGCATTTCTTCGACTCGGATCGTCGCGGGGGAGATCGACGAGCACGGACGCGTGCTCGAGTAGGTGTAACGACGGCCACAGCTAGACGAACGCCAGCGGCACCATCACGAGGGCGCCGACGGCGATGCCGCCCGCTAGTTCCGGCTTGCCGCCCCGCGGCAGCCGTTCGCCGATGTTGAGCGCCTCGGGGACGAACTCGGTGAGCACGAGGTAGATCATCGCGCCGGCGGCGAAGCCGAAGCCGTACGGAAGAAATTCCCTCGCGTAGCGGACGAACCCGAACGCGATGACGGCCCCGATCGGCTGTGGCAGGCTCGAGAAGACGGCCCACCAGACCAGCTTCCAGTTCGCGACGTCCATCGAGCGCAGCGGGATCGAGATCGCGGTCCCTTCCGGAATATTGTGGATCGAAATCGCGATCGTCATGAAAACCGCCAGCACCGGGATCGTAAAGCCGAGGAATTGGGTGCCGCCCTCGAGGCCGAGATCGGCGAAGGAGACGCCGATGGCCACGCCCTCGGGAAAGCTGTGGACGGTCAGGACGCCGAGAATGAGGACGAGCTTCTTGAAATCGGCTTCCTCGTACTGGTGGGGGTCGATGTCGGCGTCCAGCAGGACGTCGTGCGCGAGGACGACGAGGCCGACGCCGGCCAGCATTCCGATCGCGATCTCGAGAGGCGTCCCCTCGGCCAGCCCCTCGTCGACGAGTCCGAACGACGATGCGGAGAGCATGATTCCCGACGCGAGCCCCCAGAGAACCACGTTCCGGCGGTCGCTGATCCCCTCGAAGAAGAAAAACGGGAGCGCGCCGAGGCCGGTCGCCAGCGCCGTGAGCAGCCCGGCGACGAACACTAACACGAGGTTCTCGAGCAGCGCCATCTTCCGGAGTGTCGGACCGGGTGTATAAACCGGCGGCGAAAGCGGCGGTTCGCGGCCGGTTTCGCTCGGCGGAGATCACCGCGGGGCGAGCGACAGCGGCCGGCCGCGCTACGGCAGCAGCGAGCCGAGGTCGAGGTCTAACTGCTGTTTCGCGAACCGGGCGAGCAACGGCGCGTCCTCGAGTTCGATCAGGTTCGCGATGGCGCGGACGTTCCCCTTGTTCGCCTCGGCCAGCGTGTCGTCGTCGAGACGCTGGAGATCCCGCATGAGTCTGTCGTAGCGGTCGTTCGGCGCGAGGTAGAGGAGCTGGGTCATCAGCAACCGGCTCTTCGCGTTGGGTGCGACGTCGCGGTGCCAGAGGGTATCGTAGACCTCGAGGTTCTCGGCGGTCGGCTCGATGCCGTCGTGTTTGAGGACGCTATCGGCGGTGGCGGCGGCCGCGCGACCGGACTGCATGCACTTGTTGATTCCCTCGCCCCAGAGCGGGTCGAGGCTCGGCACGGTGTCGCCGATGGCCATAAACCGATCGGTGTGTAGTTTGTCGGGTGCCTGAATGTGGGCCGAGCCGCGGTGTTGCTTGCCCTCGATCGGTTCGGCGTCCCGGAACCGGGGGTCCGTCTCGAGCCAGTGAGAGAGGTAGTCGTCGATGGTGAAATCGTCGCGACTGTACTGGTCGTGGCTGTCGTTCTGGATGTAACAGAGGCCGACCTTGGCGGTGTCCGCCCCCGTGTGGAAGATCCAGGAGTAGCCGCCGGGCGCGATCTCGTGGTCGAGTCGCAACATCATCGCGTCGCGCAGGTCCGCGAAGCCGGGCCGATCGATGTCGATCCCTTCGAACTCGTACTCGACGCCGATAGCGTGGTTTTCCCGCTCGAGATCGACGATATCGAGCTTCTTCGCGAGGGGTGCGCTCGGCCCCGTCGCGTCGATCGTAATATCGCCGTAGACTTCCTCGTCGCCGTTGTAGGTGACGCCGACGATCTCGCCGTTCTCCGTGATCGGTGCGGTGACGCGAGCGTCGAATCGATACTCGGCGCCGCGGTCGCGGCTGTCTTTCACCAGATAGCGTTTGAAATCCGCGAACTCGAGCACTGCGCCGGTCTGGTCGCGGACGTAGTGCTCGGTCGGCGACTCGAGGACGACGCTGTCGGTGTACTGCATGACCACGTCATCGGGGATGCCGAAGGCGGCCATCATGGAGTGGAAGGTTCCCGCAGTGGACTTGTTGCTCTGTCGCGGGAACTCCTCTTCGGCCTCGGTCTCGAGGACGACGACGTCGTACCCCCTGGCGGCGAGGTCGCGGGCACACTGTGCGCCGGCGGGACCGGCACCGGCGATGACTACGTCGTAGCGGTCGTTCATGTAATCCAGACTGTAGGGGACCTTAATTAGTTTGTCCAGTTACGACGGCTAGTACGGAGTCGAGTCCCTTGAGCGCTAACCCGGCAGAGACGGCCGGACGGGAGAAATCAACGGAACGAATTTACGCGTTCGTCGTGTCGTCGCGCCCATGGGTACCACGGAACCCAGTGAGTTTCCGGACGGGATTCCGAGCGATCCCGATTTTCCCCTCGGGAAGCGACCGCTTCACGAGTACGTCGCCCGCTACGCGGCGGAGCGGCCGGACAGCGTCGCGATCGACTACTACGGCGCACGGCTCACCTACGGGGAACTCGGCGACGCGATCGACCGCTTCGCGACCGAACTGGCCGAGCGTGGGTACGGCCGCGGGGATACCCTCCTCTTGCTCCTGCAGAACTGCCCGCAGTACGTGATCGCCTACTACGCGGCCCAGCGACTCGGCATGCGAGTTAGTCCCTGCAGCCCGATGGCGAAGGAACACCGCGTCGCCTACCAGCTTTCCGACGGGGGCGCGCGAATCGTCGTCGCGGGGGACACCCACGCGCCGCTGCTCGAGGCCGTCCGTGAGGAATCGCCGCTCGAGGAGATCGTTTACACGCGCTTCGAGACGTTCCTGCCCGACGAGCCGGTGCCCGCGATCCACGAGGACATGGCGGACGCGATCGAGACGTCGCGGCGGCCCGAGTCGGCGGGCGTCCGCTACCTCGAGTCGATCCTCGAGGAAACGCCCGCCGATCCGCCGGCCGTCGAGGTCGCGATGGACGATATCTGCCTGCTGCAGTACACCTCGGGAACGACCGGTCTGCCCAAGGGTTGCATGCACAGCTACGCGAACGTCCTGTTCGCCGCGGCCACGTCCTCGGCGCTGACCGATCGGGACGAGCACACGCGCCACCTCGCGGTGATGCCCGTCTTCCACGTTGCCGGGAAGCTCAACACCGTCGACTCCCCGATGATTCAGGGCGGGACGACCGTCCTCCTGACCCGATACGAGCCCGAGGCCTACGTCGACGCGCTGGCGGCCCACGAGCCGACCAACGGCTGGATCACTACGCCGATGGTCCGGGAGCTGCTGCCACTACTCGAGGACGAGGAGCGGGCGATCGACTCGCTCGAGTCGATGCCGGTGACGAGCTTCGGACAGGCGCTGACCGAGGCCCTCTGCGAGCGGTGGGCGGACGCGACCGACTCGGCGATGTACGAGGCGGCCTACGGCCTGACCGAGACCCACACGCGGGACACGTTCACCCAGGGACTCGGCGTGGTCGACGAGGGGTTCGTCGGCAAGCCGGTCTACGAGACCGATATCGTGATCCGGGACTGGGAGACCCACGAGGCGGTTCCCCGCGGGGAAACCGGCGAAATCACCGTGCAGTCGCCGTCGCTCTTCGAGGGCTATCTCGGCAAGCCCGAGGAGACCGAGGCGGCGTTCCACGACGGCTACGTCCTGACCGGCGACATCGGCCGCGTGACCGACGACGGGGCGCTCTACTTCCTCGGGCGACGCACGTACATGATCAAGTCCAGCGGCTACTCGATCGCGCCCGCCGAGGTCGAGGCGGTCCTGAAGACGCATCCCGGCGTCAACAACGCCGCCGTCGCCGCCCGCGACCACGGGACCAAAGGGGCGGAAGTCGTCGCGGCCGTCACGACCGCCGACGGCTCGTTCGCCAGAGACGAGTTTCTCGAGTGGGCCGCGGACCGACTGGCCCCGTACAAGCGGCCCCGCGACGTCGTCGTGCTCGAGCAGTTGCCCGTTACGGACATGGGGAAGCTGGATCGGGAGCGACTCGAGGGCGTGATCGCCGATCGGGCGTAGCGGTCGCGAACCGCGAAACGTTCGAGACAGGGGAACGACGCATCACTTCGGACTGGTCAATTGGCAGCGGTGGCGCGCGCTGTGCCGCGGCGAACAGATTGTGAGCCGCGGCCCGAAGCCGTGCGAGGGATGAGCGAACGACCGCAGGGAGTGAGCGAATCGGCTGGGGAGGGCGTGGCGATTCCGTGTTGCCACGATAGCAGGACGCTTCGTCTCACCCGATACCCATCAGTAACTCACTGTTCCATACACTGCCTGCAGTACACGGGAGGTTCAACACGTGTCGTCGAGCGAACGGCCGGTGGCCATGCCAATACAGGCGACAAGTAACCCCGTCTCGTGACCCTCTCCTCGAGTGTCGACAGCGGCCGATTCGGGCCCGTGACCGAGCAACACCAGCGACGACCAACCAATCACGGCGTCCGAGACGGCCGTTTTCCGCCGCTACCACCTGAATCTGAGGCCCCCATCCATGACACCTAATCGCAAACCGCTCGAGGAGCAAGTGATCGTGATCACCGGCGCGTCGTCGGGGATCGGACTGACCACGGCGCGACTGGCCGCCGACCGCGGGGCGCGAGTAGTCCTCGCCGCCCGAAGCGAGGACGCGTTACGCGAGGCGGTCGCGGAGATCGAAGCCGACGGGGGCGACGCGGAGTACGTCGTCGCCGACGTGAGCGATCGGGACGACGTCCGCGAGATCGTGGACACCGCGCGGGAGATCTACGGCGGCTTCGACACGTGGGTCAACGGGGCCGCGATCTCGATCTACGGCGAACTCGAGGACGTACCGGTCGAGGAGATGCGCCGGCAGTTCGACGTCAACGTCTGGGGCGTGCTCTACGGCTCGCTCGAGGCAGCCGACCACCTGAAAGGGAAAGACGACGGCGGCGCGATCATCAACATCGGAAGTATCGTCTCCGACCGCGCCATTATCCTGCAGGGCAGCTATTCGGCGTCCAAACACGCCGTCAAGGGCTTTACCGACACGCTTCGCATGGAACTCGAGAACGACGACGCGCCGATCTCGGTGACGCTCGTCAAACCGAGTTCGATCGACACGCCGTTTCCCGAGCACGCGAAGAACCACATGGATCGGGAAGCGACGCTCCCCTCACCGGTCTACGCGCCCGAGACGGTCGCGCGGACGATCCTCCACGCCGCGGAACACCCCCAGCGGGAGGTCACCGTCGGGGGCGGCGGCAAGAACATGGTCGCGCTCGGTCGTACCCTCTCGAGTACGATGGACACGCTCATGGAGACGGTGTTCGTCGACCAACAGCGGACGGACCGGCCGCCGCAGTCGGCGGACGCGAGCGGCCTCGAGGAACCGACCGAGGATCTCGACGAACGCGGCGGCTACGAGGGGCACGTCGCCGAATCGAGTCTGTATACGAGGCTTCGCCAGCGCCGAAACGTCCCGACAACGGTCGCCGCTGGGGCCGCAGCGGCCGCACTGTACGCAGGATACAGGACGATACGCGGCCGATTGCGGCAGTCGAAACCGAATTAGGCCGAACGGCCCGCGACGGCAGCGGATCAGCTGCCGACGGCCACGAAATGATTGCCGACGGCCACTACCGACTATCGACGGCGACGAACCGGCTGCCAACTGCAGCGGCCGAATCCGTTCGGTGACAGTCGGTGAACAGCATACCCTTTATGCGACGGCCGCCTAGCACGACGCATGAGCGATGGAGCGACAGCGGGGGACGCCGCGGCGGCGTTCGCCGATCGGGCAGAGGCGGCCCACGGCGAGTCGATCCGTCACCTCGTCGCGTTCGGAGCCGCCGTCCGGGGCGACGACCGCGGCGTCCACACCGAGACCGAGATCCTGCTGGTCCTCGAGGAGGACGACGAAACGGTCGAGCAGGAGCTCGAGGCGCTCGCCGAGACCGTCGGACTCGAACGCGGCGTCGTCTTCTCGGTGCACGTACTGCCGGCGGACCGGTTCGAAGCGAAACGGGATCATCCGTTCGTCCGGACGGCGCTCGAAGAAGGGACCGCGCATGTGTAGAGTGGGGCTCTCGGACGGCCTCGAGAGAGTAGGGGGCCGGTCGGTGAGTGCCGACAGGACGGTGAGCGCCGACGGGAGGGCTGCGTAATCATGCGGGTGACCCTGCTGGGAACCGGCGACACGACCGGGACGCCGACCGTCGGCTGCGACTGCGACACCTGTACGGCCGCTCGCGAGCGCGACGTCGAGCGCACGCGGTTCTCGGTCCACGTCGAGAACGAGCGCACGGGAGCGTCGCTGCTGATCGACTGCAGCCCCGACTTCCGCTCTCAGTTCCTCCGCGACGACGTCCCGCTGCCCGACGCCGCCGTCATCACGCACATTCACTTCGACCACCTCGACGGACTGGGCAACGTCTTTCGCGTCCTGGACTCGCTTGAGGTCTACGCGGCCGACGAGACCGACCCCGAGACGGGCAAGAGCGTCGCCGAAACGGTCCGGGACGACTACCACTATCTCGATCCCGTCACCGTCGTTCCGACGACGACGCTCGAGACGGTCCGCATCTGCGGGCTCGACGTGACGCTGGTCCCCGTCGACCACCCGCCGCTGGACTGCTACGGACTCGCTATCGAGGATCCAGAGACGGGCGCGAAGCTGTCGATCACGGGTGATACGAGCTACGATATTCCCGCGGAATCCCGCGCGGTACTGGCCGACGCTGACCTACTGCTCGCCGACGGGATCGTCCCCGCGAGCCTCTGTGAGCACCACCCCCTCGGCGGTCGCCACGAGGACGGCGAGGGCACCCCCCGGACGTTCGGCACGAAACACATGACTCGAGAGGGGGCGCTCGCGATGGCCGAGCAGTTGAACGCCGACCGGACGCGACTGGTCCACCTCGCGCACTTCTACCCCGCCGAGGAGGCGTTCGAGGAGCCGCTGGCGATCGACGGCGAGCAGTACGTCCTCTAGCGATTTCGGGCGGGAAGAGCCGTCGTCAACTGAAGTCACCGAGTCCGGACTGTTGTCGCCGCTTACCGCCCGGATCGGCCTCCCATGCGGTTCGGCGGTCGCGTTCCGCAGCGAGATCGACGTCGGGAGCCCCGGCCGCGTCGTAGCCCGAACACGACGGCCCGCACTCCGCAGCGGCGTCGACCACCCGTCCCTTCCACTCGCAGTAGGGAAGTGCCGCCCCGCTCGACTCGTCCGGGAGACAGGCCGAACAGGCCGGAAAGTCGTACGTTCGCCACCCCTTGCCGTAGGCGCGTTCGGCGATCCGCCGGCGCGCTCGAGCTTTCGCCGCGGGGGCAACGACCTCGATCTCGGTACGGCCGGGATGGGACTCGAGTGGCTCGATTCCCCGCTTATCAACCGGCAGTGAGGCGGGTTCGCGGATCTCCTCGATGGCGAGCGGCTGTCGCGAGTCGGAATCGTCGCGATGAATCCGCCAGACGCCGACTTCCGCGGGGATCCGGTTGAGGTGGGCGCGCGTCACGTAGCTCTCGGTCGCGAGCACGACTTCGTCGACCAGCGCGAGGCTCACGTCCGTTCGCAGTTGCGCCTCGAGGTCGCCCGGCCGGCCGAGGTCGGGCTTGTTCTCGATGCCGACGATGCGGTCGTACCAGTCGGGATAGCGCGCGACCTGTCGGACGTGATCGCGGCCGCTGGCCGCGCTGGCGGC
>NZ_JAQIVI010000604.1 GCF_028618695.1 Natrinema soli | reverse complement strand
CGCGCCGTCGTCGAGCGGTTCGGCGACATGCGCCGCTTCGGCTGCGCCCAACTCGAGCTGGCGATGGTCGCCTCGGGCGCGCTCGAGGGGACGATGACCAACCTGCGAGCGAACTCGTGGGACACCGTGGCCGGCGTTCAGTTGATCCGCGAGGCCGGCGGCGTCGTGACCGATCTCGAGGGCGACCGCTGGCGACACGATAGTACGGGGATCGTCGCCTCGAACGGCGGGATTCACGACGAACTGCTCGCGGCGGCCCGCGAGAGTGAGTGCTGAGTGGTTCTTCTGATATGATCGGGACGGTTCACGAGGAGGAGTGCCGATGTCGTCATTCACTGGCTGCGTGACGGAAACAGCGTGCTTGAGGGAGAGCCGATCGAATCGAACCGCTCTGCTATCGTGGCAACAGGGAATTGCCACACCCTCCCCAACCGATTCACTCGGTCGCTCCGCTCCCTCGCTCATCCCTCGCGCAGTATCGTCAGCGAGGCGCTCCCGCTGGTCGCACCTCGCTGACAGCGCGCGCCACCGCACGCCAGTTGACCGGTCTCGAGTGATGCATTCCTCTCTTCTACTGAGCAGTTTTCGTCGAACCCGGTCGAGTGAAACAGTCACGCGCGTTGAAAATCGGAAACGGTAAGCGGCCCCCACTACGGGATTCGGTATGGACGATGTCATCGACCGGTTCGGGGCCGAGCGCGTCTGGGCCGCGATCGTCGCGAGTCTCGCCGCTGCGGTGGTCCTCGGCGCGCTCCTGTTCCCACAGCGGATTTACGTCGAGATCATCTGGCAGTACTTCTGGGGCCCGGTCGTCGCCGACGCCCACAGCTGGAACTGCGCCACGTTAGTCGACGGCCAGGCGGTATCCTGTGCCGAAGCCCCCGCCGACGCCGGTCCGACCGCCGAACCCGGCTACACGTTCGTCTCCTACGCCGGCTACATCCCGACCCTGGTCCTGTTGCTGATCGGGGTCATCTTCCTCGTTCGACGGCTCGAGATCGAGCGCTACCGCGCGGGCTTCTTCGCGCTGTTCCCGTTCATGCTCTTCGGCGGCGCGCTGCGGGTCGTCGAGGACGCCAACGCCGCGGCCTTCGTGTACACCGGCGAGATGGCCATCGACCTGCCGTGGTCCGGCTTCATCATCAGCCCGCTGATCTACTTCACCGTCTTCTTCGTCGCGCTGTTCGCAGTCGTTCTCTCCGTCTGGCTCGAGCGAAACGATTACGTCTCGGGCTACGAGTACCCGCTGGCCGGAATCGGAACGGCCCTGCTGTCCCTGACGGTTCTCTTCCTGGCCTACACGGCGGCGACGAAGGAGTACGCGGAGTTCTACCCGCTGGTCCCGCTGGTCATCCTCGTCGGCGCGACGCTGGCGACGGCGATCACGTGGGTCGCGCTCGAGCGGTTCGCGCCGGAACTGAACCGCGGGACGGAATACATGGGGATCGTCGTCATCTGGGCGCACGCGGTCGACGGCGTCGCGAACGTCATCGGCCTCGATTGGGCGACCTCACTCGGGCTCCCGGCGAACCTCGTTCCGAAGCACCCGATCAATCGGGCGATCGCGAACACGACGGCCGACGTGCTTCCGGCCGACATCGTCTCGATTACCGGCTCGGCCTGGCCGTTCCTGCTCGTGAAGATCGCCGCCGCCGTCTTCGTCATCTGGATCTTCGACGAGACGGTCTTCGAGGACAGCCCGCGCTACGCGATCCTGCTCATGATCACCGTGGTCGCCGTCGGCCTCGGTCCCGGCACCCGCGACATGCTGCGGGCCACGTTCGGCGTCTGAACCCGTTCCGCTCGTCTCGAGTTCTTCGTTCCCCGCCCCCGGAGCCACCGCCGCGTCGTCCGACGGCGGCCCCGCTCGAGCGGC
>NZ_JAQIVI010000603.1 GCF_028618695.1 Natrinema soli | reverse complement strand
CGGAGCAAGCCGTGCTCGAGCAGCGCCGACTCCACGGCGGCGTCGACCTGCCGGCGGACCGCGTCGTCGTCGTCGAAGCGCACCTCCCGCTTTCTGGGGTGGACGTTCACGTCCACTGCGTCGCCGGGCACCGCGAGGAAGAGGGTGACGAAGGGGTAGCGGTCGCCGCCCAGTTGCGTGCCGTAGGCACCCATGATCCCCTCGCGGACGGCGTCGGCGGTCACCGCCCGGCCGTTGACGTACGTCGCGAGGTAGTCCCGACTCGAGCGGTTCGTTTCGGGGTGGGAGACGAGGCCGGAGACCGATTCCAGGGGACCCGGCGGAAGTTCGTCGCCGCCGGCCTCGACGGGGATCATCGACGAGGCGACCTCGCGGCCGTAGACCGAGAGGACGGCGGCCTGGAGGTCGCCCTGTCCCGTCGTCGAGAACACCTCGCGGCCGTCGTGGGTCAGCGTGACCGCCACGTCCGGGTTCGCGAGCGCGTAGCGGGTGACGACGCGGTTGACGTGGGCGAACTCCGTCGCCGTCGTCTTGAGGAACTTTCTGCGAGCGGGCGTATTATAAAAGAGATCCTCGATTTCGACCGTCGTTCCCGCCGGACAGCCCGTCGGCTCGACCGAGACGACGTCCCCGCCCTCGTAGGCGAGTTCCGTTCCAGCGCCGTCCGCATCTCGCGGGCGCGAGCGGATCGCCATCCGCGAGACCGAGCCGATAGTGTGCAGCGCCTCGCCCCGGAAGCCGAGCGTGGCGACGCCCGACTCGAGTTCCTCGAGCCCGTCGAGCTCGGTCAGCGTGTGCTCGCGAACGGCCGCGCGGACGTCTGCTTCTGACATGCCCTGCCCGTCGTCGGCGACGCGAATCAGCTCCGTACCGCCCGCCTCGACGGTGACGTCGACGCTCGAGGCGTCGGCGTCGAGGCTGTTCTCCACGAGTTCCTTGACGGCACTGGCGGGGCGTTCGACGACCTCGCCAGCGGCGATGCGGGCGACGGTGTCCTCGTCTAACTGGTGGATGTCGGTGTCGTTCTGGGGGTGGGTACTCTCGTCACTCATGATGATCTGGCGTCGGCGCGGCGATCGGTTCCGACGCGTCTCCTGTGCTGGATACAGGTAGAGCCGGCGGCTGGTTAGGTCTTCCGTCCCGCGAAGCGCCGTGACTCGAGCGCATCGGCAGGGTTCGAGTCCGTTATCAGTCCTCGAGCCCGAGGTCCTGCGACATCGAATTCCCCGCTCGCGGCACGCCCTTCACCGTCACGGTCTCGCCGTTCATGAACGAGGCGGCGGGACTCGAGAGGAACTGAGCGACGTCGGCGATTTCCTCGGCGTGACCGATGCGGCGGTCGGCTTTCTCGCGGGGCGGCATGTCCTCGCTGTCGATGCCGAGCGTGTCGGCGACGCCGGGCGTCTGGATGAGTCCCGGGGCGATACAGTTGACGCGGATGCCGTCCTCGGCCCACTCGACGGCGAGCGTCTCGGTCAGCCGGATGATCGCCGCCTTCGACGCGCCGTAGTGGCTCTCGCCGGGGGCCGCGTGCTGGCCGTTCACGCTCGAGAGATTGATGATGACGCCGCCGTCGCCCTCGCGCATGACTTCCCCCGCGAGCTGCGTGCAGTGGACCGTGCTGTTAAGGTTGAGGTCGACGATGGTCTGCCAGCCGTTCGCCGAGATGTCCTCGAACGCGGCGACGAACTCCCCGCCGGCGTTATTGACGAGGATATCGATGTCGCCGAACTCGTCGACCGTCTCGTCGACCAGATCCCGGACCTGATCGCGCTCGCGGACGTTGCACTCGACGGCCAGCGCCTCGCCCGCGTCCGCAGCCTCGTTGATTCCATCTGCGACCGGGCCGACCCGATCCATCGACCGCGAGCAGATCGCGACGTTCGCACCGCCCGCAGCCAGCGTCTCCGCGATCGATTGTCCGATTCCCTGGCTCGCGCCGGTGACGATGGCGGTCTTCCCCGCAACGTCGAAGTCAGCTTCGTGCATCGTGTTACCGAGTTCCGTATCGACCCAAAGTTCTACCGATGGGGGCCGGCCTCGCCGTCTTTCGATCGCGGCTCTCCTAGTGGGTCGTGCGAACGCCGTGGTTCCCGCCCGTGACTCGAGGTGGATCGATGACCCCGAAGAGCGACCGGTCGACCCGGAATTCGCAGGGGCGCCGTTCCGGACTTCCCCGTTCGAGGGGTTTTTGAACCGCGTTCGTTTGATAGCGTCTACTGTCGGACGCGTGACGCGGTTCACCTCCGTCGCGCTCCTTCGCGATCGGGAGTTCGCGGCACTGGCCGGGACGGCCTTCGCGCGGAGTCAGGCGTACTCGACGATTCTCATCGCGTTGGCGCTGTACGCCGATCTCTTCGGGACCTCGGGCTTCGTCGAGGGGCTGTTCGGCGCGACCTTCGCGTTCGTCCAGTTACTCATCGTCTTGCCGCTCGGTCGAAACGTGGACACGGGAAACGCAAAGCGCTACCTGCTCGTCGGCTTCCTGATCAACGTCGGCGTCTTCGTCGCGTTCGTCTTCGCGAGCGGTCCGGCCCACGTCATCTTGATCCGGATGGTCCAAGGGCTGGGCGCGAGCATCCTCTGGATCACCGGTTCGACGATCGTCGGCGAGATCAGCCCCGACGACCAGCAGGGCAGGTGGCTCGGCTCCTACAACCAGTTCGCGTCGATCTCGTCGCTGGCCGGTGATCTGATCGGCGGCTTCCTCCTCTACGCCTACGGCTTCACCGCGACCTACGCCGTCCTCTCGGCGATCACGCTCGGCGCGTTCGTCCTCGTCTTCGCGTTCCTCCGGGACAACCCCGGCGGCCGGAAAGACCCCGAGGAGGCGGGCGGCGCGGAGACGTTCCGCTCGCTGCTGGGCCTCCCGATGCTTCGGGCGCTGGTCGGCTTCCGCTTTTTCTTCAGTTTCGGCAAGATGGCGGTGATCCTCTTCCTCCCGATCTACGCGCGGACGAGTTTCGGCATCTCCGCGTTCGCCATCGGCTGGATCATGGCCGGCGGAAAGCTCACGAAGGCGCTCACGCAGGGGTTCGTCGGCAACCTCACCGATAGTTACGGCCAGCGACACTACTTCGTCGCCGCCGGCGCGATTCTGTACGGCATCGGCACCGCCGCGATTCCGCTCGCCGCGTACGCCGCGGGGCGGATCGATCCCGTCGCGGTGACGTTCCACGGGGACACGCAACGCCTCGGCGGGGCCTTCTTCGCGCTCTTCGGGGCCTACTCCCTGCTCGGGGTCGCCGACTCCATCCGTCTGCCCGCCAGCATGTCGCTGTTCGTCGACGAGGGCGAGCGGTACGACTCCGTGGCGAGCGCCATGTCGCTGCGCTCGCTCTCCTGGAAGTTCGGCCAGGTGACGGGACCGATCCTCGTCGGTACGACGATGGACGCCGTCTCCACGGAGGCCGGTTTCTACCTCGCCGCCGGGTTCATCGTCGTCGCCACGTCAGCCTTCGTCGTCACCGCCCAGCGCGCCCACGCGAAGCGAGTCGTGACCGAGGATCCCACACCGGGTGACTGACGCGTGGCGGTCACCGTTCGCGGGATGGGTCACGTCTCGAGTCCCACTGCAGAACACAATGTACCGGCAGGGGATCCCGAGGATGGCGACTGCCAGCGCCGCGCTTTTCGGGCCCGCGGCCGTCGAATCCGTATGAACCTGCGACGGATCCGCTCCGTCGCTCGAGACGTGGTCGTCGTGGTTCGCGAGCAAAACGTGGCGTTCATGGCGGGCAGTATCGCCCACGCGGCGTTCCTCTCCCTGCTCCCGCTCTTGCTCCTCCTGTTGATCGTCGTGGGTGCGGTCGGCAACGAGTATCTGACCGACCAGATCGTGCGGATGGCCCGCGATCACCTCAGCCCCGCCGGGCGGGGGGTAGTCTACGAGGCGCTGACCCACGCGTCAGAGCGCGCCGGCGCGTCGCTCATCGGAGTCGCCTCGCTGCTGTGGGGCATGGTGCGCATCTTTCGCGGACTGGATACCGCGTTCGACGAACTGTACGGAAAAACGGAGACCTCGCTCCGCGAGCGACTCATCGACGGCCTCGTCGTCGCCGTCGCCGTCGTGATCGCCACGGTCGGGACCAGTCTCGCGACGGCCGCGCTGGCGGCGGTCGACCACCCCGTCGTGGTAGGACTGACCCCGATCGTGTTGTTCGGAGGACTCGTCGTCGCGTTCTTTCCCATCTACTACGTCTTCCCGGATCTGGACGTCTCGGCGCGTGAGGCCCTGCCCGGAACCGTTATCGCCGCTGCGGGCTGGGTCGTCCTCGAGACCGTCTTCGGGATCTATGCGGACCTCGTCAATACCGTCGGAACGTACGACACGTTCGGCGCGGTCATCCTCTTGCTCGTCTGGCTCTACGGGACCGCGTTCGTCCTGCTCGTCGGCGCGGCGGTGAACGTCGTGATCGGCGAGTATCACCTGCACGGGAACGCACGTCGCGGCGACGGACGGGACGCGGCCGGCTCCGTCAGCGGGTAGCCGACGATGAGAGCGGCGACACCCTCCCACACTCCCTACGTCTTCCGATCGGAACCCGGAACTGCTCCGGCCCGATGGATAACGGAATCTATAGCCGTCCTGCGCCGAGACCTTGGAGCGAAAATGTCGTGGTATCTCTTGCTCGTTGCGGGCCTGTTCGAAATCTGCTGGGCGATCGGCCTCCAGTACTCCGACGGGCTCTCGAAACCGGTGCCCGCGTTCGGCACCGTCGTCGCCCTCGGTATCAGTATGGTACTACTGGCGCGGGCCGTCGAAGACCTCCCCGTGGGCACGGCCTACGCGGTCTGGACGGGTATCGGGGCCGTCGGAACGGCCTCGCTCGGAATCGCCCTGTTCGACGAGCCGGCCACCCTCGCCCGGATCGCGTTCATCGGCGTCATCGTCGTCGGGATCGTCGGCCTTCACCTCGTCTCCGGTGGGCACTGACCCGAAACTGCTCGCTATCTTCGATTCAGATTACCAACCGCAGGTGCCCGAAACAGCTGTTATCAGTGGACGACTGACCGGCTTCACGATCCGTTCGACCGTTATCTCGCGGCTGGCTCGAGCGGCAAGCCGACAGAACGAACCGACTCTCCCGCTCACTCCTCGAGTCGCTCCTGTAACTCCTGGACTTTCGAGACGAGTTCGATCGGCGGCGTCGTGTTCACGTCGATCGACTCGAGGTCCTCGAGGACGGCTTCGGTATCGGGATCGATCGGTCGGCTGTCGGAGTCGGCGTCCCGCGATTCGATCTCGGAGTCGCCCGCCACCGATTCGGCGTCGGAATCGGCCTCCATCGGACCGCCATCTGTCGATGCCGCCTGTGCGTGGGCCCGGTCGCGCTCTCCCTGCGTCTGCATCGTTCCGCTCCCTAGATCGAAGACCGCTTGGACGGGGTCGCTCGAGCCGCCGCCTTTCGCCTCGATGGCCTTCTCCTCGCGTAGTCGCTCGAGGACGTCCCTCGAGCGGTCGACGACGGGGTCGGGGACACCGGCGAGGTCGGCGACGTGAATCCCGTAGGAGCGGTCGGTGGGTCCGTCGCGGACGGTCCGGAGGAAGGTCACCTCGCCGTCGCGTTCGTCCGCCGCGACGTGGACGTTGGCGACGCGGGGAAGATTCTCGGCGAGTCCGGTCAGTTCGTGGTAATGGGTCGCGAAGAGGGTCTTCGCCTTGACCTCGTTGTGGAGGTACTCCGTCGCGGCCCACGCGATCGAGATGCCGTCGTAGGTCGCGGTGCCCCGTCCGACCTCGTCAAGAATGACAAGCGACTCCTCGGTCGCCGTGTGGAGGATGTTCGAGAGTTCGCTCATCTCGACCATGAACGTCGACCGGCCCTGTGCGAGTTCGTCCAGCGCACCGACCCGGGTGAAGATGCCGTCGACCAGCCCGATCTCGGCCTCCTTCGCCGGAACGAAGCTGCCGATCTGAGCCAGCAGGACGATACAGGCGACCTGGCGCATGTACGTCGACTTGCCCGACATGTTGGGCCCGGTCACCACGAGGAAGCCCCTGTCCTCGTCTGCGCGCCCGCTGGCGCGTTCCTGGCCGGCGGCTCCAGCCGCCGGTCCCAATCGGACGTTGTTCGGGACGAACTCCGTCGTCTGCTCGACGACCGGGTGTCGGCCCTGTTCGATCTCAAGGCGGTCGCCGCGATGCAGATCCGGCTTGACCCACCGGTTCTCGGCCGTGTGAGTCGCCAGACTCGCGAGCGCGTCGACCGTCGCCAGCGCCCGGCCGACGTCCTGCAGCAGTTCGGCCCGCGCGGCCACCTCCTCGCGGAGTTCCTCGAAGAGTTCGTACTCGAGGTCGCCGCGTCGCTCCTCGAGTCGAAGGATCTCGCGCTCTTTCTCCTCGAGTTCGTCGGTGGTGAAGCGCTTCGAGTTCTTCAGCGTCTTGATCTCCTCGTAGTGGTCCGGCACGCCGTCGGCGGCGGACTTGCCGACCTGGATGTAGTAGCCGTCGGTCTTGTTCCGGTCGACGGTCACGTGGCTCAGACCGTACTGTCCCTTCTCGCGGTCGGCGAGCGTGTCGAGCCACTCCTTGATCGCCTCGTGGCGCTCGATCACCTCGTCGAGCTCGTCGTCGTACCCCCGCTGGAGGAGTTCACCCTGCGTCACCGTCGACGGCGGCTCGTCGGCGATGGCCTCCTCGAGGGTCTCCCGCAGCTCCCGCGCGGCGTCGCGATCCGGGCGATCGACGATCTTCGAGAGGGGCGAGTCGGCCAGCTCCGGAGTCGACGCGATGGCGTCTGCCAGCGCGGGTAAGACCGCGAGCGTCTCCTGAACCGCGAGGAGGTCCCGCGCGTCCGCACTGCCGTGCGTGGCCTTCGAGGCGAGGCGGGCCAGATCGTAGGCCTCGCCGAGCG
>NZ_JAQIVI010000602.1 GCF_028618695.1 Natrinema soli | reverse complement strand
GATGATCTCCCCGAAGTACTCCTCCTGACAGGCCCCGTATGCCGGATTCTGTACGGAGACATCACCGCCGCCGGGAACGACCGGCGTCCCCTCCCGGAACGCGTCGACGGATCTGATGATCGACCCGTCGGGGATGTTGCCCGCGCCGCTGATATCGAAGACGGCGCTCCCGTCGACGGGGCCGAACTCCCGGTGGAAGTCGCCGATTCCGTTGTCGGTCTCGAACACCGCTTCGATCATCACCTCGGCGAAGTCGCCGACGACGCGGACGGTCTGGCAGTCGATGAAGAACACGCCCGCGTCGGCGGGCGAGGCCGTCCACTCGAGGCGGGCCGGCTTCTTGTTGTCGTTGGTGACGCAGAACAGCGCGAGGTCGTGGTCCCCATCGACACAGACCGAATCGAGGTCGATCCGCTCCGGATCGACGTCCCCGGAGCCGGGGCCACCCGGATCACCGCCGGCACTGACGCTCGAAACGCCGATCGCACCGCCACCGACGACCGCACCGGTAGCGGAGATGGTTCGCAAGCAGTCCCGTCGGGTGTGTGAATCGTCCGATGTCATAGGATCTCCCCCGGAATCGATTCCGAGAGCTATTCGACGTTCAGACAGCAACGACTATTGTTATCGATTGACTGTTTCGGTCCCGTTCATTCGAATCGGCGTTCGCGGCAGTGAAACGATCAGTAAGAGCGATCAGTTACGGACCGTCGTGCCGCAGTCTGTGTTCGATCCGGCCACCGGATTCTTGGCTCGCCGACCGGGCCTGAAACGTCGATACAGCGCTCGTTCGCCGTCGGAGTAGCGTCCTCGTGGGAGCTGGCTCCCGTGAGTGCAGACGACAGCGGGTTGCAGTAATATCCGCGAAACCCGTCGTAACGCGATGTTTACAGCCCGGTCGGTGCCTCGAGGAAGGTCGTCTCGAGACCCCACTCGTCGAGCGACTGCTGGAGCGAACGCACGCCGAACGTCTCGGTCGCGTAGTGACCCGCGAGGAAGACGTGGATTCCCGCCTCCTGAGCTTCGTGGTAGGCCTTCCCTTTCCCCTCGCCGGTCACCAGCGCGTCCGCGCCCGCGTCGACGGCCTCGTCGAGCCAGTCGACCCCGCTGCCGGTAACGATCGCGACCGATTCGATCTCGTCCGGCCCGAACGCGAGGTGCTGGACGGGCTGGCCACCGGTATCCAGATTCGTCTCGAGGCGCTCGCGGAGTTCGTCGGGCGCGTAGGGATCGGCTGCCGTTCCGCGCTGGCCGATGTGCTCGGGGCCGAGTTC
>NZ_JAQIVI010000601.1 GCF_028618695.1 Natrinema soli | reverse complement strand
GACGCGGGCGCGGGCCTCTCGGACCGCAACGGTCCACTCGCTGTCGATCTCCGCGGCGAGCGACTCGGCGGCACCGAGCAGCCACTCGGCGGTGTCGACCTTCCCGCGGAGGTCGCCCGGTCCGATCTTGTACCGGTCGGTCAACTGCTCCTCGTCGGTCTCCGCGGCCCAGTCCTCGAGCAGTTTGCCCGTCTTGAGCGCGGAGAGCCAGTCCTCGAAACGCTCCTCCTCGAACTCGCTGGGGGCGTCGCCCAGTAGCTCGGCCTCGCGCTCGTAGTAGAGTTCGCCGAATTTCTCGTCCTCGCCCGAGCGAAGGTAGAGCTCGTACATGTCGGGCGTCCGCGAGACGAGCTGGTAGAGTCCCAGCGCGGTCGGGCGCTCGCCCGCCCGCTCGAGCCCGTGGACGATCGTCGCGGCGCTCATCGGATCCAGGTAGAGTCGGGAGACGGTGTGGCCGAGGCTGGTGGCCTCGAGCGATTCGTCTCTCCCGTCCGTCTCGGCGAGGTCGGCCGCGGAGGTGAACGCGCCGTCTGCGTCGTCACCATCGTCCCCGCCGGAGGTACCGCCACCGTCGCGTTCGATAAAGTCGTTCGACTCGAGGTACGCCAGAACCGTGTCGGTCACCGTCTCGAGCCGGCCGGCTTCGGTCGACTGGCTGGCGTAGAGGGTGGCCTCGAGGAACTCGAGGAGTCCACTCCGCGTGCGAGCGAAGCCGGAGGCGATGGTCGCGAGGACGTGGGTCCGCAGGGCCGGCTCCGCGGCCAGCTTCGAGCGTACCGGTTCGGGATCGGCCCAGATGTAGCGGTCGAACAGCTCCTCGCTTTCCTCGTGGCTCTTCGCGAGCAGGACGGCCTCGCCGTAGGGGTCGAGCCCCGGCCGACCCGCACGCCCCATCATCTGGTGGACCTCGAGAACGTCAAGGGGGGCCATCCCGCCGGCGCTGGGATCGAAGCGCCGCCAGTCGCGGACGATGACCCGTCGAGCGGGCGTGTTGACCCCTGCCGCGAGCGTCGGCGTCGCCGAGATCACTTTCAGGAGCCGATCGCGGAAGGCGTCCTCGACGATGCTCCGCTGAGTGCTCGAGAGGCCGGCGTGGTGGAAGGCAGAACCGCGTTCGACGGCTTCAGCGAGGTCCTTGCTGGTCTCGGTGTCGCTATCGTCGCGGATGTCGTCGGCCAACTCGGCCAGTTCCGTCTGTTCCTCGGCGGTCAGTTCGTTCCGCGAGACGCCGCCTAACCGTCTCGCCGCGGCCTCGGCGTTCCGGCGGGAGTTGACGAACACGAGCGAGGAGCCGTCTTCCTGGAGGATGTCGCGAACGAGCGCAGCCTCCTGTTTTTCGCTGCCTTCGACGGGCACCTCCCGAGTCGAGCCGTCGTCGAAATTCAGCGCGTTGCCGTAGTGGACGCCCATCTGGAGATCGATCGGTCGCCAGTCGGTATCGACGAGCGCGGCGTCGAGCCAGTCGGCGATCTCGTCGGCGTTGCCGACCGTCGCCGAGAGGGCGACGACCTGCATCCTCGGGTTGAGTTTGCGGAGCTTCGCGAGGGTCACTTCGAGCGTCGGCCCTCGGTTCCGATCGTCGATGAGGTGGACCTCGTCGCTGACGACGCAGGTCAGATCAGAGAGCCAGTCGGCCCCGTTGCGCACGAGCGAGTCGACTTTCTCGCTGGTGGCGACGATGATATCCTTCGTCGCGAGCCAGTCGCTGGTGCTCTCGTAGTTGCCGGTCGTCACGCCCGTCGTCACGCCGAATCGTTCGTAGGCTTCGAACTCTTCCTTTTTCTCGCTGGCGAGCGCTCGCAGTGGGACGATGTACAGCGCCTTTCCGCCGCGCTCGACCGCCGATAGCATCGACAGGGCGGCGATCATCGTCTTCCCGCTGGCGGTCGGGACCGCGGCGACGAGGCTCTCGCCGTCGGTCGCGCCGGCTTCCACCGCCTCGGCCTGGGGCGGGTAGAGCTCCTCGATGCCCTCGTGGCGGAAGTGGTCGACGGCACCGGCCGGGAGCCCCGACAGCTCCTCGATATTCATTACCCCTCCTTGGCGCGTCCCGCGGTTTAAAGTATCGTCTCGCTGGCCGTGGGGATCGGCTTCTCGAGCAGTGGTTGCTGTCCTCCGCCGGGTTGTCCCGTCTCTCCTCGACTGCTGATTCCCATAGCAACTTACCGATCGATAATATAAACAATAATGAACGGTGTCGTGGAGCCTCCGCACGCACTATGCGACGACGACAATTCGTTACGGCCTTGGGTGCGACTGGGCTGCTCGGTGCAACTGGCTCGGCCAGCGCACAATCCGACGCCTCCGCCAGCCGTCTCGGAGGGGGCGTCGAGAACGTGATCGTCCTGATCGGCGACGGCATGGGGTTCGACCCGATCGAAGTCACGTCGGTCGTCCACGGCGACCTCTCGCTGCAGTCGATGACCGGTGTCGGCTACACGCGGACCAGCTCCCGGAGCGGCGAGGTGACCGACTCGGCGGCCGCCGGGACCGCGCTTGCGACCGGTCACAAGGCGTACAACGGGCAGCTGTCGGTCCGCGGCGACGCGGACGACGACG
>NZ_JAQIVI010000600.1 GCF_028618695.1 Natrinema soli | reverse complement strand
GGGAAGCGCGACCGGCGACCCGCAGACGCGCGGGCCCCTCGAGGCCCACGCGTCGACGACGGGTGCGGTGAAGTTCCTGCCGCCGATGAGCCATGACTCGCCGTTCAATGCGGACACGCCCGAAGAACTCGCCGAAGCCGCGGCCGACCACCTCGAGTTCGTCATCCGCAACGAGGGACCCGAGACGATCGCCGGCATTCTGACCGAACCGATCGCCGGTACCAGCGGCGCGTACACCGCGCCGCCGGGCTACTTCGAGCGCGTCCGCGAACTCTGCGACGAGTACGAGATCCTCCTGATCGTCGACGAGGTGATCACCGGATTCGGACGCTGCGGGGACTGGTTCGGCATCCAGACCGAAGGCGTCCAGCCCGACGTGCTAACTTTCGCGAAGGGCGTGACGAGCGCGTACGCGCCGCTCGCGGGGGTGCTGATGCGCCCGGAAATCGCCGAAAACGTGCGCTCGGGCGGCTTCGACATCGGCCAGACGTTCGGCGGGCACCCGGTCGGCTGCG
>NZ_JAQIVI010000060.1 GCF_028618695.1 Natrinema soli | reverse complement strand
CGAGTGCAGGCCGAGAGCGAACGGCCCGAGCAGGGACGGGCCGAGACCAACGCCGACGCCGGCCGTGACGTCGCCGTGAAGGTCCGCCGCCCGGACATCGAGGACCTCGTCCGGGCCGATCTGCGGGTCATCAAGTGGTCGCTGCCGCTCCTGTTGTACTTCGTCGACGAGGCCCGGTCGTTCTCGCTCGAGAACCTCGCCGAGGAGTTCTCGAAGACGATTCGCGAGGAGATGGACTACGAGCGCGAAGCCGAGATGCTCGCCGAGATCCGGTCGAATTTCGCGGGCGACGATCGGTTTCTCATCCCGGCCGTGCTCGAGAGCCACTCCGGCCCGCGCGTGCTCACGATGGAGTACATCGAGGGGACGAAGATCAACGACGTCGAGGCACTCGAGCGAAAGGGGATCGACCGAACCGAGGTCGCGGAGAACCTCGAGCGAGCGTATCTGCAGATGATTATGGACGACGGGGTCTTCCACGCCGATCCGCACCCGGGCAACCTCGCGGTGACCGACGACGGCCGGATCGTCCTCTACGACTTCGGGATGTCGGGACGGGTCGACCCGTTCGTCCAGGAGAAGATCATCGAGTTCTACGTCGCCGTCGCCAACCAGAATATCGACGCGATCCTCGACGCGCTGATCGAGATCGGGACGCTCAGCCCGGACGCCGATCGGGGCGTGATGGCCGAGGTGATGGAGATCGCGATCCAAGACGCCCGCGGGGAGGACGTCGAGCAGTACCGCGTCAATCAGATCGTCGGCCAGATCGAGGACTCGATCTACGTGTTCCCCTTCCGGCTGCCGAAGAACCTCGCGCTCGTCCTCCGGGTCGCGACCGTCGTCGAGGGTGTCTGCGTCACCCTCGACGAGGACTTCGACTTCATCTCGACCGCGACCGACTACCTGACCGAGCAGGGGTATCGCGAGGAGTCTATCCGACAGTATCTCGACGAAACGGGCCGGCAACTCCGCCGGTCCGGCGAGTCGCTCACGCGGCTCGCGCCCAAGGCCGAGCGGGCGCTCGACCGCCTCGACCGCGACGACCTCTACGTCCGCATCGGCGTCGAGGACAAAGAGAACGTCTTCGATAAACTCGCCAGGCGGCTGGTCTACGGCATGTTGCTCACCATGTCGCTGTTCTCGATGGGCGTCCTCTACGCCCTCGAGGCACCCCGCGGATCGATCGTCGCCGCGATCTTCTCGGTGCTCGTCGCGATCCAGCTCTACCGGTCGTTTCGCTCGCCCACATCGATCGGCACCCGGCCGCAGTTCACGCGACAGAACCTGCGCCAGCGTCGCGGCGAGGAGTAACCGCACCGTTCATCGCCGGCCGTAACTGCAGCATCCATCGCCGGACGGAACCACAGCGTTCATCACCGATTGATACTCCGCTCGAGCGGAGTATCCGTCCCATAACAATAGCTTCCCTACCCGTTTGGGACGATAATGGCGACAGTACTGCTCGCAAATCCGAACGCCGAGGTCGTTAGCTCTGGCGAGCGACGCTGGATCCTCTGTGGAACACATCGGCGTGAGCTTCGGTCGGAGATCGAAGACGGAGCCGACTTTCGGGACATCAAAACGCGCCACGATTCGCTCCCCGGTGAAGGAACGTTCATCGTCCTCTCGGCGCGTGCGGACGAGCCGACGATCCGAGCCCACCGCGGGATTACGTCCGCCTACGAAGTGTTTTACTGTCTCGATTCGGGCGGCGAGCCCGTCCTGACCGATCTGTTCCGGAACGCGCTTGCCCGTCTCGAGCCCGCCGATCGGCGAGTTCCGTTCCGCGCGAAGGCCGATCACCTGCTCTATCGGACGACGCCGATCGACTCCTACGTCGAGCGGATCCACCGTCTGGGTCACGGCGAGACGCTCACGTGGACGCCCGGCGAGACGACACCGCAAACGGAACTGACAGAGACGCTCGAGCCCGAGTCCGGGCTCACGCCAGAGAACGCACACGACCGACTCGACGAGGTGCTGTCGGCGGTCTGTGACCCGATCGCCGACGAGGCGTCGCTCATGCTCTCCGGCGGCGTCGACTCGACCGTTCTCGAGCCCTATCTGACGGATCCGACCGAGAGCGTCACCGGCTCGTTCGACACGCCGGAACTGGAATTCGAACGGGAGTACGCCGACCGCGCCGCCGACCTCGTCGAGACCGATCGCGAGATCGTCGAGATGAGTGAATCGTCCTACCTCGAGCGGCTCGAGGCGGCCGTCGACGCGCTTGGGATGCCGCCCCATCAGCTCCAGACACCGACGTTCGACGGCATCTACCGCGAATACGACGGAAGCGACACGCTGGTCAGCGGACAGGTCGCAGACGCCGTCTTCGGTCTGAGTGATCAGCTCGAAGTCGCTCGGACGGTGTGGCGGACCCGCCATCTCCGGTACGCGCCGCCCGTGGTGGAGAAGCTTCAGCGGCACCGGTCGGAACTCGAGAAGCTCACCCGGCATCCGTCGGATCCGGACGGACAGGCGCTGCGCTTCGCGCTGTACACGGATCGACCGTCGGCCGTCGACGCGATCGGTCGCCGGGAATTCGAGCGGCGACAGCGGGAGCGCTACGAGTACGCGATGGATCGCGTTCCCGACGCGACCGGCGACGACTACGCCCGTCACGTCCACGTCGGCCAGTGGGTCGACTTCTTCTGCGAGGACGCCGTCACCGTCTGGCGACAGGCGGGCCTCGCGCGGGGCCGCGAGATGTACACGCCGTTTGCAGGGAAGGCGGTCGCCGAACTCGCCCTCGGCCTCGAGTCGCCGGAGCGGTACGTCCACGACGGCGAGCCCAAACACGTCCCGAAGAACCTGCTCGGCGAGTGGTATCCCGACTACGACCGGAGTAAGCCGAAAGGCAACGGCAACTTCCCAGCCGACCGGTTCCTGTCGTCGGGCCCCCTCGGGTCGGTCTTCGACCGCTACGACGTTCCCGAGTTCGCGCCGGATATTCAGGGCGAGATCGTCGATCACTCTCCCGGACTCGCGTGGAACCTGGCCGGCTACGCCGTCTGGCGCGATCGGGTCCTGCGGTCGGACGACCTCGAGCCCGCGCCACACAGTCGGATCGTATCGGTTTCCGATCGCGCGACCGCGCCGCGGTCCGATATCGGGTCGGTGTGAGCGGTCGACCGGCGAGACGGGGCACGCCGCAGCCCTCGAGCCGCCACAGCTGTGAAGCCGCTGGGCTACCCCACTCCCGACGCTGTCACAGCGGCCAACCTTCTTTCTGTAGCGGGTCGAACGAGCCGTATGGACTACGATCGAATCGCCGACCTGTCGCTGACGATCGAGTCGGTCGCGAGCGAGCGGCTCGAGCGCGAGACCTCGAGCGAGTTCACTCGCGTGACGACCGTCTTCTCGCTCTCGGGGCCGGATTCGGGCGACGGTGGCACGATCACGGGTCGCGGCGAGGACGTCACCTACGAAACCGACGACCACGACCGGCTGGCGGAGACGGGGCTTCCGGACCTCACCGGCGACTACACCGTCGGGTCGTTCTCCGAGCGGCTCGCGGACCTCGATCTCTTTCCGGGCGGCGAACCCGACCGCGAGGTGTTTCGGAACTACCGGCGATGGGGCCTCGAGAGCGCCGCGCTGGACCTCGCGCTCCGGCGAGCGGAGACGGATCTCGGGAGCATGCTGGATCGCAGCGCCGATCCCGTCCGGTTCGTCGCCAGCACTCGCCTCGGCGAGCCGCCGACCACCGACCGGCTCGAAATGTTGCGCGAGCGGGTCCCCGACCTCGAGTTCAAACTCGATCCCATCCGAGCGTGGGACGCAGATCTCGTCGCGGCCATCGAGGAGACGGTCGGCACCGATGCGGTCCGCATCCTCGATCTGAAGGGCCACTACGAGGGGACCGACGTCGACTCACCGGCGGATCCGGCGCTGTACGAGCGCGTCCTCGAGGCGTTCCCGAACGCCGTCATCGAGGATCCCAACCTGACCGACGAGACGCGGTCGCTCTTTGCGGATCCCGACGTTCGCTCCCGCGTCTCCTGGGACGCGCCGATTCACGGCCTGGCGGATATCGAGGCCCTGCCGTGGGAACCCGGTTGGCTGAACATCAAACCCTCCCGCTTCGGCTCGCTCGAGGCGCTGTGCGAGACGATCGCCCACTGCGAGGAGCGCGATATACGACTGTACGGCGGCGGCCAGTTCGAACTCGGCGTCGGCCGCGAGCAGATTCAGACGCTGGCGTCGCTTTGCTACCCCGACGGCCCCAACGACGTCGCCCCGCGGGCGTACAACGATCCCGCGGTCGAGAACGGGTTGCCCCGGAGCCCGCTCGAGCCACCGGCCGATCCCCTCGGATTCGGGTAGGAATCGACCTGTGTCGGTGAACTGCAACGACTGAGCGGAGCCCGTCAGCCACGCGAGGGCTCGGAGCAATCGACTCCGATATCGTGTCAACTGCTGCCGTAATCGGGCAGTAGAACTTTCGTCGTCCGTGTCTATCGAAGAAGTCCGGGTTGGACTGGATGGATGTGAGTTCCGCGGTCCAGCCTGGATGTGAGTTTTTACCCGGACATCCTTCCGGTAGGGATCACTCCTATGAAAATATATGGGTTTTCGACCGCCTGCGGCGAGTTCACGCGACCGTGGCTCGAGCACGACGATCGCCTGACATTGTCGATCGATCGGGACGGAGCGACCGATTCGGTGAGCCGACGGCCGGCCCACCCGAACCAGCGCTGTCCTCCCGTCTGGCATCCCTCCTCGTGCGATTCCCCGAACGAGTCGCGGCGAATTGTGACACTAACTGACATTCGGCAGTACAGCACACCGTACGCGCCCCAGCGGGCATTCCAAACGGTTTATGGCCGTCGGTTGATTACGCCGGGACATGGCGAAACAGCAGACCGAAGTTCGCGAACTCCAGGAGGGGAGCTACGTCATGATCGACGATGCGCCGTGTAAGATCAACGCCTACTCGACGGCGAAGCCGGGCAAACACGGCAGCGCCAAGGCTCGCGTCGAGGCCGAGGGCGTCTTCGACGGGAAGAAACGCTCGCTCTCCCAGCCGGTCGACGCGAAGATCTGGGTGCCGATCATCGAGCGCAAACAGGGCCAAGTCGTCTCCGTCGACGGCAACGACATGCAGGTCATGGACCTCGAGACCTACGAGACCATCACGATGCGCATCCCCGAGGACAAAGACGTCTCACCCGACGAAGATATCGAGTACCTCGAGATGGAAGACAACCGAAAGATCGTCTGATGTTCCCCGGGGCGACCGACGAACGCGAGGCGACCGACACGGCGGATCGATCCGATCGTGACGGCGATACCGGCGCGCGAGGCCGAACGGCCGACCGTGGCGGCGCGAACTTCGCGGTCGTCGGTGCGCCCCTGGACGCAACGACGACCTTTCAGCCGGGGGCCCGATTCGGGCCCCAGCGGATCCGATCTTTTGCGGAACCGTTCGACGATTACGACCACCGGACGGACCGGCGGTTTTCGGAACTCGGCGTCGTCGACCGGGGCGACGTCCGCGCGTGGAACGACGTCGAAGCGTACCTCGAGTATCTCACGAGCAGCCTGCGGGAGGCCGTCTGGAACGACACTGTCCCCCTGACGCTGGGGGGCGAACACACCGTCTCGCTCGCCGGTGCCCGCGCGGTTGAACCCGAGGTGTTCCTCTGTCTCGACGCGCATCTCGATCTGTACGACGCCTACGACGGCAATCCGCTCTCGCACGCCGCCGTGACGCGGCGGATCCTCGAGGACGTCGACTCCGTCGAGGAGGCAATCTTGCTCGGCGTCCGGACCGGCAGCGAATCAGAGTGGGACCGCGCGGCCGCGGACGACGTGACCGTCGTCCCGCCCGCGGAGGTCGATGCGTGGTCGCCCGGCGACCGACTCGCGGACCGCGAGGTCTATCTGAGCGTCGATATCGACGCCGCAGACCCCGGCTACGCGCCGGGAACCGGGACGATGGAGCCGTTCGGGCTCGAGCCCCGCGAACTCCGCGAAGTCGTCCGAGCCGTCGCCCCCCACGCTGACGGCTTCGACGTGGTCGAGGTCAACGACCGCGACGACGGCCAATCGGCCGCGCTGGCCGCGAAACTGGTGCGGGAGTTCGTCTTTTCGCACGTCGACGGGTGAACCGGACTCCTCGTTCCTCGTCAGCCAAGTGCGGTGGCGCGTGCTGAGCCGCAGTGAGCGATGAGCGAACTGCGGGTCGAACGCACGCGAGGGATGAGCGAGCGAACGCAGTGAGTGAGCGAATCGGTTGGGGAGGGTGTGGTCCCCCTAGTTGTCGCGATAGCAGAAAGCCGTTTTCAGGACGACCTCTCTCTGCGAGATGGATTTGAAATCTCCTCGAGCAAGAGCGCATGCTTTTCCGCTTCCAAACGAATCGCTCGGATATGATCGAGGCGACGCTGTGTTTCCCGCTCCGAGGTCACGATGCCGAAATCGATTGCGAGGTGCTCCTCATCGAGAAACGCCGCGGCCTCGGCGAGGGCTGGTACAACGGCCCCGGCGGGAAGTGCGAACCCGGCGAAACCCCTCGAGAATGCGCCATCCGCGAAACCCGCGAAGAGGTCGGCCTCGAGGTCACGGACCTCGAGAAGGCGGGCGAACTCACCTTTCTGCTCGACGACGAGGGGCACACCGTCTGTCACGTCTACCGCACGCGCTCGTTCGACGGCCAGCCGACTTCGTCCGAGGAGGCCCACCCGGAGTGGGTTTCCGTCGGGAACGTCCCATACGACCAGATGTGGGCGGACGACCGGCTGTGGCTGCCCGGCGTGCTCGAGGGAAAAACGGTGGTCGGGGAGTTCAGGTTCGAGGGCGGCGAACCGCTGGACGAGGCCGAATTCGTCGATCACGACCTCGAGTGGGACGTTTCGTTGTAATCGATAGTGGAGATGGTGACTCGAGTATCGAATTACGGTTTCAGTACGACCTTCCCCGAACTCTTCCGGTCCTCGATATACTGATGAGCCGCCGCTGCGTCCTCGAGCGCGAACGAGTCGCCGAGGATGATCTCGAGGTCGCCGCTCGCGAGTCCGTCGGTCAACTCGGGGACGGCTTTCATGACTCTGCCCGGATCGTGCACGGAGGCCTGGCCGAGGTGGAACCCTTTGACTGTCTTGTTCTCGAAGAGCAGTCGCTGGTTGCTCACCTCGGCGGGGACGCCGCTGGCGACGCCGTAGGTGACCATCCGCCCGAAGTGGCTCATCGCGTCGAGGCTGCGCTCGAAGACGTCGTCGCCGACGCTCTCGAGGACGAGATCGACCCCCTCGCCGTCGGTTTCCGCCTCGACGACCTCGCGGAAGTCCGTCTCGGTGTAGTTGATCGGGTGGTCGCAGCCGAGGTCCGAGGCGAGCTCGAGCTTTTCGGCGGTGCTCGCGGTGCCGAAGACCGTCGCGCCGGCGTTCGACGCGAGCTGGACGGCGGCCGTTCCGACCCCGCCCGCGGCGGCCTGGATCAGCACTGACTCGCCGGACTCGAGGCCGCCCCACTCGAAGAGACAGGCGTGGGCGGTGAGGAACTGGACGGGGAAGCCGGCGGCCTCCTCGAAGCTCATCGCCTCGGGTATCGGAAAGAGTAGCTGTGCGTCGACGGTGGTGGATTCGGCGTAGCCGCCGGTCGGGAGCATCGCGCCGACGCGGTCGCCGCGCTCCACGTCCTCGACACCGTCGCCGACGGCATCGACCGTTCCCGCGGCCTCCATCCCCGGCACGTACGGCGGCTCGGGACCGCCCGGATAGTGGCCGCGCCGTTGCATGATATCGGCGAAGTTGATCCCCGCCGCCTCGATATCGATGCGAACCTCGCCCGACCCCGGCTCCGGTCGCTCCGCGTCGATGACTTCGAGTCGATCGCTGTCACCGTACTCGATTACCTCGATCGCTTTCATACGAGATCCTATGCGGGAGTCCGCATAAAGCTCCGAGAACCGGAGTGAACGAACACTCCGTTGTGCGTTTCCCGGATCCGCAGCGGACCCGACTCGAGTCGACCCGACACGGATCCGGCGTCGGTTGCGACAGCGACGACTACAGGTGATCGATGATTTCGTCGGCGAACGTCGACAGCGCCGCCTCCCGGTCGTCGTTCCGGATGCCGACGATCGCGTGATCGAGCCCCATTGCCTCGAGTCGGCGGAAATACTCCCGGAACCACTCGATACCGGCCCGAAATCCGAGGTGCAGGTGCTCCGGGTCGGCCGTCGGATCGTCGGTCAACTCGACCTGAACGGCGATGACGAACGGCTTCTCCCCCGCGGCCTCGCGCCAGTCCGCGAGGTAGTCCTCCAGCGTCCGCTCGGGGAGGTGATAGAACAACCAGCCGTCCCCGTGCTCGGCGATCCACTCGCGGGACTGGCGGGCATGGCCGGTCGGAAGCAGCGGAATCGTCTCCGTCGTCGGCTTCGGGACGACATCGAGGTCCCCCTCGAGCGACCCCCACCGCCCCTCGAGTTCGGGGAACTCCTCGCGCCAGACCGTCCGGAGGGCCTCGACGGACTCGCGGAACAGGTCGCCGCGCTCCTCGCGGTCGACGCCGAAGGCGGGGTACTCGGGGTCGCGGTCGCCGGAGGCGACGCCGAGGACGAGCCGTCCGTTCGAGAGTTGGTCGACGGTCGCCGCGGACTTCGCGACGTGGATGGGATGGCGGAGCGTGAGGACGATACTCGAGGTGCCGAGCGCGACGTCGTCGGTGTGGGCCGCGACGTGCGAGAGCCACGGCCAGGTGTCGAACGTTTGGCCCGAATCGCCGAATTTCGGCCAGTAGGTAGGAACGTCTCGCGCCCACAGACCGTCGAAGCCGACCGCCTCCGCGTGTTTCGCGAGGTGGAGTTCGTCCGCGACGGTCGGCTGCGAGCGGTTCGCTCCCGTCAGCGGAAAGCCGACACCGAAGGTCAGACCGTCGCTCTCGAACAGTCGTCTGTAGCCCGCATTTTCGTGTCCATCGGCAGGCATTCGCTCGTG
Organism: Natrinema soli; assembly: GCF_028618695.1. The sequence goes on along the minus strand of NZ_JAQIVI010000060.1, from coordinate 3,195 downwards.
CTATCGGACGGAGCCCTATGACGATATCGGACGAAGCCAGTCGTCTTCGACGGCGCTGTCGGAGTGATGTCTCGAGAGGGTCGTCAGTCGTCGGCGGAACAAAAAGTGGGAAATTCGAGTCGCGGATCGGCAGCCGAGTCGTCGTCTCCGATCAGTCGTCGGCGGGCGCGGCACCGCTGCCGCCTTCGGCCTGGTCTTTCGTCCAGGCGAGCTTGCCACCGGCGGCGAGGATTGCGCGCTCGCGTTCGGAGGCGTCGAGCGTTGCGGTGTACTCCTCATCGCCAACGCGAACCGTGAACTCTTCCTGTCCGCTGGTGACGGCGTCGTAGACGTCGTCGACGATCTCGACGTCGTCGCCCTGATCGATGTTCTCGTAGGTGTCCTCGTCGATCGTCAGCGGGATGATCCCGAAGTTGAAGAGGTTCGCGCGGTGGATGCGTGCGAAGCTCTGTGCGAGGACGCCCTCGATACCGAGGTACATCGGACACAGCGCGGCGTGCTCACGCGAGGAGCCCTGCCCGTAGTTCTCGCCGGCGACGAGGAAGCCGCCGTCGGCCTCGAGCGCGCGGTCGGCGAAGGTGTCGTCGACGCGCGAGAGGGTGAACTCGGAGAGCTTGGGGACGTTCGACCGGTACATCAGGATGTCCTGCGTCGCGGGAATGATGTGGTCGGTCGTGATGTTGTCCTCCATCTTCAGGAGCGCCTCGCCCGAAATGTCGGCGTCGAGCTGGTCCTTCAGCGGGACGTCGCCGATGTTCGGGCCCTTGATGAGCTCGTCGTCGACGGCCTCGTCAGGACTGATGAGGTCCGTCTTGGAGCCGTCGTACTCGTCGGGGAGCTCGACGCCGGGTGCCTCGAGGTCGCCGACTTCGTCCGCCAGGTTCCGCGGGTCGATAATTTCGCCCTTGATCGAGGCGGCGGCGGCGACCTCCGGCGAACAGAGATAGACGTTGTCGTCTTCGATCCCGGAGCGACCCTCGAAGTTGCGGTTGAAGGTTCGCAGCGAGACGGAGTCCGAGGAGGGGACGTGACCGATGCCGATACAGGCACCGCACGTCGCCTCGGAGAAGTTGACGCCGGCAGCCATCATCTCCGCGACCCAGCCCTCGCGGGCGAGCATCTCGGAGGCCTGCTTTGAGCCGGGTGCGACGATCGTCTCGGTCTCCATCGACGTCTCGCGTCCCTCGAGCATCTTGGCGACGGGGAGGATGTCCTCGTAGCCGCCGTTCGTACAGGAGCCGACGATGACCTGCTCGACGGATTCGCCTTCAACTTCGCTGACGGGAACGACCTTGTCCGGCATCGAGGGCTGTGCGATCAGCGGCTCGAGGTCGGAGAGGTCGACGACGATCTCGTCGTCGTAGTCGGCGTCGTCGTCGGGCTGGAGCTCGACGTACTCGTCGCCGCGGCCGACGCGCTCGAGGTAGTCCTCGGTCTGGTGGTCGGTCGGGAAGATCGACGTCGTCGCGCCGAGTTCCGTTCCCATGTTGGTGATGGTCATCCGCTCGGGTGCGGTCAGGCTCTCGACGCCCGGACCGGTGTACTCGAGGATCTTGCCGACGCCGCCCTTGACGCTCAGTCGGCGGAGCAGCTCGAGGATGACGTCCTTCGCGGTGGCCCACTCGGGGAGCTCGCCCTCGAGGCGAACGCTGACGATCTCGGGCATCTCGATGTAGTACGGTGCGCCGCCCATGGCGACGGTGACGTCGATCCCGCCGGAGCCGATGGCGAGTTCGCCGATTCCACCGGGCGTCGGGGTGTGGCTGTCGGAACCGAGCAGCGTCTTCCCGGGTGCTGCGAAGTTCTCGCGGTGGACGTTGTGGCAGATACCGTTACCGGGTCGAGAGAAGTGAGCGCCGTATGTACCGGCCGCAGAACGCAGGAAACGGTGGTCGTCGGTATTCTTAAAGTCGAACTGATATGTCTGGTGGTCGCAGTACTGCGCTGCGATCTCGGTCTGGACCTCGTCCAGCCCCATGGCTTCGAACTGGAGCCAGACCATGGTCCCGGTCGTATCCTGGGTAAGTACCTGGTCGATCTCGATTCCGATCTCCTCGCCGGTCTCGAGTTCGCCCTCGACGAGGTGGTCGTCGAGAATCTTTTCGGTGAGAGTCTGTCCCATAGCACCCTGAACTCGGCCGTCCGTCCTGATAAATCCAGCGTGTTTCTGTGAGCGATGACCGCCGTATGGGGGTCCGAAACGGGGGGTTTCGAGTAAGTATTGCCGATTGAGTGGCCGTTTGTCAGTCGGGGCGTTCACCCTCGTCATCCGCCGGCCACAGGGACGGCAGCTCCCGTTTCAATCCGGGATCGTCGTGTCGATTGGTACCGACCCATCGAGCCGTCGCGAACGGATACGTTTTTCCCGTCGCCGCGGCCTTACGCCAACAGACATGTTCCGTTCCGGTGGCTTCGTCGCCGACCACGTCTCGCCGACGACCGACGCGCAGGTCCAGCCCAACGGCGTCGATCTCACTGCCGACATCGTCTTCGAGCAGCTGGAACCGGGTCGCATCGGCCGGGACGGCAAACAGATCGGCGACCGCGTCGCCCGCCCGCTCGAGGAACTCGAGGAGGCCGATCCCGACACCTACTACCTGCCGACGGGGAGCTACGTCGTCCGCTACGGCGAACGGATCGCGATCCCGGAGGGCCACGTCGGCTTCGTCTATCCGCGGTCGTCGCTCATGCGCAACTCCTGTATGCTCAATACGGCGGTCTGGGACGCCGGCTACGAGGGACGGGGCGAGGGGCTGTTGCAGGTCCACCACGACATCGAACTCGAGCGCGGCGCTCGAATCGCCCAACTCGTCTTCGCCGAAGCCGACCACGAGGACGTCTACGAGGGGAGCTATCAGGGCGAAAACCTCGAGTAGGCGGTCGCCGAAGCGGCCGCCACACGTGCCGGGTGCCGGTTCGCGTACCGTTTTTGCCGTTCCCCGCGTCCGCTCGAGTGACATCCGATGATGGCGACCACCCACGTGTTCACCGGGCTCGCAGCCGTCGCCCCGATCGCATACGTCGTCCCCGAGTTCGGAGTCGCGCTGGCGGTCGGTGCGATCCTCGGCGGGCTCGCCCCCGATTTCGACCTCGTCCGTACACATCGGCGGACGCTACACTTTCCCGTCGCCGGGCTCGCGGTTGCCATCCCTGCGGTCGTCCTCGCCGCCGTCGCCCCCTCGACTCTCACGCTCG
>NZ_JAQIVI010000006.1:29829-40547 GCF_028618695.1 Natrinema soli | reverse complement strand
AAGGCGAGCGGGGCGTGCCGTCTCGTTCACACCAGTCGAGGGATAGCTACAGCATCCCCACCTTCAACCCAGCCTGGTGGGCTTCGAAAGGGCGAGGTCGACTCGGTCGTCCCCCGCCGACGCAAGCACCGCAACAACCGAGCACAGCGAGGGAGTGAGGCGCGCAGCGAGGCGCGGGATGCCGAGCGGCCGAGGGCTTTCGGTGGTAGTATACTCCTCTCTCCCTCTCTTCTCGAGTCATCCCCCTCAACGACGTCGTCTCCCTCACAACCATCCCTCTACCTTCATCTCTCCGTCACGATCTTCCCCTCACCCTGCCCTACGTAGCCCAAGACACTCACGTACCTACCCGCACTCCCGCAACATCGTAATCGTCTCTCCCCACGTACCAGTGTACCACCCTCCTGCGTCTTCCTCGCCTCGCGTGTTCTGCCTTCTCGAGTTTCCCGTTGACCACCGATATCGAACTCGTCGGTCATCCACGTCCTCGATAGCGTGTCGTCCGAAACGATGCGCCGGAGAGCCCGCCGCTGGAGGATCCTCCGTTTTCACTCGAGACGTGTTCTTTTTAATAATATTTTACTCACGGGTGAGATAGTTTAGATTTCAGTAATACGGCAATAGAACCCGCCTTTCCCTCGGGCCGATGGATCCGTGTTTCGCTCGAGTTGGACGTGCTCGCCCCGCCAGATCTGCTTCAACTGTCCAACACTCGGACTGCTGTCTCGATTGTCACCCACGAATACCGCTGTTCCAGCTGTCCAACACCTGGATCGCTTTTGAGTAGTAAGACCACCAGACTGAGAGGGACCAACCTTACACACTGGGGGAAAGCCCGGCAGCACAGCGAGCTCGAAGAGAGCGAGCAGCCCGGAACCTGGAGGTGGGCGGGTGCCCGTGGGAGGGCGGTACTGTGCGGTGCGGTCCTCCTCTGCTCGCTGCTCCACACTCACTCCACTACTCTCATCCTTCCACTATCTCAAACCGCACCGGCTCTCTACCCTCTTCTGTACGGCTTCCGCATCCAGGACTTCATCGAACTGCCCCATGCTCGCAGCTGTACTCGTATCGCTTGGCGTAGATCCTGCCGTAGCACCGCCACTTCCGAGTAGTACGATCGCGCACCCCTCGGCAATTCGTGGAACCGTTCCTGGCACTCGAGACACGTGTACTCGAACTCAGCTCGAACTCTGTTCTGGTGCCCCTCGAGCTCGCCCCCTTCGCTGTAGTGGAACTCCTCGTACACGAGCTTCTTCGAGACGAATTTCCGACCATCACACCGCGGGCACTGGTTCATCATCAGCGGCTCGTCCGATCCCTGCCTCAAGACAGTACCCGGTCTCATCGATGCTGCCCCAGCCGGTTCACCCTCACTGCTCTCCTCACTATCCTCGGCTGAACTCTCGGCTTCGTCCACTGTGGTATCAGCTTGGTCTGCCTCCGATTCGTCTTCCTCATCTAGCGCTGCTCCTTCTCGAACCCAGTTGTCGAATTCCTCGCTCAGGATCTGGTCGTCGTCCGCTGCCTCTTCCGTCTGGTGTTGGTCAGTCCAGCTCATATCCCAACTCACCCCTCTCAGGTGGGTGAACAACACTGCCGTCGCGATCACCTAGCCTGACGTCTTCCCTGCCACTCTACGTACACCACCATCACGATCATCTACCCTGATGTCCTCCTAGCTGCTCTTCACTCACCACCGCCCTCGAGTCCCACCTCACCGTCGACGTCCTCGTCCACGGCCACATCCCTCCCCTCGAGGAGAGCAACCCACCCTCCGTCACCACCCCTTCTAGGTCCGCTCTATCCTCGAGCTCCCCCCAAACTCCCCGTCACGGCCTGGCTCCTAACCTGTACGTTCCCCCCTCTCTCACCTCTCCTCAGCTTCATCTCCAGTCCCTTGCTCCAGTCCTCTACCCCACTCCCCTCCACTCCGATCACCACACTCCACCCTGTTCTCCGCTCTTCACTCGTTCTCCAGACCTCCCTCTCTGTTCTCCCTCTCGCCTCGAGCACCATCCTCTCTCTATTTCTCCCACCCCTCTTCTTTCTCTATTGGCTCCTCACATTCTGCTCTCTTCTCAACTTTCTCTCACATCTATTACCTTGTCTCACACCCCGTCCCCTCCCACCTCTCTACCGCTCTTCACTCTCCCACTGATCGTGTTCTAAAATGCTTCTCACTCCTCTCTCATTCCCCTTCCGACTACCCCCTTGTTACTGCCCCTGCCTTCCACCCGTTCTACACCCAACTCAATCCCTCCATTCTCGAGTCCGCACACTCCTCCAAACCGCACCTCCAGTTTCTGATACATACACCTTCCCTTGCCATCTGAACTCTCCACGTCTCACTACCCGTCGCGCACACCTCTCTTTCTGCATACCTCCCCATTCCTTTGGACGATTTTTCGTCATTCACGACCTGTTTTGCGGCCTCATATCTCTTTAAAATCCCGTCGGGCATATCTAAGGCTGTAACAACATGCTCGACGAGCCGCCGTTTTCGGGGAAGAAGCCTGAAAATGCTCGACGAGGGGGTCAAACCGCTGGTATCGGCTGAATCAGCAAATTAATGAAAATTAGTTGACTGTAGGATCCCCAACAAGTTGTTGGAAAAGAACGGGGGAATTTGGATCAAATCGGGTTTTTAGCAGTTTTAGGGCTCAGAAAATGCCCGACGGGATGTAGTCATTGAGGTTGTATTTACAATAAATATATTTCATATCTTGTATGGTTGCGTGAGAAAAGACGCTCATACTCTGTCTTTAGATCTTATGATATCCACCGAAATAATAGAGCTGTGAACAGGTGCTTTCGATCAAGAATTTTCGGCTGTATCGTCAGAAATAATCGTCAGTCTGCTCGAGTTGGTCGTACATGTCGTCGGGGAATGGGAGGCTACCATAGATTGAGTAGGGGCACTGCTCTTTGCCGATACAGTACCGCTGCATATCGTCATTATTACAATTCATCGGCAGGGGTGTGCTCCCGTCGGGGCCAATGCCACGATCGCCCCGTCGGGCTTCGTACTTGATCTGGTAGGCAGTGATCTCTGGATCGAACCATGGCCACCGGCTGAACAGATCTTTGAGTTCATCGGTGATCGCGTCAACGGATTTCTCGCGGTACTGCGGGAGCCACATTACCATCCGAACGAGGTTGAAGAGGTCTTTTCGGACTGGTTTCTCCTCTTGGAGCCGCTCATCCATCGCAGCAAGACAAGGTAGTTCAAACAGGTCTTCGAGGTCCGTAATTTCGAGTGGCCGCGATCCACCACCCGAGTGGCCGATCCGATACGTATTGACTCGGTCACTCCGATCGACTGTCACCGATCGATGTGATGAGTGATCTGCAAGCGAGTTCCCTACACTTCGAGGGGTCGACAGCTGTGTGAGCTGGGCTCGTTCACTCTCGTTTTCTGGTTCGTATACCTCGAGCGCGTCGGACAACTCCTGAGCAGTATGAAACTCACCGATCTGAGTCTGGGGTGACGCTCGCACCGCATTTTGGAGCAGTCGGACGATCTGCTCGCCTTGATCCCAGTTTTTCCACACCTTCTCGTACTGGCCGATCTCGAGGGCGTAGTCAGTCCGCTCGGAGATCGCCGTCTCGTGGTCTCGGAGCCACTTGCGTTGTGGCTCGCCGAGTTCATCCTCTTGGACTGCCTGTAACCGGCCAAAACACCGCTTTGCGTACGATCGATAAGTGTCATGGAGGTGATCGAGCGGAACGTAGAGATGGTTGTTCTTGACCTGCGTTCGAATCTCGCCCGTCTCATCGCTACTTGTGGCTTCGGTGGATGCTCGCGCGAGACACTTTCGAGAGGCAGCCGCCATTGGGATTTCCACGTAGAGATCGGACTCATTTTCGGCAGTCTCCTCCTCGTCGAATTCGGGCATCGGTTTGACGCCCGTACAAACGCGACCCGGGTGGGGACCGTCCTGACTGGGGCCTTTCGCGTAGAGGACCTCAGCCATCTCTTGGTAGAGCGTCGGATCGTCGTACTCATGCACAAGTGCGAGGAGATTGGTCGCGAACAGCTCGCGGATGTTGTGAAGGACTTGATTCCGACGAGGCGGCGTGTCCTCGAAGCGTGGTTGTTCACTCACGCAAACTGTACTGAGAGTAGCCAGCAAAACGAGCGTGGCGGGCTCATCGACGAACGGGTACTTGAGCGGACGGTTACGCTGGGAGCTCTTGAACGCAGCAGTCCCGAACCGTTCGATATCCGAAAGCAGTGTCTCTCGATCTGGTGTATTATCGACGACGTAGCGGTCGTACCCGCGGGTAAACAGTCGAACGATCTCGTTATCGGTGTAATTGGTTGGGATCGCTGCAGCGAGGTAGGCATCTCGGTCAGTCTCTCGTGGGTCAATCATGGGTGAGTTCACGCTCCGTTTCAAGGACCTGTGGTCGGGCTTCCGTTCGCGGATCGAACGCTGGGCTCTCGATCGGCTGGACAACACGGCAGACGTCAGCGTGCAACGAGTAGGGCACGCGAAGCAGACGACTCCGGTCGGCGGTCACAACCGGATCGATCGGAATCTCAAAGCGCTCGAGCAAGAGGTAGTTGAGCACTTCTCGACTTTTCTCGTCGTACCCGTATTCAAGCTCGTCGTCGAGCAGGTAGACATGGACGCCTTGACCAGAGTAGATAACCATCGTCTCCTCGGCAGCAAACACCTCCGTGAAGAGGTCTCGTGTTTCGAAGCCATATTCGATCGCACGGTCGATATCCTCGAACGAGTAGGGATACCCCGTCGGGTCGGCGTCACGAATCTCAGTCTCGGCGAGCAACGTGTCGTCACGACTCGTATCTGCCGATTGGATCTCGAGGTCGGTCTCGTCAAGTTCGCGTTCAGCGCGTGCTGTCGCGATGTCTTTCGCATCGATATCAACCGCAAGGACCCACGGTCGGTCCCAGTTGTCTAACCCGTAGTAGACGCCATCCGAAATCGGATCACTCTTCTCGAGCAGATCGGGATCAGCCAAGGCGTACTCACTTCCCTGGAACGGGTCGTACCGTGCAGGAGATTGGATGAACGAGACGAGTTCCTCGAAATCGCTGAAGTTCTGTGCAATCGGCTCGCCATCTGAGTCGGTACGCCACGTCGGCCGTCGAATGAAGTCGCGATCGGGGCGCTCCGCTTTGCGGATCGGATGACGCTCGCGGAAGCTGATCCCGAACTCTTTCGGTGCCGTTGGTGTGATAAACGGCGGCAACTGGTCTATGTACTCGGGAAACTCCTCAGTGTAGAACGCGTAGATCTCGTCGCAAGTTGCTTGTCGCCAACTCATAAAAACCTCCTACGGTCGCTGAGAGGCGTGTACTGCGATACGGAGGCCGAAACGACACATATCTCCAAGTGTAAACCGCACCCTGGCCCATATATCATTTGTCGGTCACTTCGTCTTTGAGTTTCCGGAACGTCTGAACCGTTGTCATCCCATCAGCCTCAAACGGCTCAATCTTCTCTTGGATTTTCACAATTGAACGCGCAGCCCGCCCGTTCACGGTGTCAGGAAGCCGTCCTGCATCGGCGAGTACATTCGCGATCTCTTGAGCGTCATCACGAGACGGGAATGCCCACACGGCATCCGCGTCGACCGCAGCCATCTTCTCGTAATCACTCACAACTGCCTCCGCGTTATTTGACGTCATCTCTACTTCTCCAACCCACACGAGTTCGTCATCAACGTCGAACGCGGCAACGTCGAACACCGTCTCCGAGGACTGCTGATAGTATCGCTCCACTCGATCGACCGCTTCGAAAGTCTCGAGCCAGCACACCAGGAGTTCGACTCCAACTTTGTGTGGCGTCTTCTCTCCAAGATCACCAATCCCCGGTTGGGCGGTGACTGTCTTATCCAGAAGCTCTCGGCCAGCGGGCAGCACCGTATAGTACGGTCGTCGATCTACTTTCTCTCTCTCGAGCAGCTCGAGTTCGATCAACACATCAACGTCAACCCCATCAAGGTCCTCTTGCAACTCCTCCATCCCTTCCAACAGCGTGTAATCCGGGAGGTCACGGTTCATCGCGTCGAGGACGCGTTTGAGGAAGATCGCATCGTCTTGCGAGAGCCCCCGCCGCCGGAGTTCATCGTCCGAGACTGGACATTCCTCTTCGTCCGTGGATGGATCGAAGAAGGCGGCTCCATTTGCAACGCCAGCTGGATCGTCGTCGGTAGTCTCCTCTTCACTGCTGTTGTGATCGATCTCGCTGACATCTGCCTCCGCTTTACTGCTATTGTCTCGATCATCGTGCTGATCGTCGGCCCCATCGTCAAGGCTGGTCTTCTCGAACGGCTGCTGGCCGTCTGCGTCCTCACTCTTTTCGTCGAACTCCACCGTCACTTCACTCTCATCTTCGTCCAACGCTGGCGGTGCGCCAGCCCGCCGATCTGTGTCGCTCCAATTCGACCACTCCATCGCGTCCTCGTGGGACGGTACGTACAACCCGTATTCGTCCTCAGTCCGCTCGAGTACTTCCGGCAGAAGCTCTTCGTCGAACTGTTGTTGTTCGGCCGCCGTCAACGGTTCGTCGCTTTCTGGGTGCCCGCTTATGATCGGGGGCGAGTGCAAGGTCAACGGCGCTGGCCGATCCTCACCGAACCCAGGGGAGACGAGTTTCGTGAACCACTCGCCCGCTGCCATCCGGTTGTTCCGGTTCCGGACATCCTCCACAGACAACTCGTCGTGCGTGAACGTCTTCGCGAACCGATCCTTCATCGAGATATCACCAATCAGTTTCGTATGCACCTCTGTCAGCAGTTCCTCGTATGCACCGGTCCCATTGTGGTACTTCTTGACCTGCTCGGGATACTGCATGATGAACCCGAGGCTCAGTCCCGACGATCGACCCTGAGGGAGCAGTTGATCGGCGACCAGTTCAGTCGCGACGAACGGTGCAGCCTCTTCCATGATGACGTTGACCACATTCTCAGGGTTCGTCCGCCGCCGTCGTTGGATCGAGTGCCACAGATCACTCAACATCACTGTGGTGAACCCACGCTGGGCGTCGAGCGTGAGATCGCCGAGGTCGAACAGGATGGTGACATCTTCATCGAGGAACTCACTGAAGTCGAAGTGGGTTTCCTGCTGGTGGAAGCCGTAGAGATCATCTCCGGTGGATTCGGCTTCGCGACCGGGTTTGTGTCGAAGCATCCAGTGAAGGTGGCGATCCTCTTTCAGTTTGTTCAGCCGGTTCATCACCGCCCCCATCGTCGTGTCGAACTGGTTCTCGTCCTTTGCGAACTGCGCGGCGAGTGAATCGTGGATGTCGGCATTGATCTCCGAAACCTCCGGCAGCTCCTGATGATGGTGCATTCGCGTCGCGGCGTCGACGAGATCATCCAACCCGAAGACATCGTCACCGTGTTTCGGATCGAACAATGCCTGGATCAGGAACGTCAGAACTTCGTTCGCCACGAACGCCTGTTCGTACTTCTCCGCTCCCATGATCATCCGCATCAGTTCGTGGAAGTGGTCGACTTTCTCCTTGACTGCTGTCTCTCGATCATTCCCCTCGAGCGCTGATCGAATATCGAAGAACGAGATGGCTGGCAGTGTTCCTGGCTCGCGGAAGTAGTACACGTCGTCGAGATTCCCGAATCTCTTGTAGTGGGCCATCAGGTAGTTCTTACACATGTTGTCGCCTTTCGGGTCGAAGAGGACGTTCGGCCCTGGTGTCGTCTCGGCGAGTGAGCGCAACATGTGGTACGTGACTTGGCTTTTCCCAGAGCCAGTCGCGCCACAAAGCAACCAGTGGCGCGACTGACGGTTCGGTGGTAACCGAAGCGGCCCCTCGACGGCACTGTTAGCGTCCTGGCCGAGAACCATTCCCGTGGTGTACTGGCGGCGTTGTGCGGTGTCCAACCCGGGGAGGGCCGTGCGGCTTTCGGGATTCGCGTGCGTCTCTTTGACTGCTTCATCAGTCAAATGCTCGGTACTGGGGACGATGATCATGTTGCAGAGTTCGGCGGGATCGAGATGGAGGTCGGGTTCGGAGCGGCTCACCCGCCCACCAGCGACGACCTCACCCTCGAGAAACCGATTGAAACAGCGTCGCGACTGCTTGCGCCTGCTTCGCTCAAGAACTCCTTTCTCGTGGAGGGTTTCGCTCTCGAGTTTGTAGTAGTCACCCGCAAGCGGATCGAACACGGTACTCAGGTTCCGGAGGTCGTGTTCGATTTCGGATGTATCGCTCAGAGACGAGTTCGTAGGGACAGTCACCGCCCGCAGGTTGGTCGTGAACGTATGTCCCCAGTCTTCGTTTTTGACTTCGTCGATGCGCTTAGATCGAGATTCACTGAGTGACTCTGACCGCGACGAGGACAACTCGCTATTCTTTGGACCGCGTAGAAGCTCTTCAAGGGCTATGGCGGCTTCACCCCATAGCGTCTCACGCCCCTGTTCGATTTCGTCGATGTGGTATTCACCCTCTTTCGTCAGATCGGGCTCGCCTTCGAACGCGGCCTGGAAGACGATCGGGTGATCCGTGCTTGCAAAGTGATCGATCAGCACGGTTAGCGGCGCGTGTGAGGTCGCCTTCGTCCGATCGTCCTTACCCATCTGCCCATCGAACTTCTTGATCGCCGCCATTGGATCTCCACTGCCGGTCCACCGCAACCCATACGGTTCAACCTCATCCGGATGGGGGCGCGCAAGCACACCCTCACCAGTGTCGACTGGCGTCTCGAGGGAGAACGTGAGCGACCCTGGATCGCGGTTTTCTGCCTCCTCTTTCGCACGGAGTGTATCGAGGTCAACACTCGGGAGTTGCGTGCCGAGTGGGAGATTGGAATCGGACTCCTCCGTACTGGTGCTCTCTTCGGCAGTGCTGTCTCGATCGACCTGCTCGCTGATGGCCGTCGCTCCTCCATCAGCAAGCGTCGGTTTGGAGCCACGGACACGAACAAGCGCCTCGACTTCCGCGGGCGTACACTGGAGCGTGCCGTTCTCGAGGGCGGTCTCGAACTCGTCGTACGAGTACTGCTGTGGAGTGATGAGCTTCTCCGCAAAGTCAACAGTCACACGCTCGATTTCCACGGAGTCGGGGTAGGCCGAGTTGAGCCGGTCATAGAGCGTGGACAGGTGTTGCTCGCAGGTGTAGTAGAATTCGATCGGCGAATCCGTCCCGTCGCTGTAAATCACAAACTCGAACGTGAGCGGGTCGGGATCCGAAAGCGGGTTGAGCTGTTGCCACCACGATAGCCCACCTCGTCGGACGTCGTGCAAGGGACGGACCTGGTTGATGACTTCCGGTGGCGCTCGCTCGCCTGTCGACGGCACAACTCGGATGTACTCTTGTTTACGCTCAAGTGGCGAGGCAGCGGAGGCTTCGAGTTCGAGCACTCGTTCGTGAAGCTCTGTTGGGTCCTCGATCGCCCAGCACTGAATTTCGGGCGACGTGTGGTCGAACGTACTGAACGTGACAGTGCCATACGACAGCAGCTGGCCGATAGGGGACTGCTGCAAAGTGGTGTCGACGACACGGTCGAGCGGGAGTTTCGTGAACCCATCGCCACGAATTCCCCGCGTGCGGACGTAGAGTTTCTTCGACGTGAGGACGTACGTCGTGCGAAGCGCCCGAACAATCGGACGCACACCGATCGCGATGCCTGTCAGACCAACCAGAATGGGGACAGCACTCAGCCACCAGAGTGGAATCTCGGCAGTGATGAGTGCTGTCTCGAGCGTGTAGGGCTCGAGTCCGACGAGCGACGGTCCTGTTGTGACCCCGGCGATGCTCTCGGTCGCCAGAGCGAGCGCGACCGCCACGAAGCCGAGTGCGACCAAATACGTCCGAAATCCGCCTCGAAACAGTGGTGTGCCGGTCCACTGCACGTCCAGGTCGGAGACCTGCTTCACTTGCTCGTCCTCTGCAACGATCCACTCGAGCGACTCAGCATCGCTGTTGGGGGTACTCTCGGTTTTCTCAGTCGTCTGCATCGGTTGTCACCTCCGTGGTCGAAAAAGCGTCACCACTCGCGGTCTCCGGTTCACACATCGTGCTGGCAGCATCAGCCCACTCATCAAGCAGTGTGAGCGGGATCGACGTCTCCTCTGAAAGAGACCCAATATCTGCCACAGCGAGCTCGCCAACCGTCTCGACACCTGCGTCGGCGAGATATCCTGCGTACGTCTCGCCGACTCCAGAGATCGTGGAGAGATCGTCGCCTCGATCTTCTGCCGCTTCAGCACGCAAATCCTCTGCTACCTTCTCATGCGGTTCTTCTACTGCTTCTTCATGCGGTTCCTCCGCTCCCTCATCTGCAGCTGCTGTCGCTCCTTGACTGGCCTCAACAGTCTCACTAACGTCTCTTTCGTGATATTCGGTCTCCACATCGGCTCGCTCCCGATCGGCGTGCTCGACGACCGCCTCGTCGGTCTCGGGCTCCTTGTCGATCTCATCCAGATCCACCTCCTCGAGCACCGCCTTCGGAATCTCGTACTCATCGAGTCGGTCCTCTGCGGCAAGGTATCCGGCGTCGTCGACGTCGATATACCGGTTCTCGGCGAGATACTCCCACGGATCGAGGTCATCGTCGAGGACGGAGACTTCGTAGTCGTTCACGTGGAGTGCGAGTGGTTTCGACCACTCATTGACTTCGAGCAAAAACTCCGAGTAGCCCCCGTCTTCGCCAGTCTGGGCCGTCGTCAGGAACGTTTGCTCGGAAGGGGTGAGATCGTGGAAGTCGATCATCTCGTTGCTGACCGA